>JAESUM010000030.1 GCA_016763075.1 Pseudomonadales bacterium
AGCTGACACAAGCGCTCAATGCATTAACTGACATGCGCGAAGCGGTCATGATTTCACTGGGGTATCAGGAGACAACCCCAGACAAGAAACATGACAAAGGAGTACCGCGCAATGATCATTAAAGCCTCGGAGCGTGGGTCTGCCAGAAACCTAGCAAACCACTTAACCAATACCAAAGACAATGATCATGTAGAGCTGTACGAAGTACGCGGATTAGTCGGAAGTTCGCTTCATGCGGCGTTACTTGAGATTGATGGTGTGTCCCAAGGGACTCGATCTAAGAAGCCATTTTTCTCAACATCATTTAATCCTCCTAAAGGCGAAGATGTCAGCTATGACCAGTTCGTTGCAGCTTTTGATAAGCTGGAACAAAAACTAGGTCTAACAGATCAGCCACGGGCGATTGTTTTTCATGAAAAGGAAGGACGCAGACATGCACATGTGGTGTGGTCTCGCGTCGATATTGATAACATGAAAGTCATCAATATGTCCCATTTCAAGCGCAAATGCACTGACATCTCAAGACAAATCTACCTTGATCATGGCTGGGACATGCCCAAAGGTCTCATTGATAAGCGTGAGCGTGATCCATTCAATGTTAGCCATGTTGAATGGCAACAGCTCAAAAGGAAAGGCATTGACCCCAAAGAGATAAAAATGCTCTGCCAAAATGCATGGAAGCATTCTAATAATTTAAAGAGCTTTAAACATGCGCTTGAAGAGCGTGGCCTGTTTTTGGCGCAGGGTGACAGGCGTGGATTTGTCGTTTTGGACAATTCCAGCAAAGTTTACTTGCTATCACGCTTTGGCGGGATTAAGACCAAAGAGCTTAAAAACAGACTAGGAAGCCCTGATCAGTTACCAACAGTTGCGGCAACGCAGGACAAAATCAGGTTAAGCTTTAATTCTGAGATATTCAGCAGGATTGCCCTGCTTAAAAAGCACCATACGGAAGAAATTCAGCCCCTCCAAGATAAGAAGGCAGAGCTTGTCAGGGTACAGCGCGCCGAACGGCGCGAGTTGTCTGAGCAACAGCGGGTAAAAAGACACCTTCTTACCAAGGCTGGAAGGGATAAATTCAGGCGCGGGGTTATGGGGTTCTTCGATAAAGTAACAGGTAGGGAGAAGCGAATACGGCTGATTAACCAAAAAGAAACTGCAAGCCTGAAAGATAAGCAAAAGACAGCGAAGGAAGAACTGGTTTTCAGACATGGCGGAGTACGTTCCGTGCTCCAAGGCGAGTTCACGCAGGTTCGAGGTAAACAGCAAGATGAACGCACTTTGCTTGCCAAGCGCATTCATGAATTCAGGCAGATACAGGAACGCGAGAGAAAGAATTCAATTCGCCCAACTTTTGATCGTGCTGGGCATGATAAATCTCACGATAGGAGTAGGAATACTGACCGTAATAGAACACGGTCAACAAAAAGAGCTACGCGGACTCGTGAGCGTAAGCCTGAATGATTAAACGATGGGGAGTATGGGTTGGTGAGTATTTTAAATGCCAAAACAAATGCATTAATGGCAATGAAGCAAAATTAATGGTTAACAAAACAAGTGTTCTGATTCAATGTTCGTGCATCATAACCAATGAAGGAATAATTAATTGAGGCTTGCAGAACTCACGACAATCACCTCGGGGCACCCATTTCGAGGAAAACTACTGGAAAAATCTGGTAGTGGTATCAGTGCTGTGCAGATGAAAGATGTTTCTGTTGAGCGTGGTGTTTGCTGGGGAACTGTCATTGAGACGGAGTTGCTGGGCAAGAAACAGCCTGATTGGCTGATAGAGGGAGATATTCTTTTTGCGGCTAGAGGTGCACGTAATTATGCCGTTCTGATGGATCAGGTTACAGGGAAGGTCGTGAGTTCCCCTCATTTCTATATTCTCCGTGTGACAGAAGAATCACTATTGCCTGAGTTCTTGGTTTGGCAACTTAATCAAAAGCACCTGCAAAATTATTTTGAACGGTCAGCAGAGGGATCGGTAACGAAAAGCGTTAGACGTTCAATACTGGAAAACACTGAAATTTCTATACCTCCGTTACAGACACAAAAACAGGTTTTAGGGCTGTATAAAACATTGAAGGCAGAAAAAAATATTTGTGCTGAATTATCCAGAAATGCGGATAAATTAATGAATTCTATAGCCAGCTCTGTTCTGTCTGGTAAAACTTTATAGTAGAAGGATAAGAAAATATGAACACATCAATAAGCTCAGAAATAAATCAGGATGCAATTAATAAAGCACTATGGGGGGCTTGTGACACTTTCCGTGGCACAGTCAGTGCTGATACCTATAAGGATTTCATTCTGACCATGTTGTTCCTGAAATACATTTCAGATGTTTGGCAGGATCATTACGATAAATATAAAGAAGAGCACGGGGATGAGCCTGAACTAATCGCAGAGATGATGAAGAATGAACGCTTCGTTCTTCCTGAAAGTTCTAGCTTCTATAGCCTTTATGAAAAACGGCATGAGGCAGGAAATGGTGAGCGCATCGACCAAGCCCTTCATGCACTCGAAGAAGCAAACGGCACTAAGCTTCGTGACGCATCGAAATCAGTATTCCAAGACATTAGTTTTAATACAGATAAATTGGGAGAAGAAAAACAAAAAAATACAATCCTCCGTCATTTGCTTGAAGACTTTTCCAGCGATGACTTAGACCTTCGTCCTAGCCGTGTAGGAACGCTTGATATCATTGGTAATGCATATGAATATCTGATCAAACTTTTTGCCGCAGGTGGTGGACAAAAAGCTGGGGAGTTCTACACGCCTCCTGAGGTCTCTGACTTAATTGCAGAGTTACTTGATCCACAAGAAGGAGACTCAATTTGTGACCCTGCCTGTGGTTCAGGTTCACTACTTATGAAATGTGGTCGTAAGATTAAAGAGCGTTTTGATAGTAAAAAATATGCACTCTACGGACAAGAAGCTATCGGCTCCACTTGGTCGCTTGCCAAGATGAATATGTTCTTGCATGGGGAGGATAATCATAAAATTGAGTGGGGTGACACCCTCCGCAATCCAAAGCTGTTGGATAATAATGGTGGCTTGATGCATTTTGATATCGTGACGGCCAATCCTCCATTTAGTTTAGATAAATGGGGGCATGATGAAGCCGATCATGACCCATTCGGTCGTTTCCGCCGTGGTATTCCGCCAAAGACGAAGGGTGATTACGCCTTTATCTCGCATATGATCGAAACTATGAAACCAACAACAGGGCGCATGGGTGTTGTTGTACCGCATGGTGTTTTGTTTCGTGGCAGTTCAGAGGGAAAAATCCGTAAACAGCTTATAGAAGAAAACTTGCTAGATACGGTGATAGGCCTTCCTGAAAAACTTTTTTATGGCACGGGGATTCCCGCAGCAATCCTTATCTTTAAGAAAGATAAAGCGGATAACAAAGTCTTGTTCATTGATGCTAGCCGTGAATTCAAGTCTGGTAAAAATCAAAACCAGCTTACACCTGAGAATATTGAAAAGATAGTTGCAACCTTTAAGACACGTGAAAGCGTAGATAAATATTCTTATTTGGCGACCGTTGAAGAGATAGAAGAAAACGACTTCAATCTCAATATCCCACGCTATGTTGATACCTTTGAAGAGGAAGAAGAAATTGACCTGATGGCTGTGCGTAAAGAGCGCGAAGAGTTAAAGGCGCAACTGGCAGAGTTGGAAACTGAAATGGATGGTTATCTAAAGGAGCTTGGTTATGGTTCCTGATGGATGGGGGTTTAAACAAATTAGTGAAATTGCTACTGTTACTTCTGGCGGTACTCCTAGCAGAAAAAAAACAGAGTATTGGGGAGGACAAGTCCCATGGATAAGGACAACTGAAGTGCAGAACTGCCTACTATATATAGAAGATGTTCAAGAGTACATTAGTGAGGAAGGTTTAAAGAATTCATCAGCAAAGTTATTTCCTAAAAGTACAATTTTACTTGCAATGATTGGTCAAGGTAAAACTCGCGGTCAAGTAGCAATGTTAAAGTTTCAATCTACGACGAATCAAAATTGTGCAGCTATTATTTTTAACGTTGACCAAGAGCCTGAGTTTTATTTTAATTTCTTGCTAAGCCAGTATCAAAATATAAGAAACTTTAGCAATTCAGCAGGTCAAAGTAACTTAAGCGGTACTCTTGTAAAGTCCATTAAAGTTCCTATTCCACCACTTACTGAACAAAAGAAAATCGCCAAAATTCTGTCTATATGGGATCGGGCGATTGATCTCACGGAAAAGCTGATCAGTAACAGCCAGCAACAAAAAAAATCCCTCATGCAACAACTTCTTACTGGGAAAAAACGCCTTACAGGGTTTAGTGGTGAGTGGGGTGATCATTATTTGATTGATGTTGCAAATGTTATAGTTAGCTCCGTAGATAAAAAAACAGTAGAAAGTGAAATACCTGTCGAGCTTTGTAACTACACTGACGTTTACTACAATATTCGAATTACTCGTGCTCTTCAGTTTATGAAAGCAACTGCGAAGCAGTCAGAAATTGATAAGTACACTCTGAAAATGGGTGATGTAATAATCACTAAGGATTCTGAGACGCCAGGTGATATAGCTGTTCCTGCCATTGTTAGTGAAAACCTCAATGGTGTTGTTTGTGGATACCACTTAGCAATAGTAAGACCTAATCAGGTACTAGCAAATGGTGCATATCTTAATTACTTATTTTCCACGCCAATAACGAGATATTATTTTTTCACTTTAGCGACGGGTGCAACAAGGTTTGGGTTATCTATAGGAGGAATTAAAAAAGCACATTTCAATTTGCCACCAATTGGAGAACAAGAAAAAATAGCCTCAGTCCTGTTTGTTGCGGATAAAGAAATCGAAACTCTACAGCAAAAACTCAAATTCCTGAAACAAGAGAAAAAGGCGCTAATGCAACAACTCCTCACTGGCAAACGCCGTGTGAAAATTGATAAGGAGGCTGCATAGTGGTTGATAAAAGTAAAATCGTTGATGCTGTAATTGCTGAGACCTATCGTATTGAAGAAGATGCTCTTCATTCTATGAAGGGGCATTTCAATGCAGGTAGCCTTTGGTCTAAGGCTCATCTCTTATTAGGGTTGCCGAGTGCTGTTCTTGCTGCTTGGGCTGGCATAGAAGCGTTTTCTGATAATCCAGAAATGACGGCAATATTGGCACTTCTAGCAGCAGCTCTAACATCGACAATGACTTTCTTAAGCCCTCAACAAGTCGCAGACAATCATAAAAACTCAGGTCGGGAATATAACATTCTTAAAAATCGTGTTAGACGTTTTAGAGAGATAGACCTTCTTCAATTAGAAGATGATGCCATCACAAAAACTATTACAGAGCTTGCTGGAAAAAGAGATGCACTTAATTCCATGAGTCCTGATATCCCAAGATGGGCGTATGAAAAAGCAAAAAAAGATATTGACGCAGGGAGAGCAGATTACAACATCGACAAGGAGGTAAGCGATGACAGTAAATAGTTATGTAACAAATTTGGCGGGGAGCGCCATTATAAGGGATACAGAGAAGCAGAGTATCCAGCGCTCTATAACCACTATTCAGTCTCGATTGAATAGTTATTTTGGCGGAGACCTAGCGCAACATTTACTCTTTGGATCATATACCCGTGGAACGATACTTCCAAGAAGTATGGATCAGCATTCTGATATTGATTATATGGTGGTGTTTAATGATTCAAATTATCAGCCACAAACCTACTTGGATAAACTCAATCGTTTTGTTAATGCCTATTACAGTAGCTCTGAAATATCTCAAGAAAATCCAACAATTGTGTTGTCGTTAAACCATATTAAATTTGAGCTAGTACCTGCCATTAGCACATGGTTTAGTGGGTTGAAGATACCAGCCAAGGCATCCGCCTTTAATAGCTGGATAGAAACTGATCCAAATGACTTTAACCAAACGTTGGTCAATGCAAATCAAGCAAATAATAATATGATCAAGCCAATGGTCAGATTAGTAAAATATTGGAATGCAAAAAACAATTATGTTTTTGAATCCTACGAGTTGGAAAAAATGCTTACAGAAAAATCATACTGGCATATTGGTGGTTTGCTTGGTAGTGGTGGTCAGCTCAAGGATTATTTTCTTGATGCTATGGAGTCGCTTGATGTTGGTTGGAATGCTGCGCAGTACAAAAAAGATGCCGTTAATCGAGCACACCAACTAGTAAAGGAGGTTGAATATTATCAACAAAGAAATATGGAAGCTCAGGCTGAGCAAAAAATTAAAAGATTGCTTCCACCGATAACTGCTTCATTAGGTTTATTAGGGAACTATTGATTTAATTATTTTCACCAACCGTACAGATAGGAGACATATTATGCCCAAGAGAGATACACATAGAGTAATGCCCCACAAAGATGGTGGCTGGCAAGTTAAGCGAGATGGCACTTCAAAAGCCAGTGACAAGACTAGCACCAAAGCGGAAGCTGAGAAAATTGGTAGAGGTATTAGTAAAAACCAAGGTACTGAACTTCAAATTCATGGAAAGGACATGAAGATACAGCGTTCGGATAGCCATGGTAATGACCCATATCCACCGAAGGGTTAGAACTGTATGCTTAGATACTTCGCTAGATTTCAACGACATAAAAAAACTAATATTCAGGGGGATGTTCAGCCATTGCTACCCCTTGCCGTAAAAATAAAGTCTTTGATAAACAATAAGATACGTTTTTTTAGTTCTTTTTTGTTGAATTCTTCTGTGTTTTCTTCGTATACTGTATGTAACACAGCCACCACGCCTCTTAATAATGCGCAACCTTGGTGGCTTTTTTATGCCTGCCGTCTGGGGGTGCTCAATGCCTGAGACCTACCAGAAACCTGCTCTTACCTTTAGCGATCAGTTGGCGTTGCTTCAAACACGCGGTTTGATTATCAATGACCCCGCCCATGCATTAACACAGCTTAGCACGATCAGCTATTACCGCCTGAGTGCCTATTGGTATCCGTTTCGTATTAGGGATGAACATGGAAATGTCACCAATGATTTCATTGCAGACACGAGCTTTGATGATGTCATAAACCTGTATGAATTTGATCGCCAATTGCGCTCGCTTGTCACTGATGCAATTGAACGTGTTGAAGTCTATATCCGTACCTTAATCACCTATCATCTTGGTCATACGTATGGGGCTTTTGGTCATACTGATCCTGCGAATTTTCATCCGAATTTTAGACATGCTCAGTGGCTTACAAAGCTTGAAGTAGAAGCAGGTCGTTCCAGTGATGCGTTTATTACGCATTACAAAAACAAATATGCAGGATTCCCAACATTACCCATTTGGGTGATAACTGAGGTAATGTCATTAGGTAGCTTATCATTTTGCTACAAAGGACTAATGCATACTGACAAAAAAGCCATTTCAGGCAAACTCAATATACATCATAAGCGCTTGGCGGATTGGCTTCATAAGCTTACCTATATACGCAACGTATGCGCCCATCATAGCCGATTGTGGAATAGAGAGTTGTCTATTCGCCCTGAAAGTTCCAGAGCGCCAGAGTGGAATCCACCCGTTACACCACGTAATGACAGAATATTTTATATCTTATTGATGTTACGTTATTTACTTAAAACAACAAATAATGGCGATAGCTGGTGCCAGCAATGTAACGAATTATTAGAGCCTCTTGCTCAAAATGGTAAGTTGCGTGCGGCAATGGGAATGCCCGACAATTGGAAGGAGCACCCATTATGGAAGTAACTCTCCCTAAGTTTCAAGAAGAGTACAGCGCGAAGATTCCAGCATTAACGCTACTTCATAATCTTGGCTGGACTTTCTTATCACCTGAGCAGGCTTTATCTGCACGTAATGGCAAGACTAGTGAAGTAGTTTTTCGTGAAGTACTGAGAGAAGAGCTTCGTAAACGCCGTTTTACCTTTGCAGGGAAAGAAAGGAAATTTTCTGAAAATGCAATTGATAACGTTATTGCCGAACTTTGTTCGCCTGCATTAAATGAAGGGCTGGGTGTTGCGAATGAGAGAATATATAACCACCTGCTTTATGGTATATCGGTCAAAGAGTTTATAGACGGCAAGAAGGTCAATCCAACAATCCAGATTATTGACTGGGATAATGTTGATAATAATAGCTTCCTCTTCACAGAAGAGCTGAGTGTTTTAAGAACAGGCGAAGTGGAATCACGCAGACCAGATATTGTCTGTTTTGTGAATGGACTCCCGTTTGCTGTGATTGAGGCAAAACGACCTGATGGGCATTCTAAGAAAGGCCCAACAATTGACGAAGGTATATCCCAGAATATTCGCAATCAACGTAATGATGAGATTCCTCATTTATTTGCCTACTCCCAGCTTCTTTTTTCAATCAATGGGGCTGATGGTCGTTACAGCACACAAGGCACGCCGTTTAAGTTTTGGGCACCATGGCGGGAAGAAGATATTTCTGAGGGAGCATTTTACAGTCTGAAGAATAAGGTACTGAGTTCTGATGCAAAAGATAGTTTGTTTTCACATCGACCTAAGCAGGATCGTGAATGGTACGAAAACCTGATAGCAGGTGGTGAGCTTGCCGTCACTGAACAAGACAAGCTTCTCATAAGCCTTCTGTCTCCTGCACGCCTGATTGAAATGGCAAGATACTTTGTCCTGTTTGATAAGAAAATTGGGAAAGTAGCTGCACGTTATCAGCAGGTATTTGGCATCAAGCGTTTAATAGATCGAATAGAGACCAAAGATAAAAAGGGAGCAAGACAAGGTGGTGTAATTTGGCATACCACTGGTTCAGGTAAGTCTTTCACCATGGTCTTTTTATCAAAAGCGTTAATCTTGCATAGTGCGTTGAAGCAATGCCGTATTGTGGTGGTGACTGATCGTGTTGATCTGGAAAGCCAGTTAAGCACAACCTTTAGCACAGGCGGTGAGCTTGCCAGCAAGAAAGATAAGGCGGCAGCCTTAGCAACGTCAGGTAGAAGACTAGCCGAGCAAATATCTAAAGGTAAAGAGCGAATAATATTTTCTATCATTAATAAGTTTGCTGTTGCCGCTAAAATGCCTGAGTGCCACAACCCAAGTTCAGACATTATCGTTCTCATTGACGAAGGGCATAGAAGTCAAGGTGGTGAAAACGCCATTCGTATGCGTAATGCGCTTCCTAATGCTGCTTTTATTGCTTTTACAGGAACACCACTTTTAAAAGATGATAAAACAGAGAATAAATTTGGCCCGATTGTTCACGCCTATACGATGCAAAGAGCGGTTGAAGATAAAGCCGTTACACCTTTACTTTATGAAGAGCGTATTCCTGATCTTGATGTGAATGAACGAGCAATTGATAGCTGGTTTGACCGTATCACTGAAGGCTTAACGGAAGAGCAGAAAACCGATCTAAAAAAGAAATTCGCCAAAAAAGGTCATCTATATCAATCCGAAGATCGAATTCGCTTGATTGCTTATGATATTGCTAATCATTTTGTGAAGAATATTGATGATGGGCTAAAGGGACAGATTGCTTGTGATAGTAAATTATCAGCCATTAAATATAAGCAGTTTATGGATGAGCTTGGTTTGTTTGAATCTGCCGTTGTTATGTCTGCACCTGATACCAGAGAAGGCAATACAGATGTTGATGAAGCCAGTACCCCTGAGATAGCGAAATGGTGGAAAGAGAATGTTGGCTCACAAGATGAGAAGAGCTATACCAAGGAGATTGTTAAACGATTTGAGGAAGATGATGATCTTAAAATACTCATTGTCGTTGATAAATTACTCACTGGATTTGATGAACCGAGGAACACAGTTCTTTATATTGATAAACCTCTTAAAGAACACAACCTGATTCAGGCTATTGCGCGTGTTAATCGTTTGCACGAGAAAAAGAAATTTGGGTTGCTTATAGATTATCGGGGTATTTTGGCAGAACTGGATACCACAATAGCCAAATATCAGGATTTAGCTAACCGTACTCAGGGTGGTTTTGATATCAATGACCTTGAAGGTCTCTACCAGCAAATGAGCACTGAGTATAAAAAGCTTCCGCTTTTATACAATGATCTGCTGGCAATATTTAAAGACGTAAAAAACAAAGGTGATATTGAACAGCTTCGTCAGGTCATCGTGCCAAAA
This sequence comes from Pseudomonadales bacterium, assembly GCA_016763075.1. GTDB lineage: Bacteria > Pseudomonadota > Gammaproteobacteria > Pseudomonadales > JAHRWD01 > JAHRWD01. The sequence goes on from JAESUM010000030.1 coordinate 10,110, forward strand.
GTTCAAGAGCGAAATGGCGAAATGGTTGATGTTAATTTGAAGGTGCGTGAAGACTTCTATGATCGATTAAGTGAGTTTGCTAATTGTTTAAAAGTGGCTTTGCAGTCAGCCAGCTTTTATGAAGATAAAAGCTTTACCGAACAAGATCGAAAACACTACAAGGAAACTGTCAAGCAATACAGTTCCTTGCGCCAGCTTGCAAAATCTGATGCAGGGGAAACAGTTGATTACGATGAGTATTCAGAGCGGGTTAAAAAGCTTATGGATAAGCACGTTGTCGGTGTAGAAATTAAAGAGCCAGATGGTGTTTATGAAGTTGGCAAGATGGGTGAAAAATCTGACCCAAAGGACTGGTCAGAAGACAAAACCAGAAATGAAACAGATATCATCAAAACTCGTATTACGCGAATGATAGAGCAAAGCCTTCGTGATGACCCTTATGCCCAAGAAGTGTTTTCTAAACTGCTCAAGCGGGTCATAGAGGAAGCAGAAACGTTATTCGATCACCCGTTAAAGCAGTACATGCTTTTCAAAGAGTTTGAAGAAAAGGTTGAGAAACGTGAAGTTGATGATTTACCAGATAAGTTTGCAGACAATAAACATGCCCAAGCTTATTACGGCGTTTTAAAAATATATGTTGGAGAGAACTTGTCTTCTATAGATGAGGAATTATCTGATCGATGGGTAGGGCTTTCTTTTAAAGTCGATGAAATCATTACCAATGCGATAGCAGAGCATTCAATCAATCCTCAAAATATTGAATCTGAAATCAGGAAAAAGCTTCTTCCTATGATCTTTGGTGAGTGTAAAAAGGTAGGTTCTGGAATGGATCAAGCCAAGGCAATGATTGAGAAAGTTGTTCAGATCGTGCGTGTGGGGTTGAATCCCGCATGAGCAATCTAGCAACAGAAGAGAATGGCTCAATTCAATATGGAGATACATTTATAAATTTTTCTATTGAGCCTAGAGCAACGGATATACCTAAAGTCTTAATAAAAGTACATCCTGATTGTCGTGTTGTAGCACTTGCCCCGCCAATGGCATCTTATGGAGAGATTTTGCAGGCAGTGAAAAAGAGAGCGCGTTGGGTTTGTAAGCAAATGCGCTACTTTGACCAAAAGCGTGAAAATATTCTCCCTCGTCACTATGTCAGTGGTGAAAGCCATTTCTATCTTGGGCGCAGACACATGTTAAAAGTGAGAAATGATTCCCCTAGTTCAACTAATGTAAAATTGTTACGAGGTGTATTGGAAGTTCAGGGGCGAAAATTAAATCCTGATAAAACAAAATCCCTGCTTTTAGACTGGTATAGAGTTCGCGCAAGAGAGGTGTTTGATCGTAGGTTGGACGAAGTTGTTTCAAAAACATTATGGGTAAATGAAAAACCGTCTATTCGACTTCTTTCTATGCAGACACAATGGGGAAGTTGTTCACCAACAGGACAATTGACGCTTAACCCTCATTTGGTGAAAGCGCCAAGAGAGTGTATAGATTATGTACTGCTTCATGAGCTTTGCCATATAGCAGAACACAACCATAGTGAACGGTTTTATCGACTAATGAAGCAAGCCATGCCTCATTGGGAAAAGGTTAAAGAACGCCTTGATGGTATGGCGTACTTTTATTTGAATGATGTGTAGGAATTTTTGTTAATAAATTAAAATATTGTAATTGAGGTGTAGGTAATGTGGTCAGATTCTGAATCAAATTTAGACTATTTAAATTTTTCTGAAATAGCAGAATCTGTTGTAGATATTATTAATACACCAGAAATGCTTCCTATCTCCATTGGCATATTTGGTGATTGGGGAGCAGGTAAGTCTACTATTTTAAAGTTGACGGAGACTGAACTAAAAAGCCAAGAAAAGAACTATATGCACATTTGTTTTGATGCGTGGCTTTATCAGGGATACGACGATGCGAGAGCATCGATATTAGAGGCAATCGCAGAGGCTTTAGTAAAAGAGGTTGAAGACAATGCAGGGTTGCTAATAAAGGCCAAATCTCTGGCTAAACGCGTTAACAAAATTCGAGCGTTAGGTCTTGCCATTGATGTTGGAGCAGCAGCTTTTGGAATTCCAACAGGAGGAGCTGTCGGTAAAGCTTTTAGTTTTGCTGATGACGCAATTTCGTCAGATGATGCTGATGGAGAACAATTGCTTCAAGATGGTGCTGAGCATCTTAAAAAATTAACTGGTAAGACCAAAGGGCTAATACGAGAGAAAGAAATAAAATCTCCGCCTCAAGAAATTTCAGAGTTTAGAAAAGAGTATAGCGAGCTACTAAATGAAATTAAACGTCCGCTGGTTGTTTATATTGATAATTTAGATAGATGCACGCCACTTAATGCTATTCATACGCTGGAAGCAATACGCTTATTTTTGTTTTTGCCAAATACTGCTTTTGTAATTGCAGCTGATGAGGAAATGATTCGCTCGGCTGTTAGGGAATATCATAAGGGAGCTAATGAACGTCACCAGACCGATTATTTAGATAAATTAATACAAGTCCCAATTAAAGTTCCAAAACCAGGGGCTTTAGAAGTCAGGGCATATTTATTTATGCTCTTAGCTTCTGATTTGGGTATTGGAGACGGAAACCTAAAAACTCTTCAAGGGTCGTTGTCTCAATCATTAAGAAACTCTTGGAAGGAAAAGCCCATATCAGTAGCCAATTTAATGTCAGAGCTTACAATTTCTGAGCCAAAAATTGTAAGTCAATTGGAAGAGGCTCTCAATGTTGCTGAACGTATCACGCCTTTGTTATCAGGGTCTTCTCGTATTAATGGTAATCCACGAATTGTTAAGCGTTTATTGAATGTAATAAAAATGCGGAAGCGTGTTGCAGATCGGAGAGACATGAACCTTGATGAGTCATTAATTACTAAATTAGTTATCTTTGAACGTTGCGCTAGTCCAAATGCAACCATGGAGCTATATAGGCAAATAGATGAAGGTAATGGTTATTCTAATATTTTGAAAAAGTTGGAAGTGGATAGCAATGAAGAGAAACTACCCGAAGTATGGGAACATGACAAAAAATTTATTAGCGAATGGATAAAACTTCTACCTTTGTTAAGCGGCATTGACCTGCGAGCTGCCGCGTATTTAAGTCGAGAGACAATGCCATTAAGTATTGTTTCTAACACTATGTCATCTGTGGCGAAAGAACTTGTTGAAATTCTCTTGGCTGTGAAATCTAGAAATAGTCCAAAAGCTATTACAGAAATAGATAACATTCCTCAACCAGATTATCTATCGGTAATGGAGGCACTCGTTAGCTCATTTAGGACATGCTCTGATTGGAGCAAACGTCCAACAGGATTTGACGGTGCTTTAATATTGACTAACAAAGATAGTGAGTGCAAAGATTACTTGCTTAAGTTTTTACATACTATCCCTAAACAAAGATGGCTTGTGCCAGTATTGAAGGAGTTGAATTAGTATGGGTACATCAATGTCGAGTAAAGGCCCTAATGGAAAAAACCCACTAGTGCCGCCTTGGGCTGAAGAGGGCGATAGCGTGGTGATTTCTGGTGGAGGTGATGATGGTGCTGATTTGGAAGTAAATAACGCCGATGTGCCAACTGTGCCAAAAGGGATGCCATCTTCAACAAGGTTTAAATCTGCTAGGCAAGCCTTCGGGGAGTACGCTAAAAGCGGAAGTAGAAGTGATCTAAAAAAATCTCTGGGACATTACTCAAGAAACTCGACAGGTAAAGGTGGCGGTGCCGCAAAACGATTAGCAAGTGGTATTACCGCTGGTACTGGTTTATTTGGGCTATTAGGTGGAAATTCAGTTAACACGGTTTCAGGTAACTTAGCGTTATCTGATTTGTCTGGTTTGTCCACAGATCAGGCCATAGATAAAATTGTTACTCATTTAACCCCTAATTCTGCTGATGCCGATCTTGTTAGAACCTCGATGAATTATGCATTAAGTGAGGCATTACAAGAATCAGAGCATATTGATGATTTTGTGTTTACACCTGATTTGATGGGTGAAGTATTTTCTTTCTATATAACAGACTTGGTTTTTCAGCAGGTTTTATTAGATATGGGGAGTGCGTGGTTCAAGGTGGAAACTGCCATTAGGCAAATAACCATGGAAAATGAGCTTAGGGAATTAATCAGTGTGGTTGTTGACGGGGCACTCGAAAAAATATCTGGTGGGGATTTATCCAATATTACTCAATCTCAGATTTCACAGGTTCAAATCTCGGCAATAAATCAAACAATAACAGAGTGGGAGGCATATTAGATGACAAAATTTGTATTTCATCATAATCCTAAAAAACTACCTACGCATAGTGAAACATGCCACCCCGTTCAGATGTACGATACATACCAATGGAATTCATTATCAGCAAGCTGTATTGCGCGGCCAATAATTGGAAAAATTAGAGACCTAGGCTGTCGAGTATCGAATGATGCTTTTGATTTTCTTACGATTGCAATGGCTGTTACCGCAGCAGATACTTTTAGTAAAAGAGATGGGGCAAAAAATTCATGGTCACGCGAATTGGAACTTTATATTGCACTGCACTCTACTGATGTCTGGAACACTGTTTCTTCTGAACTTGAAAAAGCTTTAGGTTATTTAACTGGTGATATGTGGACTTTGAACTTTACTCAAGGAGGTTTACGTGCCCCAGCCCCTAAAAAAAGTAAAAAGGCTCGACAAAAACGAAAAAGCTTAAAGGGTCTGGATTGTGTTTGTTTGTTTTCTGGAGGTTTGGATAGCGCTGTTGGTGCAATTGACCTTGTTAATGGAAATGGAAAAAAACCATTGCTAGTAAGTCATGCTTATAAAGGGGACGCATCAAAACAAAATATGGTCGAAAAAGTACTTAATACGGGTGCTTATTCAAGGCTTGCTTGTAATGCTGATCCGCACCTAATTTCTTGTTTAGACGGTGAAACAGACATTTCTATGAGAGGACGAAGTTTTAATTTCTTGGCAATGGCTGTTCTGGGATTGTCAGCAGTACAAAAAGTTAATGGTGGAAATTTGAAGAAAATATTTATCCCCGAAAATGGTTACATATCTCTAAATCCTCCTTTAACACGCCGTAGAATTGGTTCTTTAAGTACGCGAACTACGCACCCGTATTTTTTGTCAAAAATACAAGAAATATTAGATACTGTTGGATTTGAGGTGCTTTTAATTAATCCGTACCAGATGAAAACTAAGGGCGAAATGCTGAAAGAATGCAAAGACCAAAAAGCGTTGGAAAAAGCTCTTCCTTCCACTGTTTCTTGTAGTAACTGGCATAGGAAAGGAATTCAATGTGGTCGTTGCGTTCCATGTATTATTCGACGGGCAGCAGTTCTCTACTCAGGCTTTTCTGCCGACGCTCCATATGAATCTTTCAATCTTCAGCTCATATTAAGAGGAGGAAATGAAAAAGATGATTTATTGGCATTGGCAACCGCGAATATACGGCTTTCAAAATTGAAAGATGCTTCGAGATGGGTGCGCGAAAGTGGGCCGTTACCAGATGAGAAGAATGAAAGGCAAGAATTGGTTGGTGTTTTTTCAAGAGGATTGACTGAAGTTGGTGTTTTTTTGAGGGAAGAAAAAATCCTATGATGGATATGCATTGCCATATAGATTTATATTCTGATCCTGACGAGATTATTAGAGAATGTGTGCAAAATAACTTGTACGTTTTGTCCGTAACGACTACCCCCCGAGCATGGAAAGGGACATACGCCTTAACAAAGGGTGTTCCTAGGTTTAAAACTGCTTTGGGTTTGCATCCTCAACTTGCACATGAAAGAGAGCATGAGCTACCTCTTTTTGACTCGTTAATCACAGAAACTAAATATGTTGGAGAAATTGGACTAGATGGCTCTAAGGAATATCTACCTTATATTGATAGCCAATTGCGAGTCTTTCGCCACATATTAAAGGAATGCCAAAAAAGTGGGTCGAAGATAATGTCAATTCATAGTCGAGGTGCTGTTTCATTAGTTCTTGATGAATTAGAAAAATATCCTAATGCAGGAACTCCCATACTTCACTGGTTTTTAGGAACAAAAAAAGAGCTAAATCGGGCAATGAACTTGGGTTGTATGTTTTCAGTTGGGCCAGCTATGACTGTTTCTCAAAAAGGTAAGAAGATTATTGAATGGATTCCTAGAGATAAAATTCTCATTGAAACAGATGGGCCATTCGCAACGCTGGATAAGCGAAAGCTTCGACCGATAGATTCGTTCTTGGTATTAGAATATTTGTCTAAGGAATGGTGCGCACCTATAGAAACGGTTAAAAATATTTTAAGAAATAATTTAAAAAGATTGATTTTGTAAGCTGGCTTCTTTAGGTGCTGTAGAAATACCTTTTCAGAATTCTTGCTTGAGGTTTGACAGGTACCCTTGAGCCAATTTCTTGTTGAATGTTTTCGATAGATGCCAGTGCGTTTCTACGCTGGTGGGTGTCGGGATTGCTTTTCGCTAATTCATTGAAGCTCTGTCTTAATAATACATGTAGCTCAGTTTTGTTTTTTGCGGCTAATTCAAACCTTGTTAGTAGTTTCATTTTACTCTCCTTTATTTGGAGACCGTGCCGTCACGATCTTTGTAAGAGAGAGGTCAGTGCATGGAGGGAGAACCGCACCTTTGGTTGCAACGTCAGAGGAAAAGCGTGCCTGTATGTATCAGGGCAAGCTTGCGGGGTATCAGATGCCCATGTGCTTAAATCTGTTTAAAAAGTCTGTTTGGTAGCGGTGTTCATTTTTTTGAAGGAGAGGGGGGAACTCACTTCATGATAATTGACGCTAAAACATTTTGGAGTTGCTGTTTGTTAGATGATTCTGAGGGGGAAAAGTCTTTCCCCTGCTTCAATCGCATGGATAAAACACCATGCGTTTTCCGACACCCCATTCTAGCAGGGACACCCTGCAACGACCCGTATCAAGAGACTATTGATGAACTCACCACAAATGACATGGCGAGTTCGCTTGGTTTTTTAGATTTCCCTTTTGGGGGGACATCAGAATATCACGCCTTTTTCCTCCATCAAGACATCCCCCTACCTTCCTGCGCCCAAGAAAAGCAGTGGGCTTCGTGCAGGCTGGGTGGTTCCGCCTGTCTGGATTCCGTCAAAAGTCATGATCTTTCGCTCGGCATACCTCGCTCTTTGTCTGGGGTTTTTAACCCCAAAAGGGGTGTGTTTTTAGACATAGGAGAGAAAGACATGAGCGAAGAATTAAGAGTATATGTTGCCGATTTAGCGGCTTACAACAATGGCACATTACATGGCGTTTGGGTTGATGCGACACAAGACCTAGACGACATGCAAGAGCAAGTCAGCGAGATGTTAAAAGCAAGCCCCTGCGAGGAGGTGGCAGAAGAATATGCAATCCACGATTATGAAGGTTTTGGAGCGTATAGCGTCAGTGAATACGAGGGGTTGGAATCCGTGCATGAAGTGGCTTGTTTCTTAGAAGAGCATGGAGAGGTTGCAGGGGATGTACTGGCGCATTTTGGCGATGATCTGGAAGACGCTAGGAAAGCCCTGACGGAAAACTATAACGGGTGTTACTCATCTCTTGCAGACTATGCCGAGGAGCTAACGACTGAGACCAGCGAAGTGCCTGATCATTTAGCCTTCTACATCGACTATGACCGCATGGGGCGGGACATGGAAATGAGCGGGGACATATTCACCGTTGAAACTGGCTATCAAGAAGTACACGTATTTTGGGCACATTGAGGGAGGATGAAAAAATGGAAAACAGGGAAGTTTTCAATATCACTTGGCAGGGAATTGAAGTTGAGATTGTATGTCGTGAGCCTGCTTATATGAACAGTCACCGCAAATTTTATGGCTGTGGCATGTTTCGTATTGAGATTAGAAGTATAAGCCCAAAGCGTGCACCATTGCCGATCACTGAGACAGGTTATAAATCGATTTTTATGACTGAGCCTGAGCTTGCAAAGCAAGGAGGGTCACTGAAATACGTGACCAGCTATATTGAGCAAGAGGCGAAAAGCAAAAAATGGCAGAAGAACCTAGAAAACTCTAGGCAGTTCAATCTCTTTTAATGGATCAAAATGCGGGTTTCCTATAAAATGGTGCGCCTTTTGCCTCCCCCTAAAATGACTTAAATCTTGGAGGCAAAAAGCTACCCTTTAGGTAGAGCGCGCGAATTTTCCACATTGGCGGAAAATTCGTATTTTAAAATGGGTGTAAATTTAGGTGTAAATTAAGGCTTCTGGTATGGTAGATAGTAATTTTCTTCAACAAATTCAATCACGTAGGACTTTTGCTATCATATCTCACCCGGATGCGGGTAAAACCACCATGACTGAAAAGTTGCTGTTATTCGGCAATGCCATTCAGGTGGCGGGTACGGTTAAAAGTAAAAAGAGTGATCGCCATGCAACATCGGATTGGATGGCGATGGAAAAGGAGCGGGGCATCTCGGTGACAACATCGGTGATGCAGTTCCCTTATAAAGGCAAGGTCATTAACTTGCTCGATACCCCGGGCCATGCGGATTTCTCGGAAGATACCTACCGAACGCTCACGGCGGTTGATTCGGTGTTAATGGTGATAGACGGCGTAAAGGGCGTCGAGCAGCGTACTATTAAGCTAATGGATGTTTGCCGGCTTCGAGACACGCCCATTTTAACCTTCATCAACAAACTGGATCGAGATATTCGTGATCCGGTTGAGTTGCTTGACGAAGTCGAAGCTGTGCTGAAAATTCAATGCGCACCCATCACCTGGCCCATTGCTTGTGGCCGCCGCTTTTTGGGTATTTATCACCTCTATTTAGACCGTATTTACCCTTACGTGCAGGGCTTGGGCCACACTATTCCCAGCGATAAATACATTGAAGGTTTGCACAGCCCAGAGGCGCGTGAGCTGCTGGGCGACGAATACGATATTTTGGTCGAAGAAATTGAACTGGTGCAAGGCGCAAGCGCTGAGTTTGATGTCGATCTTTATTTAAGCGGCGAACTGACCCCCGTTTATTTTGGCACCGCCATGGGCAACTTTGGCGTACGAGAAATGCTCGATGGCTTTATAGAATGCGCGCCAGGGCCGCAGCCCCGCGAAGATAACAACCGAACCGTACAACCCACGGAAGAAAAGTTCAGTGGTTTCGTGTTTAAAATTCAAGCCAATATGGACCCAAAACACCGCGACCGTATTGCGTTTATGAGGGTTTGCTCGGGGCATTATCAGCCCGGCATGAAACTGCGCCACAGCCGCATCGGCAAAGATATACGTATCAGTGATGCGGTGACTTTTTTGGCCGGCGAGCGAAACACCACGGCAGATGCATGGCCCGGCGACATTCTGGGTTTGCACAACCACGGTACTATTCAAATAGGCGATACCTTTAGCGAAGGCGAAGAGCTGAAATACACCGGTATTCCACATTTTGCACCGGAGCTGTTTCGCCGCGCACGCCTTAAAGATCCACTCAAGCTTAAACAGTTGAAGAAAGGCTTAACGCAGTTATCGGAAGAGGGCGCTACACAAGTGTTCTTCCCGCTTAACAGCAACGAAATCATTCTTGGCGCTGTCGGTGTTTTGCAGTTCGACGTAGTAGCCTATCGCCTGCAAGACGAATACCGGGTCGAATGTATTTATGAGCCGGTTACCGTGCATACCGCACGTTGGGTTGGTTGTGAAGATGGCATTAAACAGGACGAGTTCCAGCGAAAACAGTCGGATAACCTAGCCATCGATGGGGGTGGTTTTTTAACGTATTTGGCACCCACGAGGGTCAACCTAGCACTCACTCAAGAACGCTGGCCGGATATAAACTTCCACGAAACCCGCGAGCACTAACCAATAGCCAATGCAAAACTGGCGAACACGCGTTTTGGCCAGCGGTGGGTACGGCCTGCAACGCTGGCGTTTTAAGGTGCCAATCAATAGAATGGCTGGCTATTAGGTAATTTTTTCAATTACAAATTTCCCAATGAGCGGCCCAAAATTACCGGGCTGCATCAGCACTCATCGCTGCGTCATTGTGAAGCATTCAGTAAAAAGGGGCTTAAGTTTTGGTTAGTTTGCCTGTTATCGTTGGTTTTGGCGGCATTAACTCCGCTGGGCGCGGGTCGTTTCATCATGCATATCGACGTACTTTGTTGGACGATTTACCCTCTGCAGTAGCCGAAGAAACCCTGGTTGATCTTGCCGTCCTGATGAATCAGGCTAAGTTCGAAAACGGCCAGCTAGTCGATTTAAACGGCGTCGCCATTTCAAGCATCAAAGGCCACTCAAGCCTGCACAACCATATTATTGATCACACGCTGATTCGCCGTATCGAATCGCAGTACTTTGATCCTGCTGCGGTTCCTTTTCAGCGTAAAATGAAGGTAAACCCCTGCGAAGATCAACCGCTAGAATTTGTTGTTCGAGCAAAGCAATTACCCGCTATAGCACCAGAGGGCTGGCAATATCAAAGCCTTGAGGACGGCAAGGTAAAGGTTACCGTCGAACAAGGTTTCGACATGTTGCTGCCAGATACTAAAATCGCAGCAGTATCTAGCGCCGGACAGCTACCCACCGGTTTTGACCCAAAAGACTTGTACCCCTCGCGTAATCACCCACGTGGCCTTCAAATGGCCATTTATGCCGCCTCAGATGCTTTAGGTTCAATTGGCATCGACTGGCAAATCATTGCAGACTCCGTAGCGCCAGACCAAATAGCCGTGTACGCCAGTAGCTCCATGGGGCAGCTTGACGACTGCGGCACCGGCGGCATGTACAAAGCACCACATATCGGTAAACGAATCACCTCTAAACAACTCCCCCTTGGCTTCGCAGAGATGCCAGCAGATTTTATCAATGCCTATGTATTGGGTAATGTTGGCGCAACCGGTGGCCATATTGGCGCCTGCGCAACTTTCTTATATAACCTGCGCGCGGCTGTGAGTGATATCCAATCCGGCAAGCGCCGGGTTGTTTTAGTTGGCACCAGCGAAGCCACCATTAACCCAGAGGCGATGGAAGGCTACGCAGCTATGGGTGCTTTGGCGTCTGATGCTGAGCTGCTCGAGTTAGATAAAGCGCTGGGCTTGACTACACCAAATTACCGCCGAGCGTGTCGTCCTTTTGGTCAAAACTGCGGTTTTACCATGGGTGAATCCTCGCAATTTATCGTTTTGTTTGATGATAAATTAGCCCTCGAATTAGGCGCGCCAATTCATGGTGCCGTGCCAGATGTTTTTGTACACGCCGATGGCTACAAAAAATCGATTGCGGGCCCAGGCATTGGTAATTATTTAACCGTTGCAAAAGCGGTTGGAGTGGCGCGCGAATTAATTGGCGACGATGCCCTTCGTAATAAAACCTTTATGCATGCCCACGGAACCAGTACCCCGCAAAACCGAGTCACCGAATCGCATATATTTAATGAAATCGCCAAAACCTTCGGGATCGAAAACTGGCCCATTGCTGCTATTAAATGTTACATCGGACATTCATTGGGTTCATCTTCTGCAGATCAAATTTTAAGTGCATTAGGTGTATGGAAATACGGTTTGATTCCCGGAATATCAACCATCGATGAAGTCGCTGAAGATGTACATGCCAGTAATCTACGAATAGAGCAAAAATCTATCGATGTTGGCCCTGAAGGTATAGATGCATCCTTTCTTAACTCCAAAGGCTTTGGTGGTAACAACGCTACCGCGCTTGTAATGGCCCCCCATGTAGTTAAACGTATGTTGGCTAAGCGTCATGGGCAGGCAGCTGTTACGCAATACCAATCAAAGTTAGAGGCTTCTACCCAAAGCGCTGAAGAATACAACCAAGCTGCAATACGCGGTGAGATTCGTCCGAAATACCAGTTTGGCGAGCAAATAAAAGATGGCGACGATTTAAAAATCAGTACAACAAAAATAGAGATTGACGGCTATCGCCATTCGATTGACGTAAAATCGAGCGGTATGTACTCAGATCTAACTCGAAAATAACTTATATATTTGCTTGCTGTATGATCATCGGAAAAAGAATGCGATCCTACGGTAAATGAGTAATTACTAACCGAAACAGCCTTTGTAATGCTGTTGTAATGTGTTATAAATGGCCCCGTTAAAATCGAATTATAATAACAATAAAGAGTTGATATACAGCTCACCCAAAGGGGTTTTAAGCCCCTAACTTCAAATAATACAAAAATATACGGAGTGGCTTCATGAGAATCACAAAAAATCCCGCGTGGAAGTTTGCTAGGGCTCCCCTTGCAACAGCTGTGCTGGCAACCATGGTTTCGGCGCCAATTCAGGCGGTACCCTTTACGCTTGGCGATAACGTCGAAGGTAGTTTTGATCTAACAGTAAACGCTGGTGTTTCTTGGCGTGTTGCTAAGCAAGATGCATCTTTAGTTGCACCTGGCAACGGTGGAACCGGCGGCGCAGACAAAGGCGCTGGCGATGACGGGAATATTAACTGGGCTCGAGGAAAAACTTTCTCTGAGGCAGTAAAAGTACTTCCTGAGCTAGAGTTGTCAATGGGCGATTTCGGCGCATTTTTCCGTGGTAAACTTTTCTATGACTTTGCGATTGAAGGCGACAAGGCTGAAGTGGTTCCAATTCCTGAGGCGGAAAAAGATGTCGCAGGTAGCGGAATAACTCTTCTTGACGCATTTGTTTGGGGCAATTTTGAAGTCGGTGAGCAATATCTTGATGTCCGAGTGGGCCAACAAGTAGTTAACTGGGGTGAAGCATTGTTTGCTTTGTCTGGTGGTGTTAACACGATTAACCCACTTGATGGGGCGGCTGCTACAGCTCCTGGCGTTGAAATTAAAGAAATTGTACTTCCTACAGTAATGTTGTACGCAACATTATCCCTAACTGATACCACTTCAATTGAGGGTTTTTATCGGCCTGCGAGCATGTGGGAACAAACGATAGCCCCTGCATGTGGTACGTTTTTCGGTACCGATTTCGTAAGTACGTCTTCGGAAGCGTGTAATTATTTAAATATCGGCGGAGCACCTGAATCGATTGCGGCAGCATCTGGCGCAGCGATTTTACGCGGATTACCGAATGATCATGCCAATAAAGACGAGTTTGGTGTTTCGTATCGGTTCGCAATCCAAGCGTTAGATACTGAGTTTGGTGTGTATTATGTTAAATATAATAATACATCACCGAGTTTCTATATGACGTATGCGACGTCTTTAAATGTGCCCATCACTGCTAGTTACGGTTTGAAGTATGTTGAAGGTGAAGAAATGTTCGGGATTAGCGCGAGCACCCAGAAAATGCGCATCTCGTGGCAGTGGGAAATGTCCTACCGGCCAGATGCGTATTTGAGTTTTGGCGAAGCTGGGTTGCTAACTCAGACTCTTGCTGGTGTCGCAGCTGGTTCCTCGGGGTTCATCGACGATCATGAGCGTGGTGATGTATACCAAATGTCACTGACTGCTACAAAAGTGTTGGGCCAAACGCTTGGAGCGGGCTCCGGTGCAGTCGTAATCGAAGTAACAGGTAATAACGCTGATTTTAATGCAGATAAAACGCTATATCCAGGTGTGTTAAATATCTGTGCATATTGCCCAGCTACTCGTACAGCGTGGGGTTATACAGCGTTGTTTGCTCTTAGCTACTATAACGTTTTTGCTGGTATTAACTTAAAGCCTAGCGTTACCTTTACTCATAACGTAAACGGTACTTCTGGTCTTGGGCTTGGCTCGTTCCGCGAAGGACGTCGTAATGTTTCAGCTACATTGCAAGCAGACTTCCGTACCGTTCACATTGTTGCGCTTAAATACACTGACTATATTGAATCTGACAGCCCAACAGGTTCAGACAGGTATGATAAAGACTTCATGTCTTTAACGTACTCTTGGTCTTTGTAGTCTCGTATAACAGCGTAACTAGTGTAGATACGTAGGTTTGATGGCATATGACCGAGGTCGGTTTTGGCTTCGGTTCATATGCTCAACATCCTAGGTTTATATAATATAGTGTATGTGTATCGCTATCTAGATTGTCGGTACAAAACTAAATTGAAGTCGGCGGAGGTTGTAAGACTGACCGTCGGGAGAATTAAAGAATGTTAAAGAAAGTTTCATATATAGCAGGAAGTAGTTTGCTCTTATCCTGTTTTGTTGCCGGAAATGCGGTAGCAAAAGTGTCTGAAGAGAAAGCAGCTGAAATTGGCAAAAGCCTCACATGGAGTGGCGCAGAAAGAGCCGGAAATGCCGATGGTACAATTCCAGCGTACACCGGTGGTTTTGATAAAAACTTGATTCCTACAGGCTGGAAACCTGGAATGAGTTACACCAACCCATTCCCAGAAGACAAAGTACTGATTACGATCAATGCATCGAATGTAGATCAGCATATGGACAAGCTCGCACCGGGTACCGTTGCGATGATCAAAACATATCCAGATACGTATTATTTGAATGTGTATAAAACTCGCCGCACAGCTGGAGTTACAGAATCTGCCGCGGAAGATATTAAATACAATGCTACTCATGCCACTTTGGCGGAAGGCGGTTCTGGTGTGCTAGGCATGCACGGCTCAACACCGTTTCCAATTCCAAATGAAGGTGTCGAAGCGGTATGGAACCACGTGATTCGATGGCGCGGCGGAATGCGTGTTGTACAAGACGAAGCGACTTTCGCTCCTCAAGTAGACGGCAGTTACGCGAAAGCAACCCGTACCGTGAACTTTTTCTTTAACCCAGAGTTTAAGAAAGGCGGCCCACGTGATGACATCATCTTTTTCTACACGTCTAAGGTGAATAGCCCGTCACGTTTAACGGGTGAAATTATATTGCTTCATGAAACAGCAAACCAATCTGACCACCCGCGTATCGTTTGGAAGTACTACACCGGTCAACGCCGTGTTCGTCGTGCACCTGACGCAGGTCACGATAGCCCAAGCGCAGACGCTGATGGACTATTCGTATCTGACCAAGTTGATGGTATCAACGGTGCGATCAACGCTCGTTTTGAGTGGGAAATTGTTGGCAAACAAGAGATGTATATCCCTTACAACAACTTCGATATGAACCAACCTAACGTTTCTTATGATGATTTGATTCAAAAAGGTCACATCAATCCTAAATGGAGCCGTTGGGAACTACACAGAGTTTGGGTAGTGAAAGGTAAATTAAAGCAGGGGCAGCGCCACGTTTATGGTTCTCGTGTGCTATACATTGACGAAGACAGCTGGCAAGTAGCTGTACATGATATGTATGACGTAAAAGATAACCTGTGGAGAACGATGGAACTGTTCACTACTATATTTTGGGATGCGAATATTTCTTGGGTGCAAGGCTACACAACCTACGATATCCTCGCAAAACGTTACTATGTACGAGGCCTGGTTAACGAAGAGAAGCCATATGTCTTCGATCAACCAGGTGTTGCAGGGATGAAGGGATATACTCCTGCTGCGCTTCGTCGTATGGGTAGACGGTAATTTATTACCGGAATATCTAGCTGATAGTGAGAGTAGTTTGTGGTGAATAATCCACGGTTCGGGTAACCCACCTTGAACTACTCTTGCTGATGTTTAGTTGGAGCTTACGCAATATTTGCCAATGGTAGGTGTTTGGTGAGCAAGTGTTAATGAAATGTATAAAGGGTCTTACTATATAAATATCAACTAAATTGTGTCCGCGCTTTAATCGCATTTGTATGCAGATGGTAGCGAGGGGATGATTGGAGGCTAGGCAAATGAAACTCAATAGAAAAGTAATAATAACGGGAAGTAGTTTAGTTTTGTCCTGTTTCGCCAGCAGTATCGCAATGGCGAAAGTATCAGCAGAAGAAGCTGCTAAGTTAGGTGACACACTCACTTGGAGCGGCGCGATAAAAGCAGGGAACGCAGACGGAACTATTCCAGCGTATACCGGCGGTTTCGATAAAAGCTTGATCCCTTCCGGCTGGAAGTCAGGCATGTCGTATACCAACCCATTTCCACAAGACAAGGTGCTGTTTACCATTAACGCATCGAACGTCGATCAATATGCAGACAAGTTAGCGCCTGGCACAGTTGCCATGCTGAAAGCTTACCCTGACACCAACTATCTGAATATCTACAAAACCTGCCGTACCGCTATGGCTACGGATGCTGCGAAAGCAGATATCAAATACAACGCTAGTAATGCCACGTTAGCACCACGCGGTGCGGGCGTACTCGGTATGCATGGCTCTACACCCTTTCCAATACCTCAAGAAGGTGTTGAAGCGGTATGGAACCACGTGATTCGCTGGCGCGGTGGTCAACGTGTAGTGCAAAACGAAGCTGGTTTTGCTCCTCAAGTTGACGGTAGTTACGCTAAAGCGACTATCACCGTTAACTTCTTTTTTAACCCTGAGTTTAAAAAAGGCGGAACTACTGATGACATCATTTTCTTCTATACGTCAAAAGTGAATAGTCCTTCTCGTTTAACCGGTGAAATCATCCTGTTACACGAGACCGCTAACCAGTCTGATCACCCACGTATCGTTTGGAAGTATTACACCGGGCAACGTCGTGTACGTCGTGCACCGGACGCTGGACATGATAGCCCAAGTTCTTCTGCTGACGGACTGTTTGTATCCGACCAAGTTGATGGAATCAACGGTGCGGTCAACGAACGTTTTAGCTGGGAACTCAAAGGCAAACAGGAGATGTATATCCCCTATAACAACTTTGATATGAATCAGCCAGACGTTAAGTACAGCGATTTAATCAAAAAGGGTCACATCAATCCTAAATGGACGCGATGGGAGCTACACAGAGTGTGGGTCGTTGAAGGTACACTAAGAGAAGGTTCACGCCACGTTTATGGTAAGAGAATCATCTACAGTGATGAGGATAGCTGGCAAGTTGCGGTACATGATCTTTATGATACGAAGGGTAACCTATGGCGTACTATGGACATGTTTGGAACCGTATTTTGGGATTCGAACATGCACTGGGTACAGGCATACGCTACGTATGACTTACTTGCGAAACGTTATTATATTCGCGGTGTAGTTAATGAAGAATCTCCCTATGTCTTTGACGATCCGGGTACTACAGGGATGAAAGGTTATACTCCTGCGGCATTACGCCGTATGGGTAGACGTTAAGTAGTATGTTTTGACTGAACGTGTGCGATCGACGCATTGTTTAATGTATCGATCGTATGCCTCAGCCGTTTTAAGTTGTAGCACTATGTTTACATCAAAGTTTTACCAGAGGAAGTTAATATAAAATAAACCAAAATGTCGTAGATATTCCATGTTCTAGGCTTAGCCTTGTGGGAGCCATACGGCGGGAGAATAACTAATGAAGCTCTACAATAAAACAATAATAGTAGGAAGCAGTTTAGTTTTATCCTTTTCAAGTACTCTAGTCATAGCGAAAGTTTCGCAAGAAAAAGCAGCTCAAATTGGTCAATCACTGACCTGGAGTGGTGCAGAGGTAGCCGGCAACGCTAGCGGCACTATCCCTGCTTACACCGGCGGCTTTGATATGAGTAAGATTCCCTCGGGCTGGAAGTCTGGTATGCCCTACACCAATCCGTTCCCGGAAGATAAGATCTTACTTACCATTGACGCGTCTAATGTTGATCAACATACAGACAAATTGGCACCGGGTACGGTGGCAATGATCAAAACGTACCCTGATACCTATTTCCTTAATATCTATAACACTCGCCGTACAGCGGGTGCAACAGAAGATGCGAAGGCCGATATTCTGTATAACGCGACTAACGCGATCTTAGCACCGGGAAAGTCTGGTGTTCTAAATATGCATGGATCAACGCCGTTTCCAATTCCAAATGAAGGTATTGAAGCTGTCTGGAACCACGTGATTCGATGGCGCGGCGGTATGCGCGTAGTCCAAAACGAGGCTAGTTTTGCACCTCAAGTCGACGGTAGTTTTTCTAAGGCTACCCGAACCGTTAACTTCTTTTTTAATCCGGAGTTTAAAAAAGGTGGTCCACGAGACGACATTATCTTTTTCTATACGTCGAAGGTGAATAGCCCGTCGCGCTTAACCGGCGAGATTGTGTTGTTGCACGAAACGGCAAACCAATCTGATCACCCTCGAATTGCATGGAAATATTACACTGGTCAGCGCCGTGTTCGTCGGGCACCGGATGCCGGTCATGATAGCCCTAGTGCAGATGCCGATGGACTATTTGTTTCTGATCAGGTCGATGGTATTAACGGGGAGGTTAGTGCACGCTTCAGCTGGGAAATGCTTGGAAAGCAGGAAGTGTACATTCCATACAACAACTTCGACATGAACCAGTCAAATATCAGTTACGATGACTTACTGCAGAAAGGCCATATTAACCCTCAGTGGACGCGTTGGGAATTACACCGAGTATGGGTTGTAAAGGGTGTATTGAAAGAAGGTCAGCGGCACGTATATGGCACTCGGATATTATTTATAGACGAAGACAGCTGGCAAGTTGGTATTCATGATATGTATGACGTTAAGGGTAACCTATGGCGCACCCAAGACATGTTTAGTACAGTCTTCTGGGATGCCAATATCAGTTGGGTACAGGCATATAGTACTTATGATTTATTAGCAAATAGATACTATATTCGGGGTGTGATTAACGAGGAAGAACCCTATGTATTCGACCAACCTGGTGTAGAAGGTATTAAAGGGTACACTCCTGCCGCTCTACGCCGTATGGGAAGACGTTAGATACTCTGAACAGTAGAACTTTATTAGTTCATCAGTCTTCGAAAAATGCCAATCCGTAGATTGGCGTTTTTTTGTGTAACGAGTTCGCAATATTGGCGGCGTCGCCCATTCTAAGTTTCAATACTAGACAATGGTAGTAATTCGTCTGTGGACGTTCTGAGTTTTCTCGGTCTTACAACGCGCTAATATCAGGCATTTTCCGTTACGAGTAAGCCCTTTCATTAGCGTCCTGCGTTTACGTGGTATTTCCGCCAGATACGGCTTTATCTGACCAAATATAATTGTTAGGATGCGCCGGCGCCGAAAGAAACGGATATAGCGCGAGATACACCTTAATCGAGAGTGCGGTTGAGGTAGAAATTACAAAGGAATCACTGATAAATTTGAAGAAGTTGCGCCAATACACGTGTTGGCAGACGGACTAAATGAGATGAATAATGGCTTCACGAAATAACAACGATAGCATTAAAGCAACATTGCCAGCACGCAGAGAACTGCTGCGTACTGGTGCAGCGCTTATGTTTATTATCGGCATCGTATTTTTTGTGGAAGTTGGCCTAAAAGGCAGCTACCTATTAGTAATCGCAGCGATGATTGGCGGTTACATGGCTATCAATATCGGCGCTAATGACGTTGCCAATAATGTGGGTCCCGCAGTAGGTTCTGGGGCACTCACAATGACCGGCGCGATTATCCTTGCGGTTGTTTTTGAAGCCGCCGGTGCAATTATCGCTGGAGGTGAAGTCGTTGGCACTATTAAGAAAGGTATTATCAACCCTGAGATGATCGGGGACAGTACAACCTTTGTTTGGTTAATGATTGCCGCGTTGCTTTCTGGCGCAATTTGGTTAAACGTAGCTACCGCCGTTGGCGCGCCAGTATCGACTACGCACTCAATAGTAGGTGGTGTTCTTGGGGCCGGTATTGCTGCAGGCGGGCTTGCTATTGCTGACTGGTCAAAGATGGCTGAAATTGCAGCGAGCTGGGTTATTTCCCCAGTGCTCGGTGGCGGCATTGCAGCGGGCTTTCTGTACCTGATTAAACAAACAATCACATACCGTCCGGACAAACTAGCTGCTGCGCGACGTGTGGTACCGGTGTTAGTTGCGATAATGGTTTGGACGTTCTCGACCTATTTGATGCTCAAAGGACTAAAGAAAATCTGGAAGGTAGAGCTTGGTATGGCTCTACTGATTGGACTGGCCATCGCCACCGTAACTTATTTAATTGTGCGCCCGGTTATTTCCAAGGCGACCGAACATATGAGTGATGATATTGATTCAGTGAATAAACTATTCACTATGCCGCTTATTTTCGCAGCGGGGTTGCTTAGCTTTGCTCATGGTGCAAATGATGTGGCAAATGCAATTGGCCCATTGGCTGCTATCAACGACGCACTCATGCACGGTGGGATTTCTAGTACTGCCGCCATACCTTTGTGGGTGATGGTGATCGGTGCGTTAGGCATTGCTCTGGGGTTAGCGTTATATGGACCAAAACTGGTTCGAACTGTTGGTAGCGAAATCACCGACCTTGATCAGAGCCGAGCCTTTTGTATCGCGATGTCTGCAGCTATTACTGTAATTATCGCCAGCCAAATGGCGCTGCCAGTTTCTTCAACCCATATTGCGGTTGGTGCGGTATTTGGAGTTGGGTTTCTACGAGAACACGTTAAAGCAACCTATGCGAAAGCGGTTCATTCCATTGAATTGCATCACCAAGGTGACGACCGTGAAGTAGTCGAAGCTTTTCTGCATAACTTCCAGATAGCGACGTTACGTGGCCGCCGATTGATTTTGAAGGAGCTTGAAGCCGGTACTAGCAAGGCAAAACTTTCGGAAATCGAAGCGCAACAGTTAGGAATTAATTACCGTGAACACTTGGTAAAACGTTCTGCGCTGAAAAAAATAATCGCGGCATGGATTGTAACTGTGCCTGCGTCAGGTTTACTCGCAGCCCTAATTTTTTACACGATTAGAGGCATGTCAGGGTCTTAAAATCTAGATTCTGTTACGCCAGGTTTTAGAACAATATACCAAGATAGTATTATAACTCCCTCTATTTGCCAGTGCTGGATAGTGCTTTCTAGCAGGATGCGGTACCTAAAACATTGTAATGACTGGGTTAAGCAAATCGAGTTGCTTTAAGCGAGGTATTTGATGGTTCTTAGTGGCTCGCCGGTCAAACCGTACAGTTGATAAGTGCTGTAATTAGATTGCCTGCACTGAGCTCTAACCCTCAGTATTTTCCGCGTGAAAGGATCTGACACAGTTCTCGCAAATACAGGATTCATCGCGTAAGTCCTCTGGCACCTGTTCTAAGAGTTGATTTGAAAACTCAACGTCCGGCTCCATGCACCAGCATCTCGAACTGTCTTGCTCCATACCGCAGTGATTGTTTAGCTGGCATAGCGGACAGGTCGTTTTATAAGAATCGGTCATAGTTGCGTCAAATACCTACTCGATGCTCTCAAAGTGTTCATCAACCCATTGGCTTGGTACATTTGCTATACCCTGATGCTGCCACTTTGGCGCTCTATCTTTATCAACCAATAACGCTCGCACGCCTTCTCTAAAATCTGGGTGGGCAACACATTGCATAACCATTTTAATTTCCATAGCGAAGACTTCAGCTAACGTTCTGTCGCGGCCGCGCCGTAACTGCTCAAATACCAAATGCGCGGTAGTTGGGCAGCCGACTTTTAGGTTATCTATTGCCGAATTCCACCACCTGTCAGTATCAGTGTTTTCAGCTGATATTCGCGCATCAAAAAGGGCAATCGAAAGCGGAATGATGCCATCGTAGTTGTCCATTAAGTTTTGAATCACTGATTGATGCATTTCAAGCGGTCCAACCTTACCTTCGGCGCTAATATCTAGCTCAGCCAACAATGCAGTTACACTTTGGTTGTTTGTATTTGAGTCCGGTAGCCATGGGTTATTCTTGAGCTGGCATAGCAAGTTTGCTTTGGTATCGCCTGTAAGCAGATAGTCGGCTAGTCCAGCGTATAACGCATCCATACCTTGAATAGACGCGCCAGTTAACCCGAGAAATAAACCACAGCCGGCGGGCATGCGGTTTAGGAACCAACTGGCTCCAACGTCCGGGAATAAACCAATGTTAATCTCCGGCATGGCAAGGGTAGAGTCTGGCGTTACCACTCGGTGGCTAGCGCCGACCATTAGTCCAACGCCACCACCCATTACAATGCCATGGCCCCACACGATAATGGGTTTGGGGTAATGATGAATAAGTTGATCTAATTTATATTCCTCAGAAAAAAACTCCAATGCTAGCGGGTTAGGCCGGTGTGCATCTTGTGCGGTCATACTGTCGTAGATATGCCGAATATTACCGCCGGAGCATAACCCTCGCTCGCTCGTGGAGTCGATAAACACAGCCGCAACTTGCGGGTCCGTTTGCCACGCTGTCAAACAAGAATACAGCGAACGAATCATCTCAAGGCTCAAGGCATTAATGGTTCGCGGGTCATTTAGCGTGATGACACCGATACCTGAGCCTGATCCAGAGGGAGGGTTGGGTTGTTCAATAATAATTTTATCTGTCATTGGATTCAATCTGGATATATGGGTTGTACGAGCACACGTGAAATGTAATGTTATTATGCTCTGTGGCATTGGTATATAGCGGGCATAAAAAACATCCACTCTGTTAGTGGTTTACATGATACCAAGCAACGGTGCTTGGCGGTTTTCTACGCGTTACTTAGCATCAACTAATTGAAGATATTAACGCAAAACGGCGCCGCGATAGTGACTACCAAAAATGCATTGAATCGGCATCGGTACGCGTTTATCAACGGCGATAATCATTTTAAGAATAGAGACAAAATTATGAACGCAGCACTTATTGGTATCGCACTACTATGATTTTTGGTCGTGGGATTAGGGCTGTATGTCACAGTATGTAGAGGTATAACCGCTCCAATTACCGGCCTAATTGCTGAGCCAGATAATAGGTTGAACAAGGCCATGCAAGCTCATGGAAACACCATCGAGTTTGCTCCAACGCTGGCAATACTGATCTACGTTTTGAGCGCTACAAACCCACCCGTGTGGATGTTGTGCTGTATGGTGATGGTAACGGTCTCTCGGTATTTGATATGATAGTAGCCGGTTTGATTTTTCCTAAAACGATGGCTACACCGAACCCTATGAGATTTATCGGGGCATTAGGTACTTATGGTTTTGGCTTGGCGTTAGCGATACAGGTAATCTGGAAGAATAAGATAACTGCCAGTATGCGGCGAACTAGTCTATGAAGGTAAGAATTCTATCGGGTAATTAACTCGAGTAACGCTGACATCCTTTTCTCCAAAAGAAAACATTTTAATCCGGGTTATTAGCTTGCGCTCTAAACGTTTGTGATTAAGTTCACTGCTTATAATCTGGCAAGCCGAAACAATGCCCGAAGGTTCTATTACTAGCTCAAGTACCACCTTACCTTGAAGGCTCGGATTTTTTCGAATAGCTCTATTATATAAAGCATATATCGCGCCTTTGTTCCTGTCGAAAATCCGTCTTACTTCTTCGATACTTCTAGATTTTACCGAATCTTCCGCGTCGTTATTAGCTAGTTGAAGTGAATCAGCGGATTCTATGCCACTCACTACCGCTGTACTTTGGTGTGCAGAAAGAGAAGTTCGACCAGTGTCCCTACTTAAGCTAGCGGTGCGAATTCCGCCACTTCCTTTTAACTGTTTTGAACCGATAAGGGAACGAGTTTTCTTGGCTGCTTTAGCGCCGGAATTACTTAATCGTTGGTTGGATGCTTGGCTTGGTTTTGCTTTTTGGCGCATTGCCATCAAGTCATCTTGAAAAGCTAAAAGACCCGCGGAAGCAGCCTTTTTCTTTGCTTGAGAAACGGTCTGTACGGGTTTTGATTTTTTCTTCACCGCGGCTATTTGTTTAATAGGCGCTTTTTTGATGATCTCTTTTTTTGTTTCTTTTAGCTTTTCCTGCGGTTTTTTCTTAACGATTTTTGGTGGGGGAGGTGGTGCCATTTTTTTTCGTTTAATAATTACCCGCGCCAAATGCTCAGGTAATTTCTCGGCCTGTTCGCGCTTGATTTCAGGAACACTAATGTAAGGTACGGCGATGCTGACCATTAACAGCAGTAAAAACAAACCCAGCAATATTTTACGAAACTGCGGGTCGCCACCTGCAGAGTTAGACCACGGCATTGAGTTATTGTCGGAATATGTGCTGGTAGACAAGGTACTATACCTCGGGTGCAGCGGATTTTTTAACAGCGGTTTTAGTTACCGCCAATGAAATATCTGTATAACTTGCATCTGCACAGGTTGCCATTACTTGCTTCAGCAGATGGTACGGAATGTCGTGGTTCCCCATGATGGTGACTGCCCGTTCCGGGGCGTCGGGGTTTGATACAGTTGACCGAGCAGCGTGGTGGCCTAGCTCGGTTGTAAGCGCAGAAATCGTATCGTTTCTACGATCAATAGCATCTACCTTTATTACCCTACGACCCTGAACAATAATTTCATTGTCGTTGATCAAAATCATAATGTTTTCACGGGGTTTACGTTCGGCAATCGACTCAGGCAATTTTATGGAATCGTTCTTCTGTAGAATTTCTACATCGGATGAATTGACCATTAAAAAGAATACAAGAATTGTGAATATATCCATCAACGAAACCAAATTGAGGGTGGGGCTACCTTTCATTTTTCCGAGGCGCCGGTTCATTCGTTTAGCTCGAACGGACTGTTTCACAGGGAATTAACACTCGCAATTTGAGGTGATTTCATCGGTGCGTCGCCAAGAGCAATTAACGGGAATAGCTCGGCATTAACCACCGATGTCGCAACTACCGTTTGAAATGAGCGGACACTATCCATTAGCAATACGATCTCTTGATAGGGCGTCGATTCCATCGACAGTAAAGAAATACTCTTCTTTGGGACTCCTTTTTCGCGTAACTCTCGTTTCACCTGTTGAAGAAAGTCAGACAACATTTTCACATCTTGCTTGCCATTTTTTTTAGGAATTTCTCGGAGCAATATACCCTCTGGGTAATTCACCCGAAGGCCGGTGTCGAGGATGACGACTTCTAATTGTTGCTCGACGCCTGCTTGTTCAGCAGCGATTGCCGAACTGGGTAACTTGAGTTCAATGACAGTGATCTGTGAGAACACCATTCCAAGCAATAACACCGGTACCAAAACGATCATCAAATTCATGAACGCAGTAATATCGAGCTCTGCTTCCTGTTTGTGTTGGCCGCGGCGATTTCGCTTAGAAGAAAACATTAGACATCATCTGTGGTGCGTGTTTTGCCAGGTACGATTCGTGTGCCGGACAAAATGTTCATGAACTTAACGCCCGCCATCTCAAAACCATCGACAATTTCGGTGGTTTTGGTTTGAAGAAGAGCGTGGGTTAGTAGTAACGGAATAGCGGTGATCAAACCGAATGCTGTGGTGTTCATCGCCACCGATATACTTTGAGACAATAACGATGCCTTCTCAGAAGGGTCCGCATTGGCAACTGCGGTAAACGCTGCAATTAAGCCAATAATGGTGCCTAGCAAGCCAAGTAAGGTGGCAACGTTGGCCAGTGTTGCCAGGTATTGAGTGCGCTTTTCAAGCGGTGGAAGTGCTTCCATTACGCTTTCTTCCATTGCGTATTCGACATCTTCGCGGCGAGGGCTTTGAGTCGTTCTAAACAACCCAGCGGCTATGATGTCGGCTAAGGGTGCTTTTAGGGTTTTAGTCATACTAAGCGCTGCTTTGTACTCTCGTTTTTTTAACAGGGGCATTAATGAGTCGAAGGCTTTCTTATTTTTGAACTTAGCTTTGGTCAAAAACAGGTAGCGTTCCAGGGCAATGGCGAGGCCGAAGGTAAGCACGACGGCGATGGGGTACATGAACAATCCCCCTTCTTGAAAAAATCGTACGATCGTATTGTAGATGTCCATAGCTGGTTCTCGTAAATTAATTTGAAAAGCAGGTGCAAACTAACGAGAGCTGGAACTGCTTAAAAGTTGTACTTTTTTATAGTAGTTGAATTCACGAGCTATAGATTGGGGATTAACAGGTTTGAGAACTCCGTCAATGTTTACGAGAGCAGTGGTTGGCTTAGACAGAAAATCTGATCTCTTAGGCTGACCCCAAGGTACGATATACATGATGCTCGGCTGTTCTTCGTTACCTAGGATCTGTGAGTTTTCGAGCTGAATTAACTTTTCTGTAGCCAGCAATGATGGGCTTGCAAGGGTGAGCCCAGTTGCGACTAAGTAGACGGCGAATTTGGCAGGAAATGCCGCAAATGACGCAAATGCGGAAATGTAGGTGGTAGAGGTAATTCGCATAACAAGGTTCTCGCGAGGATTGGTTCGATAGCGTAGTTACGGGCAAAGCGCCGATAAAGCGCTTACTGTGCGGTTGAAATGCCCGCCAAAGCTTAGCGCTGGGTTAGGGCTTCTTGGGCCTTTATTCGGTTTTTAATGTCGATGATCCAGCCTTTTAAGGCTGGATTGGGCTGGGTTAACAACGTTTGATAGTGCTGATATAACACCAACGCCTGGGTCAGTTTGCCCATATACAGGTCGTATAGAATGGCCAAATCTTTATGAACTTCAGGGTGGTTGGAATCTACTCTTTTGGCAGCAATGTAATGGCGCTCAGCATCTTCAAACCGTCCCTTCTTCCTATACAAGATTGCCAGCTGATGATGCCCAGAAAAACTAATAGGGTTTGCAGATATCGCCTGTTTCAATAAGCCAATGGCTTGATCTGGTTGGTTGCGCTGAACATGTATCAGCGCCAAATTGACGTAGGGCCCGGAATAACTGGGGTAGTCTTGGGTGAGTGAGCCAAATTCTACAAATGCTCGTTTTGTCTTGTTCTGTTGCAGCAGTGTTAGCGCATGTTGGTAACGCGAGCGTAATGAGGCAGGTATAACTGCTGGTGCGACAGTTTCATTGATGGCCACTGTCGTGTCTGGCCGCGTAGCTTGCCCGCTACAGCCTGCCAAAAATAAGGTGGCGACGACCAAAAAAATGGTTACAGGTTTGCAACCATAACGATGGATGTTAAAAATTGGGTGTAGCGGGTTAAAGGATTTCATCGGTATATGTAATCACTGCTTCGTGTTTATTGTATCGAGCCGGTAGCAACTTAGATAACGAATCAAAACTGCGTTGAACGCCCTTATCGTAAATGCCATTCCACGCACGTTGAGCGTTGGTTTCATGAATGGTGATGGCCTCTTCTTCAAAGGGGTATGCCTGCTCCTCAAGTAATACTTCATATTGCTCAAGCTCCAATTCGTTAAGACTGTTGGGGCGTTCTGAATCAATAAGATCTGCGCTTAGTTGCTCGTAGATATGGCCAATTCTGAAGTTGGCAATGGTGGTGAATTCAGCAATTGCATAGCCAAGTACTAGGTTGAATGTACCAATGGCTTTATCAAATAGTTTCTTTTTCTTGCTCAAAGATTTTCTGATTGGAAGTGTGAGTTTTACTCTTTCAAATCCCACCCGAGCATCTTCGGCAAATACCAAAGTGGCTTGTGCTGCCAAATAACGTGACCGGTCAGTACGTTTACTCGCTGCAGTGGTTTTATCTAATGTAATGATTTTATTGAGCCAGTAGCGCCGTTTAGAATCTGCGCCCTTGGCCAAATAAAGCTGCTCAAGTTTATGGCGTGCCTCCAGTGCATCGTCTAATGGTGCGGGGTACGCGTGGGCATACTGCCGGTAATATTGAATAGATTGATCAGCTTTGTTGGCTTTTTCATAGGTCTGCGCAGCTAAAAATAAGGTTGCGCGCTTCTCAGTTACATCAAGCGTTTTGTTTGAAAGTTTAATCAGTTCGTCTGCGGCTTCTGGCCATCGGTCAAGTTTTTGCAGAGCAGTGATTAGCAAATGTGGGGTATTCACATTTAACGGGTTATTAGGAAAGCGCTTGCGAAAATCCAAAATTTGAACCGCAGCGGGTGCCCATTGGTTTAGCGCAGTCATCTGTATGATGGCGTCATATTGCGCCGAGGTGCGAATCGATGAAGTGGGTGCGGCCTTTATAATACGAACAAAATGGTCAATGGCTTGTTGTGGTTGTTGCGATGCCATCGCCAGCTCCGCTTGCTTATAAATAGAAGCTGCTAGGCGTTCGTTAAGCGCATCGTATTCTTTGCTTGTGCTAGCTGCTCGTAAATTAAAATAGGCGCTCTCGGCGGGGGCGTATTGTTCTAGCGCAAATAAACTATGAGCCACTACCCGGCGGGCAATGCTGCGTTGTGCTGGGCCAGTGTTGTTTTTTGGCATCGCCAGTAGTTGGGTCGCGCGATCCATAGCGCGTTGATACCGGTTATTCGAAAATAACTCTTCTACAGTTTTGGTTAACACCGCAGAGACTCGCTGATCACCGGGAAATAATTCAACGAATCGCAATTGTGAATCAATTTTTTGATAAATGATTTCGCCGCGTTGTTCTACAGACGCTGCGGCTAGCCATTTTTTATAACTATGAATAGCACCATAAGCAGCATCTGCTGAGTGTTCTTCTGTGGGGTATTGATAGGCCGATTGCTCGTACGCTGCGATGGCAAGGGGGTACATAACTCGGTTATAAAAGGTTTCCGCAAGGAAATAATAAGCCTTTGCAGTAGCCGGATCATTTTCAAATAGCGTTACAAATAATTGGTAATAATGGGACGCTTTGATGTAATGTTCATCACGTTTTTTACGGGCTGCGATGTGTTTTTCTTTAGTGTTTTGCGCTAAAGAATGGAAATGAGTGGCCAGCTCATGCACGTATTTGTTCAACCGCATTTGAGTATCGGCTTGTTGATTATTAATAACGGTATCGAGCGCTGTGTCTTGGGTAGCGCTAACGGTCGGGCTTTGGTCTGTGTTCGGGGGAAGGTTTTGCGACGCTATTTTCGCTGACGTTTGCATAGGGTCTAGTACAGTTTTCGCTTTAGTAGACGGCTTTGAAACTGGCTGGTCGCTACGAAACCCATACTGTTCGACAAAGGAGAGTTTCTCTTTGAACGCTGCGCCAAGAAAAGCGCCAGCCAAATAAGCGTCTACTTTTAAACCAAAATAGATGGCTGCGTAGCCATTGCCAGGGTATTTCACAATATAGGCCTGGTACGTATCGGCAGCATCGATATACCTGCTTTTCTTTAAATATTCTGATGCCAACCGGCTAAATAGTAAGTGTTCGTACGGGCGCGCACCGGTGATAGCCAATAAATCATTAATTGCTGGAGCGCCACCGCGCTCAGAAAAAATCCAGCTCATCACACGAAGGACATCGTTTAACTGCTGCTGAGTGGCAGGGTCAACTGAAGCCGGAGGAGTGGCGCCATCAAAGCGGAAATCCAGTAGTGTGATAAATGCATCCAAAGACGAGTCAAATTTCTCTTGTTTAAAACGGCTCCAACCCAACATGTAAAGTGAGTTTTTATAGAATGTTGAGGTGATATCGCGATCAACTACCGATAAGTACGCTTGTTCCGCACGTGCATATTGGATATCGGAAAATAGAAATTCTGCGATACGAAACTGAGCTTCAAGCCAATACGGTGAGTTTGGAAAGTTCTCAGTCAGTTGGGTTAACGCCGCAACCGCTTCTTCTATTTGGGTATCCAGTTCGTAGGCTTTGGACAGCTGGTAGAGTATTTCGTCGTTGTCGGTACGCTCAGGGTACATTTCAAGTAGTGCAACATAGGCTGCTATGGTGTCGCCGTATTGGTTTTCTATAGTTTGAGCTAGCTCGGCATTGTTTACTTTGGCCATGGTTACGTTGCTGTCATCAACGGGTGCTGAGTCGGCATGTGGTTCGGCGACTGGAGCGCTAGCGGTGTTATTTTCAAATTGCATTGAGCCCATTTGACCAGTATTTGAATCTCCAACTTCTGACTCGAGGCGCTCGCTTTTTAACATCTCAAGTTCAGCTAAACGTTGCTGAAGGTTAACAATGATTAACGGGTCTTTGGCTAACGTAAGAACCTTTTGGTAGTTGGCTACAATCTCTTCATGCGAAGGTGTGGCAGTGACGTGAGGTAAAGGTAATTGGATGGGTGCTAGCGGTACCTCCAACGGCGCGTCGGTTTTTAATAACAAGCTACCCACTGTATCGGTTGCGACTTCAGTTTTTGTATGGAATATTGAGCAACCCGAAAGAAAGACCAAAGCTACCAGCGCACATCGTCGTAGATATCCCATTAGATTGACCCTTCTTGAACTTGTGGTTCAAGTTGAGAGTCAGTAGCGTGCGCGCTCAGTTCTGGCGCAGTATGCATGCGTGAGGTCGCTGTTGTTGATGTTTCCGGTTCAGTCGGTGATTCTTCATCAACTGCTGATTCATCCGTTTGAGTATCCGTAATGGGCGCATCCGTTAAGCGAGCAATGGCTAAATGGCTGTGCACCAAATATTGCCGAACCTCTTCCTTTTTACTATCTAGAGCCAGCAAATACATATGCTGTATTTTCAGTTCTTGTTGTGAAATGAGTCGTTCAATTGATTGTGCTGTTTGTTCTAATCTTTGTTTAAAGTCCTCAACTTTTTGGGTAATAGGGCCAGATGTACTAGCCTGCTGAATAATTATGTTCTGAAGTTGTTTCTGTATTTGTTTTGACGATGCAATGGATTTTTCAATTTCATTAAGCCCTTTCTTTGCTTGCCAAATACGCGCTGGAAAGGCCTCAGAAAGGTTCCACAACAATATTCCGTTGATACGCTCTACACGCTGTTGATAGCGAGCTTTGTTCGATGCTTTGGTGATAGCAGCGAGGGTGCTATTGGAGCGTTTAATGCGTTTCATATACCCAATTTCATCGGCATTCATTAATGAATACGTCGAATTTGTTTTTTCAATGTGGGATACGGTAGCTCTAAGTTGCCTTGCTTGCTCTGCCGTTTGTGACTGCTGTAAAGATGATATTTCACTACTGATAATGGGTGCTTTTTCTTCGTGATGGGTATCGACAGTTTCAATAAGGTAACCAAAAGAAGCCAAATCTTGGCGGCGAGTGCCTACCGTATAACTGAGCTGATAAAGCTCGGCAAGAGCGGTTAAGTCTTCGTGAATATTTTGGTTTTCAAGATAGCCACCAATCAATACGGTTTCGTTGGTAACCGGAAAATTCACAGAGCCTTTGTGCCAATCAATCGTTTTACCTGTTTTAAACGGAGCCATAAATTCGAATAAGCGGCCATTTCCGACGCCGGTTTTAATGCTATCCAATTCAGACATCAACGCTTCATATTGCGACACCGCGCTGTTGTACTGGCGCAATGCAGCATGAGTGTTATCCATCGAAAGGTATACAAAGGGGATCGCGATGCGGCTTTTTTCTGCTTCGGGATACAGTGAATAATTAGCCAGTAATTGATTCCAACTCGCCAACGCCTGGGTTGGTTTGTCGGTGTAATATGCAGCCCAACCTTGGCCAAACAATGCTTCGCCGGAGTAGGGGCTGTCGATCTTTATCAAACTAAAGTGGTTGAATGCTGCGTTAAAGTCTTGTTCTACGATGCTCATTTGGGCTGCGGCAAGATGCGCACGGTCTTTTAATAATCGTACTTCTAGTTGTGAGCTTTTAAGGCTAGTAATGGTACCAAGGTGCGAATGGGCAGCGCCGAAGTTTTTGTTTTTCTGCTCAGCAACCGCCAAATTAAATGAGGTGTAGGCACGTAAAACAGGGTCGTTAGTTCTTTTGATAAGCGCTAAAGCTTCGTTGAGCTGACCGTTGTTAATATATACGTTGGCTTTTAAGCGCTCGTATGTAGCGCGGAGTTTATGGGGTAGCTCGTCGCCGATATTGTCGATAGCCTTATAAGATTGTTGCCAATTTTGTTTGTCAGCGTAGAGTTTAGCGAGGTAAAACCAAGCAATATCTTGTTGCGGCCCGCCAAGGGTTTTATCTGCAACATTTTTGATTAAATCCCGTGCGTTATTCTGCATGCCGTAAGAAAGCATGATGCCGGCTTCAAGAATTTGCATGGCTTGTTGGTGGGTGCTGGGCTCTTTGGATAAGCTAACCTGTCGGTTGTTAGCCGCGCTGATTTCGACCAATGCTTGAAAATAATTACCCTGATTAAATTGATACAGGGCAATACCGAAAGAATGCTCAAGATTAGTAGTGACCGTTATCTCCGGTAATTTTGCGGCAGCATCGGTATCAGCGCCGATGGTTTCGTGCGTCAGATTACCAATCTCTAATAGAGACTCTTGTTCGGAATCGGTTTGCGCGCCAGCATAAGATGCCATTGATAAAACCAGTGCAATACTGGTCGCACGGCATAGCCGTTGGGTTCGGCTATAAAATGAAAAGATCATCGGGTGCATGAGGTTGGTACGGTAAGCAACATTGTTTATGACTCGATAACCGAGAACTCAGGTTGATAACTACCTTGGGAAGCAGATATTTTTAATTCAATTGTTTTTTGGCCTGTTTCTTTACTGAATGTCAGCGTTGCTGCACGTTTGTATTCACGTTTGTTGGGACCGTAACCGATGAATATCGCGGTTATTTCATGTTCGCCTGCGCGTAGATTTCCCATATACAAACGTTGAATTCCGCCGCGCTGCAAGGCGTGTACTTGGCGTTTGGTATACAAATATTGGGTGACCACTTGATCATCAATTTTTAGTTTTACTGAATCAAGACTGAAGGTTTTATCGGCATCAATGGCGAGCAATACAGAAATCTGGGTGCTGGCAGGAAACAGTAACTCCTCCTCCAGAATAAACAAATCTCGGTTTAGTTTTATTAACTGTTTTTTAAGCGACTCAATCTGAACGGCTAATGGTTCGGTTGGCTGCATGGGTTGCTCTAACGGCATTTGAGTAGACGCGATGGAGTTAGTGGGTGCAGGGCTTGCAGAGGTAGCCTTTTCGGATGTGAGCGCTACAGCTGTAATAGCTGTAGCAGTGTTTGCTGGTTGAAGGGCGTCTTCAGTAACCGGTTGCTCAGCTGCTGTTTTGTTTGATTGGTCGGGGGCATCGGTTGTAACTGCAATCGGTGAAGCTTGGTTTTCAACCTGCGTGCTTGGTGTGTTTAGTGCAACTGCTGGAGTGGTTTGTTGCGTAGCTGTTGTTTGTGTTTGTACGGGTTGGGTTGGCGCAGTTAAACGTGTTGCAGCGGGCTGCATGGCGCTGATTTCTGCTGGAGTAGCCTCTGCATGGGTAATAGGTTGTGTGGTATTAGCTTGCTCTGCGCTTACTTCAGTGGCTTTAGTTGACTCAGTTATGGCGGTTGTATTTGTGTTGTCAGAAATCGGAGCAGTTGTTGTGTACATTGGCTCGATGGCCACCAACGGTGCCGCGGGGGTTAGGTTACCGCTATCGATAGCGGTATTTTTATCAATTTCGAGGTTGGCGTTTTCTAACGGATTGGCCGAGGCCACCGTTGAACCCGTAGTGATGCATGACATCAATACGAGAGATAGAAACCATTGGTGTGGCTGAGAAAATGTCACTTAAAAACCCCTTCTGTAACCCGTTATAGGGTTGTTAACCGTTAGTCGTAAAGACCTTGGATTAATTTTAGTCAGTGCGGAATTTTTTGGTGTGTTTTATCCTGATTATTGTGACGGATTCTTACTATTTTCCTTCGGTTTAGCTATAACGGGTGCGCTAGCGGGCATAAGCCCAGAGCTAAAATAAAGTTTTGCCTGCTGATCGATTAAAATGGCATCGTATCCTTCGAGGGTTTCGATCAATGCAATGCCTCGTTCTACACCCAAGATAAAAACTGTAGT
Source organism: Pseudomonadales bacterium (assembly GCA_016763075.1). Classification (GTDB taxonomy): domain Bacteria; phylum Pseudomonadota; class Gammaproteobacteria; order Pseudomonadales; family JAHRWD01; genus JAHRWD01. Next base: position 43,498 of record JAESUM010000030.1, read on the forward strand.
GGATAGTGCGTCAGTGATAGTCGCTTGTGGGCCAATTACGGATGCGCTTTGCACTGCGCGCGCTGAGTCGCCAGTTTTTGGGTTGATAATATGGTGAAAGCGAACGCCATTATCGATAAAAAAACGTTCGTAGTCGCCAGAGGTAGAAATAGCGGTATTAGATAACGGCACCGCAGTAGCGGTTGCGGATCTATTGCGCGGCGCTTGAATTCCCACAATCCAATCTCTACCTCGATGATCGCCAAGCACTCGGGAGTCACCACCAGCAGTTACAATCGCGTGGGCCACGCCATGACTGCTTAATAACTCAATGGCCTGATCTACCGCATAGCCTTTAGCGATGCCGCCAAGGTCTAATTTCATACCACTGTGGGTAAACGAAACCGTATGCGCGGGTTCATTCATAACGATGGCACGATAGTCCACCTTGTTAATCAGCTGTTTGATCTGTTGCTCAGTGGGTTTTATCTTTGCCCTGAAATCGTACAAATACCCTACTGACGAAAAGCTGACGTCAAATACCCCGCCGCTGATTTCAGAAATATGCTTCGATATTTTTAAAAGTTGAAACAGCTCATGGGTTATTACGACGGGCTGGTTTGCACCAATAGTGTTTATTTTACTGAGTTCGCTACTGCTAATTAGCGGGCTCATTAGCGCCTCGATGCGCCTTATTTCATTAAACACCTCTGTGCTGATTCGCCCTGCTGTTAATGCCTTGTCATGCCATAATTCAACCCGCACGGCAGTACCCATTATGGTATCGCTGTATCCGTGCCATTGGCCAAAGCTGTGGCTACTTAGCATCAGTACGATTAAACCAAAAACTATTTTGTATTGAGTGATGATGGATTTATTCCTGGGTCTTAAGAAGCGATTTAATAAAAGGTTGAACGCGGCTTATTTTGGCATATACCGAATGGTAACCTGTAGCGTAAAGCTATTTCCTGAAAATTGCTTGGGTATAGCTGGGTACGGGCTAGCGTTTCGCGCATCTTTTAATGCCACTTGCGCAAGCTCTTTTGAACCGCTAATTGAAAGTACCGTAGCATCGAGAATGGCACCGTTACGCGCAATTTTAATCTTTACTTTTACTTTTCCTTGCCATTTGTTTTGTCTTTTATCGAGAGATGTTTGGTTGGAATTACTTTGGGTTTGTGCAAGCCACAGCCTGAGCTTATTTTCGTATTGTTGCTGCTCAGACAAAACTTTATTGGTTGTCGCCGATGCTGTAGCAGCAGTATTTTTTGGTGTATCGGCCTTGGAATGCTGCGTTTCAGGTACGCTCATATCCGAGCGCGGTTTAATCTTCATAACCCCGGATGCATTTGATTCTTTGCGCATAGCTGAGGGCGTATGAGCCTGCGACTTTTCTTGAGCCGCATTTTTATTTGATGCAGTTTTGTGAGAAACTTTCTGCACGCTATTGGCTTTGGGGTTTATTGGGTCGATAGCATTCGATAATCGAACAGATATAATTTTGGGTGGCGCGGTAACGGCGAAAGGGCTTTCCCACTGGTTTTGCATATATACCCAACCTAGGCAAAAAACACCCACGAACATCGATGTAAGCACTACCCATAGGTAGGCTGCTTTTTTGTGAAGTGCGCTTTCGGGACGATCGCGTCGAATGCGTAATGCAGTTTTATATAATTCGGGGCGAACCGCCTTGGGGTTTTCTAGCCGAACTTTTAACCCGGCCCGTCGGTATGCTTGTTTGTATTCGTTGATCACCACCATATGGCTAGATTGGATAAGCACTAAAGGTTTAACCGAGAACAGTTCCTCAAGAACGCGTTGCTTTGATGTGCCGGTTAAATAGTGTATGTTTTCGAATATGGTTTCTATGGCAACTGCATCATTGCAATGACCGTCAAATACTAGGCGGTAAATATTTTCATCGGGTAGCTCTGCAGGTTCCGCTGCATGGGTAGCAAGAGAGATTTTGTGAAGGTTGGTTTTGGTTTGTGACTGCCCAGAGTTACTTTGAGCGAAGGCAAAAGGTAGGTCTACATTCAACAGCTGTTCAATTGCTGTAGAAGAGGTGACTGATTGAACTTGCAGACCAGCTTGTTCGAAACTATCTACAAAATGTTGTGCTAATTGTGCTTCAGATGTTTTTTTAAGGACAATTGGTTTAACAGCGAAGACTTCATCTACTAGCTGTTCTTGGCTTAGCCCTGTGAGAAATTCGAGCCGGCTGAGCACGGCATCTTTACTTAATCCGGGTGTTAAATTACCGTTAAAAACGATATAGCGGTCTTCGGATGTATCTGTCATGGTTAGGGCTCATCACCCTGTTACTCTGTGGTGGTTAGCTAACGCAAAGCGGTAAAAGAAGATTATAAATTTCGTGCGCGCTGGAGGCTATTTAGGCTGAAGCTCTGTTCTGATAATCCAATATTGAATCTATAATCGGACCAATCTAAACGTGTTTCATTGTTGTTTTGATGGTTCACAATACTCATGCTTCCGGCACGCCAGAATTTGTCGTTGTATTTTTTGTATTTGGACGCGGTTAGGGTTTTCATGAGTAGTTTTTTCTTGTCGTAATAAACCACTTTAATCGGATAATAATGCTGGGCATCAACCCAAGTGACTAACTTGCTGTAAGCAGAATATTGGTCTTTCGGGAAACGTGCAATGACGTGTATTTCTCTGCCACTTACGGTTTCTTTTCGTAGATATTCGAAATCATATTTATTTAAACTTTGGAGGCTAAGGTCTTCGAAAAAAATTTCGGTGCCGGCAAAGGAGGTTGCAGAGTTGTTGCGGGCAATTCGCTTTACTTGTTTATTGGTCGGCGAATAGATCCACTGATCATCTAAACCATTTTGGTTTGATACCGTAAGCAGTGCGGTGCCCTTGGTGTCTTTTGGGTTGTGAATAACAATAATGCGTTTATCTTGGTCATTATCGCGTTCCAAAAAACGCATCTTCATTTGGCGTTTAATCGTTTTTCCATCGGTTGTGATAGTAGCAATAAGGGTAGACTCACCATCGACATAACCTTGCCCACCAAATCCCATGGTTGCGCCATTTCTTTCATCTAGTTCGCGGTATACCACTTGGGCTTTCGCAGCAGGTGCTAAATTTGAAAAAGGGTCGGTAACGGTTTGGCAGATAATTTCACCGGCCTCAACGTAGCAATTTCTTGGCTCGTTTGCTTGTGTAGAAAAGGCCAGGCACGAAAGAGCCGAGCAAAGTATGCCAGCAATTTTGTTTGGTACAGACATGCAACAAATTCCCCGTTGTATTACAGCTATGGTATCCCTGCGATCAATAAAGGATAGGTGAGAGATGTAATGCTGTCGAGGCGGTGGGCTGATTTAGCGTGGGTGCGTATGAGCGGCTTAACCTAGGCGCTCACATTGGCTAACTGAGGGCGGTAAAATCGCAACAAATAAGTACCGAGCAGCGGATGCTGTAAGGTGAAAACGAACTAAAGCAGGTTGGTGTTATCCGGCCTGCGCTGCGCGGTTAATGTTTTGTACGGTACCGCTATTAGAGGGTGATTGGATCGCATCGCAAGTGAGCTCGCCCAGCGTGATGTCGTCCTCTTGCTCTATACCTTCGCGAAATGAGGTGAGGTCAGCCAGAACGCGCTCGAACCGGTCTTCCTTAGGGCTAGAGAGCTGCTGCTTCAAACGTAGCTCGCCATAGGCATTCCCAGTGGTGGTGCCCGCTTCGATGATGCCATCGCTGTACATATACAGCTGGTCGCCGCTATCACACTGCAGTTCGATGGTTGATTTGTCGAATTGTGTATTGGGAAGAATACCCAGAGGTACATGTTGTGAGGCAACGGCGCCTTTGAACTCGCCGGCAGGGTCAATCCAATAAAGATCCGGCATACCGCCAGTCCATATTTTCAAGTGGGTACCGCTGTGATCCATTTCTAGCACAGTGGCTGCACAAAACATGCCCCGGGGCATGACGTGCAACAGTTGCTCGTTAACTGCCGCTGCGATATCACCTAATGGTGCACCTTGTTGAGCCAGCGGGAAGAAGGTTTGTGTGACGGGTAGCGTCCCCATCGCAGCTCGTAAACCGTGACCGGTAAAGTCACCAAGGAATAGGTAGAGGTTATCGTCGGGGCCTTTTTCTGCCAGCAATATGTCACCGTTAAATGCCGACATGGGCGACAGGTGGTAGTTAATATAGCGGCTGTCTAAAAAGCTTTGACTAAGCGCATTGTTAAAGAAATGCTCAATGGTTTCTTGCTCATAAACCAGCTCTTGGTTCCGCGCGACAAGTTTTTGATTAAGCTCACGAATTCTAAGATGCGCTGCAATTTTAGATTCAAGAATAGGCATTTCTACTGGTTTATTAACGTAGTCATCGCCACCTGATTCCAGGGCTTTAGAAAAAGATAGATTAGCCGATAATGCAGTTACGAAGATAATGGGTACATGTTCTTCCCCTGCCAGTGCTTTAATTTTAGCGGCCGCTTCATAACCGTTCATCACCGGCATGTTGATATCCATCAAGACGAGGTCGGGTGATGATTGAGTGAAGGTTTCGACGGCTTCTTTACCATTTGAAGCCTCTAGGCTTTTAAAGCCGAAGATGCTCAACATCTTTCGCAGTAGCACTCGGTTGGACCCGATATCGTCAACAATAAGAATGGTGCAACCAGAATTATTGGTCATTTATATCTACTCATTTAGGAACAGGTGATGATGAATGATTAACGTCAGGCTCTGCGTACATCTCTTTGAGCTCGACGATATCAGGTAATATTTTCAGGAAGTGCTCTACCAGGAACGGGTCGAAATGATGACCACTTTCTTCTTCGATTAAATTGACTGCATCAGCTACTGACCAGGCATGTTTGTATGGGCGCTCTGAGGTCAGCGCATCGAATACATCTGCAATTGCGGTAATGCGTCCGCTAATCGGAATATCTTCGCCGGATAAGCCTTTAGGGTAACCGCTGCCATCCCATTTTTCGTGATGGGTAATGGCAATTTCTGCCGCCATGATGAGTAAGTCTGAGTCAGCATCGGAAAGTATATCTGCACCGATTTGGGCATGGGTTTTCATGATTTCCCATTCCTGCGCGTCTAGCTTACCCTTTTTGAGCAAGATGGCATCGGGTATACCGATTTTGCCAATGTCATGCATGGGTGAGGCGTTGAGAATGAGGTCGCAATAGTATTGATCTAAGCCAATACTTTTTCCAAGCAATGCGGCAAATTCACTCATGCGAATAATGTGCAAGCCGGTTTCGTTATCGCGATATTCAGATGCGCGGCCTAAGCGCCGAACCACTTGTAAGCGGCTTTCCTGTAATTCTTTTTGAGTGCGGATCAGTTCAGCGGTTCGATCGCGCACTCGCTGTTCTAGCGTTTCGTTTTGTTCGGAAATGCAATCAAGCGCCAACTTAACCTCGATCAAATTACTTACGCGGGACAAAAGCTCTGGGATATCAAAGGGTTTGGTGACGTAATCGCGGGCTCCCGTATTGAAGGCGCGTTGCCGCAGGCCTTGGAATTCTTGGGCAGTTAACACCAGTATGGGCGGAAGGTGCGCGCCAAATATGGCGTTGAACTGCTCCATGACTTCATAGCCATCCATGTGCGGCATATTAAGATCAAGCAGTATTATGTCGCATTTGTACTCGAGTTGTAGCGGCAATGCTTCGCGTGGGTCCTGAGTAGAAATAATATTGCTGTATCCAGCTTGCTCAAGCACAGTTGTGAGCAGCCGCAGGTTAGCGGCTTCGTCATCGACCAATAATAGGGTCGCAGATTTGATATCAAGCTTAACCGGTGGTGAGGCATTACTCATCGAGACGCGTTTTCTCCATTTCGTTGCTGATAGGCCATTGGGAAGTGGTTGCAATGACTTAGCGCTATTCAAGATTGTAGTCCATGGTTCGCGGTGCGGTAGGTCTTTGTTGGTTAATCCATTCATTATTATTAGGTGCATTCCTTGTTTAGAGCGCATAATTTATCGAGCATTTGAAGTAGTTCCAATGTATCGATGGGTTTACGTATGCGGTGGGTAAAACCGTGTGCGCGTGCAGTACTGTCTTCAGCTAAGGATGAACCGATAGATACTAGCGGTATGTTTTCTGTGGTCTTGTTGCCCTGCAATGCTTCGTGCAAATCGCATCCGTCTTGGTTTGCAAGGTCAGGGTTAATCAGTATAAACGCAGGCTGATGCTGTATGGCAAGCTCGACACACTCATGCGGGTTTACGGTGGTGATGAGCGTTTCGGTGGGTCTGCTTTTAAAAGCATGGGTCACTAAGTTTCGGTCTGACTGGTTATCTTCCAAATACAGTACTTTCGAGCCGAGGGGTGGAGCCACGAGCACTTCTGTTTTGGTCAATAAAGGCACTTTTGTCGCTGGCAGTCTTATCCAAAAGGTACAGCCTTCCCCTAAGGTGCTATTGAGCCCTAAAGTACCGTTCATCTGCTCAATCATGTTTTTAGCGATGAGCAAGCCAATGCCGGTGCCTTCAATTTCGTTGGACTTATCCGATAGTCGGGTGAAAGGCTGAAACAGAAGTGATTGCTGTTTTTCCGATAAACCGTAGCCAGTATCGGTAATTCCGATGTAAATTTGCTCAGCGTCAATGGTGCGAAGCTGTATATCGATTCGGCCGGCATTGCGATTGTATTTGATCGCGTTGCTTAATAAATTAAGCAGCGCTTGCTTGAGTTTCTTCCGGTCGGCCTGTACCCATATTTGCGGTAACGACCGATTGATTTGATGCGGTGAACCTTCAATAAAAACATTCGTCGTCAACGAATGCTCTGATATCAACGGGTTCACCAAACCAAGGGTTTCCGATACCATGGCGCAGAGATCAATGTCTTCGATGAAAAATTCTTGTTTGCCCGATTCTATACGCGCCAAATCCAGAATGTCGTTAATCAAATCAAGAAGGTGCTGGCCAGCGCCAAAAATCTCTTTTGGGTAGTTGGGTAGTTTAGTGTCGTAATTGGCCGGCAGGTCCATCAGCAACAGCTGGCTAAACCCCAAAATGGCGTTAAGCGGGGTTCTAAGCTCGTGGCTCATGTTGGACAAAAAAATTGATTTTGCGCGGTTAGCCGTTTCCGCTTCTTCTTTGGCTGAAATCAGTTGTTGTTCGTATTCATCGCGTTGTTGGGTAAGGTGAATTTGGGCGGTGATATTGCGTGTAACCCCCAAAATATGAATGTTTGAGCCGTCTGCGTTGCGGCTAGAATTTGCCGTTAAGCTGAGCCAAACGATGGCTCCATCATCCTTCACTACGCGGAAATCAAACGAAAACCCGTCTGGGTGTAAACCTTCAGTGGCTTGTTGGGAAATTTCACGGTATGACTTTTGGTCATCTGCGTGAACCATAGCGAAGATTTCTTCAGAAAGCCCTGGGCCACAATGAGATGGCGGGATACCAAGAATATCGAAAAAGGCATCAGAGATATGAATGATCCCGCTATCGACGTCGAAGTCCCAGCTGCCAATTTGACCAAAACTTTGGCTGGTTTGTAGTCGTTGTTCACTGAGTTTAAAAGCAGCCCTTGATTCGACAAGATCTGAAATATCGCTAACAAATGCAATAACACCTTCTAATTCACCGCTGACCCCGCGAAAGGGAACCACGTCGGCAGTAATCCAACGACCTTTGTTTTCAAACTCGATGCTGTGTGTGATGCCGTATTCAGCTTGACCTGACTGCATGACTCGGGTGTATTCGCTGGCCACGAGTGCGGCGTCTTTAGAGCCAAAAAAGGTTGTGAGCGGGCGGCCTTCAATTTCTTCGATAGGGACACCGAAAGCGCGTGAAACCGCTTGATTAACCTTGATGAGTACGCCTTTCAAGTCAAAGAAAAACAACATGCTGGGAGCCGAGTCAAAAATAAGCTGCAGTTCATTTCTTTGATGCTCGAACTGCTGTTTTAGCCGTACTGAGTCGGTGATTTCGGTTCGTATTGAAATGTAGCGGTAAGGGCGTCCTTGGTCGCTAACGATGGGGTAAATCGTTGAATCAACCCAGTACTGAGTTCCATCTTTTGCCTGGTTGGCAATCAAACCCTGCCACGTTTTTCCCGACGATATGGTCTGCCACAAATCGCTGAAAAATTCCTTCGAGTGAAACCCAGAGTTGAGCAAGCGGTGGTTACTGCCAATAAGCTCATCATGGTCATATTGACTGATTTTACAGAACTGATCATTGGCATAATCAATGCTGCCCGATCGGTCGGTTACCGATACGATGGCATGCTGGTTTAGCGCATTCAGCAGTTCTGCTTCAAAGTTTGGCTGCCTTATTGTGGCCGCGTATAACTCGGATGTTTTAACCAGCACTTTGTATACCAATGCTTCTGGTGAAATGGGCCCGTGAATGCGCTGACTGATATTTTTTTGTATGCTTTTTGGTTGTATTTGCGTAGCTGGGGTATTGGCCAATACGTGAATACAAATAGATGAATTTCGGTAGTTGTATTTAATGAGTGTGGCGATTTCGGCTGCGGCTATATGAGCATCAGTGTCAGAAATGATTACAAATGTTGGTTTGCACTCTACGATGCGTGGGGTAATTTGATTGGGCTCATTCACAGTAACAATGGTTGACCCAATGAAGCTGAACAAAAATTTCAGATAGTCAGCCAGAGATGGTATCGGGTTGTATATCAAACCTGTAAAAGTGGTGGCGCGTAAAACCGAGGTGTTTTTGAGTATGTCCACCAACCTTATTTTATCGAGAGGCCGCGTCAAACGTTGATTGGCGCCAATTCTCACCGCTTCGATCTCTTTTTCAAAGGAGTCGGTGTCGGCAATAATGATCAGACGTAAGCGTTCGCCGTATTTGCCCTTTAAACTATTGATGACTTCGCGCGTGGCGGGTTCGGTCAATACATGTTCGTCGGTGATTAAGACCATAGGCCCGTTCGTTACATATAACTGCTCGATTTCATCGGAGCTTTGGGGCTCATATATGTTGTAGTTAAGGCCCTCGAAATCGGCGTAACATGCAACCACATCTTGTGGCTGTTTCAAATATACCGCGATAGATTGACTTAGTTCATGATTCAAATTGAAGGCATTGAGCCGCTGCAGCTTGTTCAGCGCTTGGCTAGATTTGACGCTGTTGAAGTTCTTAAAAGAGCGCTGTATCTCATGGCTCAAATTGTCTAGCTTTAAGGTGAACTCACGTACTTGAACGGCAGTATTATTGACCTCAGCATAGGCAATGGCCATCTCGACTTGTTTTAGGTGTTTGCCAAGTTGAACAATGCTGGCATAGAGCGCCGGGTGGTCCATAACAGAAGCGTATTCGGTCATGCGGGCAAGATGGTGTTTTGTTGGCACGACGTGGCTTTCTAACGCATTTTCGCAATTGAGGTAGGTGGCCCACAAAGCGTGCAGGCTCACCACGGTTTGTGTGATAAAAGAGAAAAATGTCTGGTGGTGCTGCACCACCTGCTCCTTCAACGAAGCGCTTTGTTCAAGATTAACCGTATGAGCGCTCATGGTTTTGCTCTTGAGAGTTCGATGGCCATTAATTGCTGGAGTCGTCGTTAAGCATCAAAAACATCCTCTATCGCCTTTATCATTAGCGATAAATCAATTGGTTTGGAGATGTAGTGTTCGAAACCTGCATTCAATGCCTTATCAATATCCTCTTGCATGGCGTTGGCAGAAACGGCAATGACAGGAATGTCCCGGGTTATGGCATTTTTAGAGAGCCGTTTCTTTACCTCAAACCCATCCATGGTGGGTAAATTGATATCCAATAGAATAAGATTCGGCACCTTGCTTTCTGCCAATTTTAGACCAGAAAACGGTTCCTCGGCGGTGATTAGAGTAATTTCGTTGCTGTATTCTAAGAATCTCTTCATAAGCCGTTGGTTCGCGGCGTTGTCTTCGATGTACAAAATAGTGCGGGCTTGAGCAGAGGTGCGCTCATCAGTTGTGCCTGTCGAGGGCGAGTCTACATGGGTTTGATTGAGGGCATGCCTAGCAACCGGTAACTCAATCCAAAACGTGCTGCCTTTTTTAAACTGGCTTTCGAATCCAATGGTACCTTGCATTAGCTCAACGATATTCTTGGTGATGGTGAGTCCAATCCCGGTCCCTTCGATCGAGTTTTTCTGATGATCAGGTATAAAACGCTGGAACGGCTCAAACAGGTGTGCTTGTTGTTTTTTAGACAGCCCGCGGCCCGTATCAGCCACACTGATCCGTATTGTGTTGTTATCCATGGCCTGACACGTAATGCTGACGGTGCCGTTTGCGCGGTTGTACTTAATAGCATTGCCGATAAGGTTGATCAGCACTTGTTTCGTTAGGGTAGGGTCAGCGTAGCACAGCGGCTCGGGTGTTTGATCTTGTGGCGGGGTGATAATCTCGACTTCTTTGTCGTTAGAGAGCGGGGCAAGCAAAGAGACGCAATCATCTACCAATGCGTAGATATCGACTGCTTCGAGTTTGGCTTCGACATTTCCAGATTCTATTTTGGCTAGGTCCAATACCTCGTTGATTAAGGCTAATAAATGATTTCCAGCGCTGATGATTTCACCACTGTATTCAGTGATTGCATGCAGATCAGCTTCATCGGCATCGAGCTGAATAAGCTGGCCAAAGCCGAGTATTGCGTTAAGTGGGGTGCGTAGCTCATGACTCATATTTGACAAAAACCGAGATTTTGCGTGGTTGGCTTTTTCGGCATCTTCGACCGCATTTAATAAGTTTGCCTCATGTTTTTGTTCATCAGTAATGTCTTGTATGGTGCAGACAATACCGTGGGCTTCGACGAGCACGTCTAGAAATAACCTTTGATGAAAGGAGCTACCGTCCTTGCGAAGGCTTTTTGACTCGCCATGCCAATGGCCGGTTTTTTGAAGCGCGGGGAATATTTCGTCAATGTATTGACTATGGTGGTCTTTCGGTACCAACATTCGCCAGTCTTTCGTCTCAATTAAAGAGACATCGTCGTACCCATGCAAGGTTGCCCAGGCTGGATTGACGTATCTAAATGTTTCGTCAAGATTCAAGATGCTCATGGAGTACATTGAGGCGTCCATCGCACTTTTATGCCGATATAGCTCTATCTCAAGGGATTTTCTTTCGGTGATGTCTTGCCCAAACCCGAGCATGTTTGTGGCCCTGCCGGTCTCTTTGTCGAGTAATACATCCCCTTTCCCGTGAAGCCAATGCAGGCTCCCGTCCGGCCACAAGATTCGGTACTCAATGTCGTAAGGCTTGTTCCCTTTGATGCAGGCCTGAATGGCATCCGTAACCATGGCCGCATCTTTTCGGTGGATGGAATCAAAAAACGCTTCGGTTGAATAGTTTTCCGAAGTGTCGTCATAGCCTAGTAATCTTTTTACGTGTTCAGACCAATAGTCTTCTCCGGTTTCGAGATTGGTGTCCCAGGTTCCAATGTTGGCGTAAGACTGGCTGCGGCGTAGTCGCTCTTCGCTTAATTTAATATCAGTGATGTCAGTGCTGGCAGATACATATTGGTACGGAGTGCCTGTGTCATCTATAAAGGGGACAATCGTGGTGTTGGTCCAATATTTACTGTTATCTTTGCGTCGGTTGCAAAAGATCCCCGACCAAGTATTCCCAGCCGACAGAGATGCCCACATTTCAGAGCTCTGAGAAACTGAGCCTTGCTCAGCCTCATGGAGGTCCCTGTGTTGGCCAACCTGCTCATGGCTTTCATAACCGCTGCTTTCACACGCCTTTTGATTGACAAAAATTATTTCGCCATCGGTATTGGTGATGACAACAATAGCGTGTTCATCCAATACTTTTTGCCGCGAAGAGCTTTCTCGTAAGGTTGATAGATACGCGTCTGATATTCGCTTTGAACGGCGCCCTCTCGCGGCGCGAACTCTTATTTCAGCCTTAAATATCTGGGGGTTAGTTAATGGTTTGGTTACAAAGCCATCGGCCCCGGCATTAAATATGCGGTGTTGTATCGTGGTGTTGGTTTCAACGGATAGAAATACAATTGGAATGTGGTCGTAGCGTGAGTCTTGGCGAATGATTTGGCTAAGCTCAAGGCCAGATAGCTTGGGCATATGAAGGTCGAGCAGAATCAGGTCTGGTTTGAACTCTTCTAACTTGGATAACCCCTGGTAAGGATCAGATAGCGTGTGCGTGAGCATTCCGGCGCTTCGAAGCATCTCGGAATACACATTGAGGATGTCGATATCGTCATCGATCATCAAAATACGAAAAGCAGACCCACTGGTGGTTACCAGTAAATCATCAATTGATTGTATGAGCTGAGCTGGGTCAATCGGTTTTGGCATATAACGGCTGGTTGCACAGCGTGTCGCGTGCAGCCGTTGTTCAATATCATTGCCTTCACCTAAGCCAATAACCGGTGGGTGATGCGTTACGCCGTTCTGTAGTTTGGTGATGAATGCGGTGATTTCATTGCTCTGGCGTGAATTTACGTCAAACAGGATCAACTTTGGTTTTTTGCATTTACAGGCAGATTCAAACGAGGCAAGGTCGCGGGTGATTTCTACACGGTATTTGAGCGGGTCAAGGTGCGCGCGCAATTCAGCGCAGAAGTGTTTGTCATCGCTGATGATATAAAGCAGGTTTGTTGATGCGCTCGCAGCATCCGTGTTTACGGGCATGATCGATTTCCAGTGTGTCTTAATCTAAGTATTGATGATTCGCTCGCCGACCACTTAAACGCATATACAGCGGAACTCTTTGGCAATGTGTCGGGTCAACCTATTCACCTTGTAGTGCTGCATACCGAAAACCGCGCTAGAGGTTAGAACACAGCGACGTTTTACGGACAGCACCGCAAATATTATTTGAGCTAGGCTATTAAGCCGAAAGATCCGAGCTATTATTTATAGTTATATTTTGCTTGTTGTTCCGCGTTGCTTTTCTACTAAAGCGTAGAGCAAGTCGGAGCTTATGCAATTGCGTCGGCTTGAATAACGGTAGCACAACAGCCGCCAGTCTTATACAACAAGGTACCCATAAACATGTTGATTAAATCGCGTAACACCCACGATTGCCTTGAATCCGAAGTCACAGATTATTCGCTGTATATGCAGCGCCGGCGGTTTATCGAAACATCGGCTAAAGGGTTCGGGTTGGCGATGATTGCACCATCATTATTATTGTCTGCGTGTAGCGAGGCTTCACCGGGTAGTGATACAACCACCTCAGCAGGCAAACAGGATCAAGAGCTAACACCCTATGAGGATGTCACGACCTATAATAATTTTTATGAATTTGGGTTAGGGAAATCAGACCCGGCAAAATACGCCACGAAATTTAACGTGAAACCTTGGACTGTTAAAGTAGAAGGCGCCGTCGAAAACCCTGGCACTTATGATCTTGAAGACCTGCTCAAAGGCATGCAGCAAGAAGAGCGGATCTACCGGTTACGCTGCGTTGAAGCCTGGTCGATGGTTATCCCTTGGTACGGCTTTGCACTGGCAGACTTGATCAAAAAGCTTAAGCCAACCTCTACCGCCAAATATGTTCAATTTGAAACACTGTACGACCCGAAGCAAATGCCGGGGCAAAGAGGCCGCGCGTTAGACTGGCCATACGTAGAAGGGTTACGGCTCGACGAAGCTATGAACCCATTGGCATTTATGGCAACGGGCTTATACGGGAAAGATTTATTGGGGCAAAATGGTGCGCCTTTTCGCTTAGTCGTTCCGTGGAAATACGGCTTTAAGAGCATCAAATCGATTGTTGCAATTCGTTTTACAGAAACCGAACCCCCCACCAGTTGGAATATTACAAACTCAGGAGAATATGGTTTTTACGCCAACGTGAACCCTAAAGTAAACCACCCACGCTGGAGTCAGCGAAAAGAACGACGTATCGGTGAATTTCGTAAACGCCCAACGTTGCTTTTTAATGGTTACGGCGATGAAGTGGCGAGCCTATACCAAGGTATGGATTTAAAACGTTACTTCTAATTAGCGCAATTCAATGCCTGCATTTTTTGTTAAACATATTAAACCCATCTGCTTTACGCTCTGTAGCCTACCGCTGGCCTATTTGGCTATGCTGTTTTTTACGGATCAACTAGGCGCCAATCCAATAGAACGTATTACTCGTTACAGCGGTACGTGGGCTTTACGGATGACCTTAATTACGCTTATGGCAACGCCATTGCAGCGAGCACTTGGAGCCGTTTGGCCCTTTCGTATAAGGCGTATGTTGGGTTTATTTGGTTTCTTTTACGTAACACTTCACCTTGCCAATTATATCGTTTTAGATCAGTTTTTTGACGGGTACGAAATCTATTTCGATTTGGTAGAACGACCTTTCATTATGGCGGGCATGGCAGCATTTTTGTTGCTCATACCCTTAGCAGTAACCTCAACAAAGAAAATGATGCGGCGCTTAGGTAAACGTTGGAAACAACTGCACCGTGCGGTGTATTTGATTGCTGCATTAGGAGTGCTGCATTATTTTCTTTTAATAAAACTAGGGTGGTTTGAACCGGCTATTTATCTTTTAGTTTATTTAGCACTCATGCTCATGCGTATGCCCATTCGGGAAACGCTATCGAAAATTTTCAAACCACGGCAAGTTACTGATCCGCGCTAAGGTTTTTTTATAACTTTATGCTATGCTGCTGCGCGTTTTTTGAATTCACGCCGATTTCACGCATATGGTTATCGGTGCTTATTTGTCGCGTGCTAGCCTGCGTACGCAAAGCTACTCACGCTGCCATGGATGGCTCCTATACTTTTTAAGCCAGCCCGAATTTTTACTTATTACGAGAGCATTATGAATTTTTCTGAAAATCGTCCAAAGACGATTGGCTTTTTTCTGTTGTCAGTCGTTCTACTGATACCTGTATTAAATGGTTGCTCGAAAGAAGAAATTGAAGTGCAAGCAGAGCCGATTCGGCCTGTTAGATACTTGGTAGCAATGCCCGATTCAAACGTTCGACTGTATCGATTCCCCGGCACTGCGCGCACAAAAGTTGAATCTAAACAAAGTTTTAGGGTGCCAGGGCTTGTGACCCAAGTGGCGGTTGATGTGGGTGATCATATTAAACAAGGGCAGCTCATTGCACAGCTTGAGCAGAACGACTACCAGTTGCGGCTCCAATCAGCCAAGGCTGCGCTCGAACAAGCACAGGCCAATGCAGACAATGCACGCCTAACCCGCGATCGAGTCAAAGGTCTTTATGATCAAGGCAATACGTCAATAAGCTCATTAGATGATGCACGTTCAAAAAAGTCAGCGGTAGATGCAAGCGCAAGAGTCGCGCAAAGCCAGCTTGATCTTGCCCGCAGACAATTAAACTACACGCAGCTACGTTCGCCAGCAGACTGTTTGGTGGCGCAGCTCAATACCGAGATCAACGAAAACGTCGGTGCAGGCCAAGTATTGGCGGTTCTTAATTGCGGCAAAGCGATTGAGATCACAACAGCAGTACCGGCGGTACTGATCCAAAAGCTGAATAAATCAGTAGAAGCGAAAGTGCGCTTCACCGCACATGGCGACCAACTGTTCACTGCCAAAGTACATGAAGTAGGAATAGCCGCAACGGAATTTGGCGCCATGTATCCGGTGACATTAGCGTTAATTAACCCAACGCCAGCGATACGATCGGGTATGGCTACGCAGGTAATTTTTGAGCTGCCCGAACCACGCGAAAGTGAGGTATACAGCATGCCTCTTTCCGCAGTCAGTGAAGATAGCAGCGGCCGCTACCTATATCTGGCGGTGCCCAAGCAAAACCAAAAAGGCTTTGCTGTGGTACAACGCGCAGATATTTCAGTAGGCCGGTTAAGCGCAGCAACCATTGAAATTACTAATGGATTAAACAGTGGAGACCATGTGATTACTGCGGGTATTTCCCGTATACGCGCGGGTCAACTCGTAAAGCTAAAACCCATTTCAGGTAAGTGACCGTGAGTATTACTGAATACGCCTTAAAGAATAACCGGGTTACGTTGTTTGCACTGGTGCTTGTTTTGGTTGGTGCGCTGAGTGCATTTTTTGATTTGTCACGCTCTGCTGATCCGCAAATTACCATTCGCGTTGCACGTATTGTTACCTTGCTTCCGGGTGCAAGCCCCGAGCGCGTTGAAAAGCTGATTACCGATAAAATTGAGAAAAAACTTCAAGAAATTCCTGAGCTAGATTTTATAAGCAGTGAATCGAAAGTGGGTACCTCAATTATTATTGTCGCAATTAAAGAAAAATATTTTGATCTGCGGCCAATATGGGATCAGCTGCGCCGCAAAGTGGATCAAGCGGTTCATACGCTCCCGCCGGGGGTGATAGGTCCGCAAGTGAATGATGAATTTGGCGACGTGTTTGGAATTATTGTCGCGATTTCAGGCAAGGATTTTAGCTACGCTGAGATAAAAGATATCGCCGACGAAGTGCGCGATGAATTTTTATCGATAGAGGAAGTGGCCAAAGTAGATATTCTTGGAGCGCAAGAAGAGCGCTTTTTTATTGAGTACGATAACGCCCGATTAGCAGAGATCGGCCTGTCGCCAGCTCAGCTAGCGCAAATTTTGAAAAGCCGAAACATCATTGACCCTGGTGGTTCAATCTCAACCGGTATGGAACGGATCTCGATAGAGCCCAGCGGGAATTATGAAACCATTGAAGACCTTGGCGATACCATCATCGGTATACCGGGTAAGAAACAATTGGTTTATCTGCGAGATATCACCACCATTCGAGCAGGCTACGTTGACCCCGCAGTTTCACGTATGCACGTCAACGGTGAAGTGGCATTGGGCATTGCGGTTTCAATGGTGCGGGGTGAAAATATTCTGCAATTGGGCGAAAAAAGCCGAGCACTGGTGGCGCGTATACGCGGCGTATACCCAATAGGCGTTGAGTTTAATATCGTCGCTTTTGAGCCAGAAAAAGTGGAAGAAATGCTTAATGAGTTTTTTCTCAGTCTTGGGCAGGCAATTTTAGCGGTAGCAGTGATAGCGTTATTTGCGCTAGGCCTACGAAACGGTTTTATTGTTTCAACCCTTATGCCCATGGCCATTTTGTTGGGTTTTATTGTGATGAACCTATTCGATATTGGGTTACACAAAATCTCGATGGCAGCTCTGATGATATCGCTGGGTTTGTTAGTCGATAACGCCGTGGTGATGGTTGAGTCGATCGTGGTGCTCACGCGGCAAGGCAAAACTACCGTCAAAGCGGCGATTGAATCGGCAAATGAATTAAAGATTCCGTTGTTAACTTCATCGTTAACGACCTCTGCGGCGTTTTTGCCACAGTTTTTATCCGAATCGACTTCCGGTGAATTTACCGCGGCGCTATTTCAAGTGGTGACCATCACACTGCTGTGTTCATTTTTGCTGACACTCACCATGATTCCGCTGCTTTGCGTTATATTTTTGAAAACCAAAGATGCGATGCCACGTTCGTTATCCGACAGTTACAGCAACGGTTTTTACCGTGGTTACCGTGGCGGCCTTATTTTCGTATTGAAGCATCGCTTTCTCACATTATTCGCATTGATTTCAATCTTCTTAGTGAGCATGCAAGGTTTCTCAATTTTGCCAAAGGCATTCTTTCCACAAGCCATGGTGCCATTAATCACAGTAGAAATTGATCTGCCTGTGGGTGCCCCAATAGAACGTACCGAAGCGATGGTCTCTGATCTTGAGGCGTATATGCTCAAAACGTGGAAAGCAAAAAACCGTGAAGACGGCCGTGGTATTGATAGTTGGGCGAGTTTTATCGGCAGTGGCGGAACCCGCTACACCCTTAACTGGACTCCCGAAGCACCCACCCCTGAATACGCCTCGATGATGATCAATACTACAGATTCAGAAATTGTCCCGCAGGTCGTGGCTGGCATGAATGATTTTATTTTCCAACACTACCCGGATGTCACCGCCGTGGTGTAACGTACCGTTGAAGGCCCGCCGGTCAAATCGCCGGTGGGTGTGCGGCTCACCGGTAAAGAGATCAATACTCTGTTTGAGATTGCCGATGAGGTTCAGCAAAAACTTGAATCTATGCCAGGAACCAGTGAAGTATCGGAGAATTGGGGAAGCTGGGCGAAGAAGTTTTATATTCGTATTGACCAAGCCAAAGCGCGCCGCGCAGGTGTCAGCAGTCAAGATATTGCAACCTCGTTACAAGCAGGTTTGAGCGGTATCAACGTCACTCACTTTCGTGAAGATGTTGACCTTATCCCGGTCACGTTGCGTTCCGTTCAAGCGGGCCGGCCAGGGTTAGATAAGCTTGAAAATATGCAGGTGTTCTCTCAGTCTCGCGGTACATCAGTGCCTTTAAGTCAGGTTGCTGCAGTAGAAATACGCTGGGAACCAGCGAAGATATTCCGCCGCGACCGCTCGCGCGCGGTTACCGTTTCATCTGAATTAAAAGATGGTTTCACCTCAGAGGCTATCTCTGCGGAATTAGCCGATTGGCTGAAAGTACAATCTGAACATTGGCCAGCGGGGTACGGTTATGAGGTTACTGGCGCAGCTTATGAATCGGGTAAAGCCAGCGGCGCAATCCAAGCAAAAATGCCCATCGGGGTGATGGTCATCATCATGTTGTTGGTCTGGCAGTTTAACTCCATTCGTAAACCGCTGATTATTTTGTGTACCATTCCAATGAGTTTAATCGGGGTGGTTTTCGGTTTGCTGATTATGGACAGCTATTTTGGTATTTTGACCTTTTTAGGCATCATTTCTCTTGCGGGTATCGTGGTGAATAACGCCATTGTATTGCTCGATAGAGTTAATATTGAAATTACCAGAAATGGTATGCGGCCAGACTTAGCCATTGTGGTGGCGGCCCAGCGTCGTCTGAGGCCCATTTTGGTCACCACCGCAACCACCATTGGTGGGCTATTACCGCTGATGCTGACCGGTTCAATGTTCGACACCATGGCTATCGCGATTGTATTTGGCCTAGCTCTGGCAACAGTGCTTACCTTAGGGTTCATCCCGCTGCTGTATTCGCTGTTTTATCGGGTCAGCTTTAAAGAGTTTGATTATCAGCAAGCGATATCCGAGTCGTCATAAATCATTTTGGGACGGACAAAAGCAGCTAAAAAGAAGGTACGGACTAATATTGGTTGATGATGGCTCGGTTATAGCAGATAGCAGATAGCAGTTGAAAGCCATTGATGTAGGCTGAATTTGGCCGGCCCACGGATTTGAAACCTTGGTTTAGTTTCGCAGCCTGGTCGGCTGCTTCTCAATGAATGCGGCTAAATGGGCGGGAATCTGCGTAATAGCCAAATTTATATGGATTTATCGGTGGCCATGTGGTGCTTTTATTGCGGTGTCTGCTACGCTAACCTATAATGACAATCGTTATCATTACGCAAAGCATTACTGCTCTCGAGCGAACCCAATATGGACCAATTTCAGTTTTTATCAGAAATCCCCTCAGGCCAGCAAGTCATGCTATCTAGCATTGACGATGGTCAGCTTAGTCGGCGGTTGCTTTGTATGGGCATTCCACCCGGGGTAAAGCTCAAAATTTTGCATAACCGGCATGGTTCTGTAGTGGTTGGCCGTAATGCATTACGTATTGCACTAGGCAAGAAGATCGCAAGCCGGATTGGAGTAACCACGTTAAATGCCTAACAATCGTACGGTTGCAGTTGTTGGCAATCCCAATTGTGGCAAAACAACCCTCTTTAACGCCCTCACCGGCGCACGTCAAAAAACCGGCAACTGGCCCGGTGTCACGGTAGACCGCAAAGAAGGCAGTTTTCAATACAACCGCACCAGCTACAACCTTATCGATTTGCCCGGTTGTTATGCATTAACCAATGACCGTGATGCTATCGACGAGCAAATTGCTGCTCAGTACATTTTGCAAGGTGAGGCTGATCTCATCATTAATATCGTTGATGCGAGCAACCTTGAACGAGGTTTGTTTTTAACGCTGCAACTGATTGAAATGGATGCACCACTGATTGTAGTGGTAAACATGGTAGATGCCGCAGAGCGTGCAGGCTATCAAGTTGATATCGAGCAACTCGAACAACAGCTGGGCTGCCCAGTAGTAACCACCATTGCACACCGCAGTAAAGGCGTAAAAAACCTGCTTAAACAGGTCGATGATTTTTGTGAAAAACCGACTGTAACCCGCTCCAAACTTCGTTATTCAGATGACATTGAAGCCGCTGTATCTTCATTCGCCGCTCAAGCTACAGCAGAACAAGAAAACCTAAACCGTTGGCAACTGCTTGAAAAGTGGTGCCTAAGAGATTCAGGCCCAGCGGCGCAAAATACGCTAGATGAAGCCCGCGCAGAAGTAGATGGCTTTCGGTATCAGTTCGCTCAAAATATCGCTAGCTCCGTGGTTGCTCATTCTGAAGACGCCAGCAGTGGAGTATCTGACTTTATCGATACAGTCGTGCTGAATCGTTACCTTGGCATGCCAATATTTTTGGCCGTGATCTACCTGATGTTTTTGTTTTCGATCAACGTCAGCAGTGCCTTTATTGACCTGTTCGACCAGCTCAGCGGCGCAATTTTCGTCGATGGAGTTGGCCATCTAATGACCCTAGCCGGCAGCCCCGATTGGCTGCGTGTACTCATTGCCGACGGTATTGGCGGCGGAGTACAAGTGGTCGCCACGTTTATTCCGGTTATTGGTGGGCTCTACCTATTTTTAGCTTTTTTGGAAGACTCGGGTTATATGGCCCGCGCTGCTTTCGTGATGGACCGCTTCTTAGGCAAAATAGGTCTTTCCGGTCGCGCATTTGTCCCGCTGATTATTGGCTTTGGTTGTAACGTACCTGCGGTCATGGCAACCCGAGCGTTAGGGTCTGAGCGGGAAAGAATCATGACTTCAATGATGGCACCCTTTATGTCCTGCGGCGCACGGCTGTCGGTATATGCGTTATTTGCAGCGGCATTCTTTCCAACGGGCGGCCAAAACATGGTCTTCTTGCTGTACATTGTTGGAATCGGGTTCGCGATTTTAACGGGTTTGGTACTACAAAAAACCGTACTCAAAGGCGTATCTGATTCGCTGATGATCGAGCTGCCGGCCTACCATATGCCAACCCTAAAAAACGTATTGCTGCATACTTGGGATAAATTAAAAGGTTTTGTATTGCGTGCCGGTAAAGTGATTTTGGTGATGGTTTTTATCATCAAT
Source organism: Pseudomonadales bacterium (assembly GCA_016763075.1). GTDB lineage: Bacteria > Pseudomonadota > Gammaproteobacteria > Pseudomonadales > JAHRWD01 > JAHRWD01. Next base: position 64,578 of record JAESUM010000030.1, read on the forward strand.
GTTGCAAACTCAATAGGAACCGACGGATCCTTTGGGCATGAAAATACCAGTAATTCTGTACTAAGCGCAGCCAGCCGCTTTGTTACTCCGCTGTTAAAACCACTAGGGATTGAAGAAGACAATTGGCCTGCAACGGTGGGTATTTTTGCCGGAGTATTGGCAAAAGAGGTTGTTGTTGGAACACTAGATGCTATTTATTCAGCCATCGATATGGAAGAAGGGCTGGTTGCGGAAGAGCCGCCATTTGATTTGTTCAGTGCAATTGCTGAAGCCTTTCAAACGGTGCCAGACAACTTGGTAGATGTCATGGGGAACCTGTCGGACCCGCTGGGTTTGCGGGTCCTCGATAGCGCTGGTGATAGCGAATCTGCCGCGCAAGAACAAGAGGTAACCACCACTACCTTTGGCGCAATGGCCAAGCGTTTTGACGGAAAAATAGGGGCCTTTGCTTACCTGTTGTTTGTACTGTTGTACTTTCCCTGTGCGTCAACGGTGGCGGTATTGGTGCGCGAAACCAACTACAACTGGGCGCTGTTTTCATGTGCTTGGAGCACCGCCTTAGCATTTTCTACTTCTACTATTTTTTATCAAAGCGCTACCTTTGCGCGCCACCCTCAAAGCTCCGGGTTTTGGGTGCTGTTTTCAATTGCACTGATTGCCGTATTCGTATTTTCAATGCATCTGCGCGGCAAACGCCATGGCCAAAAATTCGTGCCTCTTAGGCAAGTTTAATCGGCAAGTTTAAGTTTTTCGAAAACAGGCTAAATCAACTCTAAAGTATCGGCAGGCCTCGCCGATACATCGGTTAACTCTTCACTCTAATCCTTTTTAGGATCTCGGTTATGAACCTTAGCCATGTTCTGTCCCCGCTTCGGGATACCAACACCCACTCTTCGAACAATCGTTTGTTCAATCCGAGTAATATTCAAATAAAGACCCATCGTGATGGGTTCTCTGGTGTTAACCTGCAGCAATTGCTCAGCGACCGTTTAAGCAACTCGATTGCTGATCGATTCGGCGTACGCCCGGTAGATCAACCTAGTAAGGCAAAACCGGCAGATTTTTCCGCACAAAAAATAGCGGAAAACGTGTTGGGTTTTATTAAAGGTCATATCGACCGGCTTAGAGTCAATGGCGCCTCCACCGAAGAACTAGAAACCGCACTTACGCAAGCGCGCAAAGGCGTTGAATTAGGAATAGGGCAGGCAACAGAAGTACTCAGCGGCTTAGGCAAGCTCAGCGGCGATATTGAACGCGGCATTGCAGATGTTGGCACGTTACTCACTAACGGCTTGAATAAGTTGGCGGAGCAGATATCACCCACTTCGCCCAGCACAATCACAGATATTAAGAGCAACTATCATAGCCTTACCAAGGCTGAATCAAGTTCAAGTTTTGACTTGCAAATCACCACTCAAGAGGGTGATCAAGTCAGCATTCAGATCAACCGCTCGAGTCGTTATGTAGAAGTCACCAACGCACGTAGTAACGGTGAGTCCAGCTCAGTGCAACAATCTAGTCAGTTTAAATCAGCGTCAACTTTTAGTTTTGAGGTGCAAGGTAACCTCAATGCGCAAGAAACCGCTGCCATCGAAGATTTGATTAGTAATGTCAACACACTCGCGGATGAATTCTTTAACGGCGATTTAGTTAGCGCCTTCGAACAAGCCGGACAACTGGGCATTGACGACGACGCCATCGCAAGTTTTGCGCTTAATCTGCAAAGTGAGCAGCGTATTGAAGTCACCGAATCGGTTTATACACGGGTAAGCGGCCCGGCTGGCCGTGGTGGTAGCTCACCGGTTGACGCTATTGCAGCCTTTGCAAAAGATTTTGTAGATGCAGCGCGCCCCACCGCAGAAGCCTTGGCTGATCAAGCCGCTTCCGCAAGCAGCCTGTTAACCGAATTTGTTCAGCAGGATCAGCGCTTTGTAGACTTGTTAGCAGAGCTTCAAGACCAAGCCAATCAAGCATTAGGCCGCCTCACCGGTAGTATCGCAGATAAAATCTAACGTTATATCTGTGTTTTATGGGCAGACCCATGCTGCCCAAACGGTGCGATTTACGGCATCCGTAAACTAAAAAACCCTTTCTTTAAATACCGCCGATCATCAGCGTTAACAGCGCCGCTTGATTGCTATACAATCGCGCCTCAAATTATGCGGCAACGTGCCGTATTGGCAGCTGCGCTGACTGAGTGCTGATCACATAACTACGGGTTTTACCGTACACCGGGCTGATCTTTACTCAGATAATTAGCGCAGCTCAAGTAGCGGAGAGCAGTACATGTTTGCAGTGGGTCAGCGTTGGATAAGCGATACAGAACTTGAACTTGGGCTAGGCATGATCGAAGAGATCGATGGCCGGCAAGTGAGTATTTATTTTCCGGCCACCGACGAAACACGTCGCTACGCAACGGCCAATGCCCCACTAACCCGGGTTAAGTTTAAAATTGGCGACCAGATTCAAATACAGTCATCAGATGACGAAGAAGGTGTGACAGAAGTTACAGTCACAGACCTACGCGAACAAAACGATGTGGTGTTTTACGACGACGGAACCCATTGGATTCCCGAAACCAGCCTCAGTGGTCTCATTCAGTTAAACCAAGCAGCCGACCGGCTGTTTTCAGGCCAGCTCGATAAACTCAAAGCCTACGACTTGCGTTTGGCTGCGCTGCAAAAACACAGCGAATTAAACGCCAACCAGCAATATGGTTTAGCTGGCGCACGCGCGCAGTTGTTGCCGCACCAGCTTTATATTGCTCAACAAGTATCGCAGCGTGAAGCGCCGCGGGTTTTACTGGCTGACGAAGTGGGGCTCGGCAAAACCATTGAAGCGGGTTTGATTTTGCACCGCTTATTACTACTGGGTCGCATTGAGCGGGTACTGATTTTATTGCCCGACAACCTCATCCACCAATGGTTGATCGAAATGCTAAGGCGTTTTAACCTGGCTTTTTCGGTGATGGACGAAGAGCGCTGCCTGACGTTTGAAATCGAAAACCCAGAGGGTAATCCATTTCAGCAGCAACGCTTGGTATTGGGTTCGTTAGATGCTTTGGCCAACAATGGCGAGCGCGCCGCGCAGCTAGTTGAGGCCACATGGGACTTGGTCATAGTAGACGAAGCGCACCATCTTCAGTGGTCTCAAAACTCAAATGAGGTGGGTAACAGCTACCGGTTAGTAGAGACTTTAGCTGCGCTAACCCCCGGTTTACTGTTACTCACCGCAACCCCAGAGCAGCTGGGAATTGAAGGGCATTTTGCTCGCTTGCGTCTGCTTGACCCTGAGCGCTTTCATAACCTCGAAGCGTTCATCAAAGAAGAGCAAAGTTACCAGCCAGTTGCAGAGGCAGCACGTTCATTGCTGCAACAACAGCCGTTAACGGATACGCAAATAACACAGCTTGATAGTTGGTTAGACGAACCGGCCTGCGCCGAACCCACTGAGCCGCAGCGTAAGCAATGGCTGCAGCAGCTCATTGACCGCCATGGCACAGGGCGGGTGTTATTTAGAAATACGCGCTCTGCTATTAAAGGCTTTCCCAGACGCCGTTTTGTTGAGTGGCCATTGGCGTTACCGCAGGCATACCAAAACCTTACTGCGGATAATGTGGATTCATCTGCGGTTGCTGATTACCCCGCTGGATTGTACCCAGAACGCGTAGTCGCAGATTGGGTCAGCCATGATCCGCGTATCGACTGGCTGATTGAACTGCTCAAACAATACAAAGGCGAAAAAGTACTGCTGATCTGCCACCAAGCTGCAACCGTGCTGGAGCTAAGTGAGCAATTACGCCAGCGAGAAGGTTTGCACTGCTCGGTATTCCACGAAGGTTTAACTATTGTAGAACGCGACCGCTCGGCGGCGTATTTCTCTGATGCTGAATACGGTAGCCAGTTAATGCTGTGTTCAGAAATTGGCAGCGAAGGCCGTAATTTCCAGTTCTCCCATCATTTAGTGATGTTTGATTTGCCGCTTAACTGCGACTTGGTCGAGCAGCGTATAGGCCGTCTCGATAGAATCGGCCAGCAGCATGAAATTCAGATTCATGTGCCTTATTTTGAAGGCCACGGCAGCGAAGCGTTAGCGAAAATTTATCACCAAGGTTTGGATTTGTTCGAGTCTACCCGCGCTTCTGCGCAAGGTTTATTTGAAAAATATATTGATCAAATAAAAACACAAATCAGCGGATTTACAGCGCGAGAGGGTAACGTAAACACCGAAGAGTTACAGGAGCTGATTAAACAATTAGTACCTGAACGCCAGGCTCTAGACCAAATCTTAGAGCAGGGCAGAGACTGGTTGCTGGAACGGAATTCCTGTGACGAACTGCAGGCCGCACAAATTGTTGAAGCGCTGCAATTGAATGACGAAAAAAACGCACAAAATCTGCAGCCGTTTATCGATAAAATTTGTGATTTATACGGAATTGAACAAGATTACCACAGCGCCGAATGTCATATTCTACGACCCGGCGATCACATGGTGTATCCGCAATTCCCACACCTTCCCGAAGAAGGCCTTACCTATACCTGCAACCGAGAAATAGCAGTTTCACGAGATGAGATTCAATTTTTCAGTTGGGAACACCCGTTAATATGCGGCGCATTAGAGCTGTTATTAAACGAGCCACTGGGTAATAGCTGTGTGGCATATCTTGAAAACCACCGCTACAAAACCGGGCAGTTTTATCTGCAGGCTCAGTTTACGGTTAGCTGCCAAGCGCCGCGTCAGTTACAGCTTCAACGGTACTTATCTTCGGCGGGGTTATATATCTCGTGTTTGCCGGACGGAACCCTAGGGCGGGGGATTATTGAATCATTGGGAGAGTTGCAAAATATTGACAAAAAAACCGCAGTGCTACTGATAGAAAATATGCGCGCAGGTATCCAACAAAAATTGCAGCAAGTAGAGCTGGCCGGCCAGGCCGAGCTTCCTCAACTGCTTGAGAAAGCGCTGCATAACGTCGACCAAGAGCACAACACCGAAATCAGACGCCTGCAGGAATTGAAAAAACGTAACCCCAATATTCGCCAGCAAGAAATTGATAGCCTTCATGAGAAACAGCGACAGTTACGCCAACATATTGAGCAAGCAAAATTAAGGGTTGATAGTATTCGAGTTATTTTTTGTGGCTAATTTTGTGGTTAATAGAGCGGTGTAGATGTCACAAAAATATAGTGAGAAATTGAACGTAAAAACACAAAGGTTCAAAATGGTTTCTATCGGCGTATGCTTCAAAGAGGGCAGTATAAAAAACCAAACTCTGCGTAAAGGATTCAGAGCATGTCGAAAATAGAAACTGTACTAGGACCAATAGCCGTAACCGATATTGGTTTTTGCTTAATGCATGAACATATTGTCGTTTCCAACTGGTCAATGCGGCAGAACTTTGAAGACTGGTTTAATCCAGATACAGAAATACCAAAAGCCATAGACGAGCTTTCAAAAGCTAAAGCCAAAGGCGTCGATACCATTGTTGATCTGACGCCCATTAACCTTGGTCGTGATATCGATATTATTCGCCGAGTTGCGGAAAAAACCGGCGTAAACGTGATTGCCGCAACCGGGTTTTATTGGAACGAAGAACCTTGGATGTCTGGCTGGTCTGCAACGCAGCTAGCGGAATTTATGATTCGAGATATCGAAGTGGGTATTCATGGCACAAGCTCAAAAGCCGGCATTATAAAATGTGCGACGGATCACCCCGGTGTAACCGAGATCAACCGCAAGCTACTCGAAGCCGCCGCAATCACCCATAAACACACCGGCGTTCCTATCTCCACACACACCTGTGTGCACAATCAATCTGGGCTTGCCCAACAAGATGTGTTCGAAGAAATGGGTGTGGATCTTAGCCGAGTGGTCATTGGTCACTGCGGCGACACCGACGATATTGACTACCTACAGGCTATTTTGAACAGGGGTAGTTATATCGGGATGGATCGTTTTGGACTGGATTCAATACTACCCACCGACAAACGTGTGCAAGTAATTGCAGCGCTATGCCAACAAGGCCATGCTGGCAAAATGGTGGTTTCGCATGATGCCTGTAGTCATATCGATTTCTTTTCAGATCAGCAAATGATCGAGCAATTCGCCCCCAATTGGAATTTTTGCCATATCCCCGAAGATGTATTGCCAGCGCTTAAAAAAGAAGGCGTCAGCGACACTCAGGTGAATCAAATGATGGTAGGAAACCCAGCCGATATTTTTTCGAACCATCAATCGTACGGATAGAAAATAGTTAGGCTTTGCTAATGAAGCAGTACAGCCAATAAGAAATAACAGCCGGTAATATGGCCAAAGCAAAACTATGCTAACGACTAGTCTCTACAATGACTGATTTGTGGTGACTAAAGCCGCAATCGCATTACCGATACGTTATCGTTTGAATTTACTCAACAATGCTCAACAATGTGATCAGCAGGCGGAATTTCTTGCCGTTTTGGTGATCCTACTGCACTGCATTTTATGGTCAGCGGTATTGGCCTGTGTCCCCCTTTTACCTGCTCAGCGTTGTATACTGCTGGGCTACGTGGCGAATTGAATTAATTAAATGATGCAAACAATCAAAAAGCACTGGTTTCTTTGGAGTATATCGGCGGTATTGGCGTTTGCGCTAGGATTATTGGTTAATTTTCCAGCAGCTATTGCCTACGATAAATTCAAACCAGAGCTGCCCAAGCAAGTTTCTAATTTGCTTTCTGATGTAACAGGCTCGGTTTGGAATGGCCAAGCAACGTTAAGTGAAGGGCCGCTAAAAACCCAGGTGAGTTGGGTACTAAGCCCTGCCAGTTTTTTCACCAATGATCCGACCATTAAGCTGTATTTAACAGAGATCGGTCACAATTTAAAAGTTGAGTTAACGCCGCAAAACGATGCCAACGGCCAAGTTGATATCAGTGGGCTCATCAATAGCCGTTTTGTTAATCAGCAGCTCAAGACTAACGGCATTCGAATTAGTAGCGATATTTCTGTGAACGAGCTACAAGTAACGGTGGTTGATCGCCAGTTTAGCGCTGCAAGTGGCACTATCACCTGGCCCGGCGGCACCGTAGGCTATAATTATCCTGATGTGAAAAACATTCAGATGCCGGAGTTAACGGGAGCGTTATCGGTTAACGGCGGTGCACTGGTTATTGCGATTACACAAACAGGCAAAAGTACTGGTATAAGTACTCTGACTTTCAAGCTAGATGGATGGGTTGGTGTTGAGGTGAAGCCCGAAATGGCTGACTTGATTTTATTACCTAACCGACGCGTGAACCGTGCAGGCAACGTAATGGAAATTAAACGTAAGTTATTCTAACTGATCGTTAATCAACCATTCATGCAGATTAAAAATAAACCTTGTCGTGCTTGTTTAGGGCAACGAATAAAATTAGCAGTATGCTGAATATTGTAAGTTGAACAGTAGAGACACCCGATAATTAGATGTTAACAATAAAAAACATATCCTTAGCGGCATTTTGGTTAGTGCTTGTGGTTGCGGCTTATTACGCCGGCGCAATGTTCTTGGGCGAGCCTGCTGCGCCTAGCAAAGCCAAACGCTCGTATCAGCCCGTTATTGTTAACTCAGCCAAAAATAGCACAAGCGCCACTAAACAGAGCGCACAACCAAGCACTAAATCAAGCTCTAAAGCATCGTCAGATATTCAAATAATTATTGCGGCTAACTTGTTTGGCAATGTTAAAACAGCGACTAAAACAACAGAAAATAAGCAACAAGTAGATGCACCAGAAACCAGACTAAAATTTGAGCTTCAAGGTATATTCATCAGTACCAATGCAGCGCAAACCCGAGCATTGATTGCACAAAAGGGCAAACCCGCGCGCTCTTATAAAAAAGAAGATCAACTTCCCGGTAATGTCGTGTTGGCTGATATTTTTGAAAACAAGGTATTGCTGCGCCGCGCCGGCAGGCTTGAGAGTTTGAGCTTTCCCAAAAAACGTAATAGTAAAAGCTCAAAAAAATCACAAAACATGTTGACCTACCACAAGGGCAATAGCGCCACGAAAGCAGTTGCCAGTAATAAACGAGCCTATTATAAAGACCCGGTTAAATCTTTTGGTAGTTACGGTTTGGTGATGGATGACGCCAGCGATGGGTTGCGGCTAGAAGGCGGCTCCAATAGTAAATTATTAGAACGTGCCGGACTAAAAAAAGGCGATCTCATTCGCTCCGTAAACGGTAAAACACTCAGCGACTTTAAGAATAATGAGAGTTTGGTCGACAGTGTAGTTGCCAGCGGCGAACTCACTGTAGAAATAGAGCGCAATGGCCAGCCCATCATTCTTTCGTTGCCCATTCCATAATGCTGAACCCCAAAGAATTAATACCGACAACCGCGGTTGTCATCGATCCGTTTTTGAAAGGCCTATTTAAAATGTACAGACTCACCTGCTCGCAGCGCTCGAAAATCAAACGCAATAGTATTGTGCTAAGCCTCATCTTTGTCAGCTTAGTATGGGGGCGTTTGGCAGCGGCTGAATCTGTCACACTCAATTTAGTAGATGCAGAAATACGCAGTGTGATTTCTACCATAAGCGAAGCGACCGGGAAAAACTTTTTGGTTGACCCACGGGTTAAAGGCAAAGTAACGTTAATTTCAGGTATCCCATTAGACCAAGAAGCACTTTACGATGTATTTTTAACTATTTTAGAAGTGCATGGTTTTGCTGCGATAGAAGGCGATGGCATTGTAAAAATTGTCCCGCAAAATATGGCGAAGCAAGCGCCCATTCCTACCGGCGAGCAGTCTAAAGGCTTCACCGGCGCGCAAAAAGTCACAAAAATTCTACGTTTACGCTATGTCTCTGCTGCAAAACTAATTCCTGTATTACGACCTTTAGTACCTAAAGAAGGGCATATGGCAGCGTATATTCCTGCGAATGCACTGATTATTTCAGATTCTGCTGGCAATATTGCACGGTTAGAACGAATCATCGCATCCATCGATAAACCTACGAATAGCAGTATTGAAGTGGTGCAACTGCAAAAAGCCAGTGCCGAAAAAGTAGTGCAAATGTTAAAAACCTTACAAAGAGGTAAAGGCAAAAGCGCCGATTCAGTCATCGCAGTGGCAGATGAGCGCACCAATAGCGTGTTGCTGTCGGGGGCTAATTCTAGCCGCGTACTCATGCGCTCCATTATTCACCAGCTCGATGCACCGGTGGATTCAACCTCTTTTGATCATGTGGTTTATTTAAACCATGCAATCGCGAAAGACTTAGCGCCATTGCTTAATAAAACCATTAATTCCAAGGCAAAAAGAGGCAATGCGAAAAAAGGCATAAACAATTCTGTAGCCAGTGTTCAAGCAGACGAGGCGACCAACGCGCTTATTATTTCCGCAAGCCCCGATCAATATGAATCGTTATTATCGATTATCAAGAAACTCGATATTCGGCGTGCTCAAGTTATGGTTGAAGCTATTATTGTGGATTTGGACGCAAGCAAAGCTAAAGAACTAGGTTTTCAGTTGGCAAGCCTTGGTTCAGATGGAAGCGTATCTGGCGGTATTGTCAGTCAATCATCCGGTACCGGAGCGACCATCGGTGGTGTTGTGGCTACCGCGGTTGCAGGTGGAATACCGGTGTTTGGTGACGGACTAACATTTTTAGGTGGTACTCGTAATTTCGCGTTGATGTTCAAAGCATTGGAAGCCGACGCCGATACCAACATTCTTTCAACCCCGTCGATTTTGACGCTCGACAATAGCGAAGCAGAAATTATTGTCGGTAAAAATGTACCCTTTTTAACGGGTTCGTTTACCAGTACTGGAACCAGCGCCAGCAACCCTTTTCAAACCATCGAACGAAAAGATATTGGCTTAACATTAAGAATTAAGCCGCACATCAACGCAGGTGACGTGGTGCATCTTGGAATCAGCCAAGAAGTTTCGAGCATCAGCCCGTCAACCGAAGGCGCAGCAGACTTAGTCACCAACAAGCGTTCTATCAAAACCACTGTGTTAATAAACAACGGTGAAATTATATCTCTGGGTGGGCTTATCGATGATCAAGTGACAGAGTCTGAGCAAGCAGTTCCATATTTGAGCCGCATACCCTTTATTGGTGGGTTATTTAGAAGTACCAGCACCGAAGTAACTAAACGAATGCTGATGATTTTTTTGCGCCCCAGCATTATTCGTAATGATGCAGATAGCCGTGCACTGACCCGTAAAAATTACGAAGAAATTCGGAACCGGCAAATAAAAATTAAGCAAGCTGATCCAGAGCGCGATGCGCGTTACGAATACCCGTTATTACCTGAGCTTATTACACCCAGCTATTCTAAACCTAGTTCTTCAATGCAAGAATCATCCAATTTACCAGGCAGTGCACCAGCGTTGAGCTCACCGGCACAATGAGTCTTCGTGCAGATATCCCGTTTGCATTTTCCAAACGAAATGGGGTTTTGGTGACCTTGGAAGAAGATCAGTTTGCCCAAGTAATTCAATCAGAAACCTCTGAGCCGCTTGCGTTAATTGAACTACGCCGATATTTAGGCGTACCTCTAAAAGTAGAACAGGTTGATTCAGTTGCGTTTAACACTGCGCTTCAGCAGCAATATGAAGGTGATTCTTCCACTGTAATGGAAGAGATGGATGGCTTGTCGGCAGATACTCAGCATTTTGAAGATCTCAGTGAGCTCATACCTGAACCCGAAGACTTAATGGAAAGCGACGACGACGCGCCCATTATTCGTTTAATTAACGCCATTTTGAGCGAAGCTATTCGCCAAGGTGCATCGGACATTCACATAGAGCCCTTTGAAAACCGCATGCGCGTAAGGTTTCGAATTGACGGCATGCTGCGCGAGGTTTTAGCGCCCAAAAAAGCACTGACCTCGCCAGTGGTATCACGTATTAAAGTGATGGCGAAGCTCGATATCGCCGAAAAACGACTACCCCAAGATGGCCGTATTTCATTGCGCCTTGCCGGCCGAGCAGTGGATGTACGGGTATCGACGCTACCCAGTGGCCATGGCGAGCGTGTGGTATTACGGCTACTTGAAAAAGACAATGGCCGGCTTGACCTAAAAACACTCGGCTTGAATGAGAGCGACCGAAATCGCCTTGACCGAATAGTGCACAGGCCCCACGGTATTTTTCTGGTGACCGGCCCTACAGGCTCCGGTAAAACCACCACGCTTTATTCTGCGTTATCCATCCTTAACAATAACGAACGCAGCATCATGACCGTTGAAGACCCCGTCGAGTATTTTATCGATGGCGTCAGCCAAACAGCCGTTAACACCAAAATTGAAATGAGTTTTGCCCGTGGTCTGCGTGCCATTTTACGCCAAGATCCAGATGTTGTGATGGTCGGTGAAATCCGCGATATCGAAACCGCAGAGGTAGCCGTGCAAGCCAGCTTGACCGGCCACTTGGTGATGTCTACTTTGCACACCAATACAGCCATTGGCGCAGTGACTCGGCTGCGAGATATGGGCGTAGAGCCATTTTTGCTTGCCTCTAGCTTGCTTGGCGTGTTGGCTCAGCGGTTAGTGCGAAAGCTCTGCTTTCATTGCCGCGAGCCTTACCAAGCAGACCGCGCCAGTTGTGATCTACTCGAAGTAGACCAGACTACACCGCCAACAATATACCGTGCTATTGGCTGTGAACACTGTTACCAAACTGGGTTTTCTGGCCGTATCGGTATTTTTGAGCTGATCGAAATTGACAGCGCTATGCGCGAAGCCATTCATGATGGTGCTGGCGAGCTGGAATTAGAAACCATTGCACGTCAGCAAACCCCCAGTATTCGCCGTTCTGGTGTAGCTTCTATTTTGTCTGGGGATACCACCCTCGACGAAGTCGTTCGCGTTACGCAGGAAAATTGATTCGTGGCGGCTTATCACTTCATTGCGCTAGATGCCTCGGGACGCCAAAAAAAAGGCGTCGACCAAGGTGACACCGCGCGGCAAATACGCCAACAGCTTCGCGCCAAAGGCTGGACACCTCTAGAAGTACATGAAGTGCTCGAAAAATCACGGGGTGCCAAGCGCAGCTCTGATGGTGAAAAAAACCAAAATGGCGAGAGCAGTCACACCGGCCCGAAACCAAAGGCACGTTTTAATCCAACCATTAGCATTAAAGATTTGGCGCTATTAACACGCCAACTTGCGACCTTGTGCCGAGCCGCATTACCTCTTGATGAAGCGCTCAATACCGTTGCCAATCAAACCAGCAAAGACCGGGTAAAACGGGTGATGACCAGCGTACGAGCACAGGTTGTCGAAGGCCAAAGTTTGGCCCACGCAATGTCTAACTTCCCCAAGGTGTTTAAACAAGATTACGTGGCAACCGTGAAAGCTGGCGAGCAATCTGGCGACTTAGCTGGGGTTTTAGACCGGCTGGCAGACTACACCGAAAACGGCCAGAAAATTCGCCAGACCGTATCCAACGCCATGCTATACCCAATGATTCTTTGTACGGTTGCGATCATGGTTGTGGTGATGATGCTGACCTACGTCGTGCCGCAAGTTATTGAAGTGTTCGAAGGCATCGACCAAGAGCTACCACTACTGACCCGCATTCTAATTTCAGCCAGCGATTTTCTGCAGGCCTACGGTTTTGTATTGTTAATTGTATTGGTGGCACTGGGTGCTGCCGCTCAGTGGGTGTTAGCTAAACCTGGCCCTAAACTGCGCTGGCACAAAATAGTACTGACACTACCGCTGGTTGGGCAATGGTTAAAAATCAGCAACTGCGCAGTATTTTGCCGAACCCAAGCGACCTTGCTTGCCAGTGGCGTGCCCATGCTCGAAGCGCTGCGCATTAGCTCAGAAGTGCTTTCTAATATTCCGATGCAAGCCAGTATGGAAGAAGCCTCTAGCCGTATTCGAGAAGGCGCAAGTTTATCGTACGCGCTCACTAAAACTGGCTACTTTCCACCCATGACGCTACACCTTATTGCCAGCGGTGAAGCCAGCGGTGCCTTAGGCGAGATGTTATTTAAAGCCGCAGAAAACCAGGAACGAGACCTGGAAAGCTGGATAAGCACCTTCTTAGCCATTTTAGAGCCGGTACTTATTTTATTGATGGGCGCACTGGTCATGACGATTGTGCTGGCCATTATGATGCCAATATTTGAACTGAATCAACTGGTCGGTTAACCATTTGATTCGCTAAAATTTAAACCAAAACAACAAGCAAGAGAGAAACAGCATGTACGTTAAAACCAACCGCCAAAGCGGTTTTACACTGATCGAAATTATGGTGGTTGTGGTGATCTTGGGGATACTTGCCTCGGTGGTTGTACCACGCATTATGGATAGACCAGACACCGCGCGTATCACCAAAGCGAGGCTAGATATTCAAGCCATGGAAAGCATATTAAACCAATACCGGCTTGATAACTTTGTGTACCCAAGCACCGAACAAGGCCTAGAAGCACTGGTCGAAAAACCCAGCGGCGACCCAGAGCCAGCCAACTGGAACAAAAGCGGATACATCAAGAATTTGCCCAAAGACCCGTGGAAGCGACCGTATTTGTACCTCAATCCTGGCGAGAAAGGCGAGTTTGACCTGTACAGCTTAGGTGCAGACGGCCAAACAGGCGGCGAAGAAGCCAACGCCGACATTGGCAACTGGGCACCATAAAAGCCCTACCGGCTACCCTAAAAATCGAGATGAATACTGCGCAAAACCAGCCCAACAACACATCGGGTTTTACCCTGATAGAGCTGCTTGTTGTGCTGGTAATTATGGGGGTGATGATTTCACTGGTTACCTTCAGCACCGGTATTCAAAACCGTGAACGAGAAACCCATCAAACCGCGCTGCGGCTAATCAGCCTCATGCGTTTGGCATCCGATGAAGCAGTGCTTAATGGCAAGTTACTCGGGTGGCAATTAAGCGAGCAGCAATACCAATTCATGCAGCGCGAAGAGGGCAACTGGCAAGCGGTACCTGATGACCGCTTGCTCAAACTTAATCCACTACCGCCGTGGCTTGCAACCGAGCTTGAAGTAGAAGGGCGCTTGGTAGAACCCCTGGTTGAACCTGCCCAAACTGCAGAACCCGAGCAATTACCCCAGTTATTTATATTACCAAGCGGCGAGATGACGGCGTTCAAATTAGATCTGTTTGATAAAAACGATCCGCAGGCGGTTCGTTATCGGTTAGAAAACAACTACGCCGACCTACGTATATTGCGTATAGACCCGGAGGATCAATAGCATGTTGAGGCTGCGGTTAGCGAAAAACCAACAAGGTTTTACCCTAATAGAAATATTGGTGGCGTTGGCTGTGGCCGGTATTGCCTTAACTGCAATATTAAAAGCCGTGAACGGCCAGCTGGTTAGTGCGCAAATAATGGAAGAAAAAACCGTAGCCCATTGGGTCGCGTTAAATGTGGCCACCGAAATTAGAATACAACCCGGCTGGCCGGCAATAGGCTCCAAACAAGGCGATACCGAAATGCTGCAACGTAGCTGGAGCTGGCAAGCACTCACTAGCGGCACACCCGACGCAGACCTACGCCGGGTAGATATCAAAGTGTTTAATCCTGCTGAAGCGCAGCGCGGCGGCATTACCATTTTTCTTGGGAAGAGCCGCTAATGCAACGGCTCACCCGCACGCGCAAACCTGGCGGGTTTACATTGGTTGAGCTACTAATAGCGATGGTATTGTTTTCCATTTTGTCTGTGGGTAGTTACCAAGTACTAGACTCGGTGATCAACAGTCACCGTAAACTAAGCAACCACAACCAGCGTTTTGAAGGGCTACGGCGCGCCGTCAATATGCTTGCAAGAGACTTACAACAAGCGCAATCTCGCACGATTACCAATGCATACGGAACCACAGATGCCGCGCTGATTATCGAAAGCTCGGATCAATCTCGCATGGTATTGAGCAGTGGTGGTTGGGCCAACCCGCTTGCAGCCCCACGGGGTACGCTCAGCCGAATAGAGTTTTTTGTAGAAGACCAAGTGCTCGTCAAACGCCGGTGGCTAGTGCTGGACCCAGCAGACCAAGAAACCTACTTCGATATGCCATTGGTAAAAGGCGTATCAGAGTTTCAAATCCGTGCGCTGGATCCCGAGAAACGCTGGATAAGCTATTGGCCAACCGATGGTATGCCACTTACCCAGTTACCACGGGTCGTTGAAGTCGAACTCGAAATAGCAGAGCTAGGCATCATCAAACGTACGTTGGAGTTACTACCGTGACCAATACGCATCAAAAAATGGTAACCAAGAAGCATTCACCGCGTCTATTTCAGTGCCTATTTCAATGTCGGCCTCAGCGCTTATCTCAATGTCCGCCTCGGCGGCAGGGCGGTGTTGCGCTCATTACCGTGTTGCTGATTGTCGCAATCTGTTCATTGCTAGCAACCCAACTTATTAGCGAACAGCAAATTCAGTTTCGCCGTACGTTAAATCAATTACAGGGTGACCGGGCTTTTCATTACGTGCTAAGTGCAGAAGAATGGGGCCGCGAAATATTAATACGCGATGCACAAAAAAATTCCACCGATAGCTACGACGATGACTGGGCCGCTTTATTACCACCCATGCCGGTAGATGGCGGTGTTATGTTGTTATCCGCCGAAGAAATGCACGGCCGCTTTAATATCAATAATTTGGTGGTAAACGGCGTGGTTGTTAGTCACCAAATTGAAATATTCCAATGGTTACTGCAAGACCTACAGCTCAACCCAGACTTAGTCTGGCCGCTTATCGACTGGCTCGATAGCAATAACGAGCAAATAGGCCCCTTTGGTGCCGAAACCGATACCTACAGCGAGTTAACACCACCGTATCGCGCTGCAAACCAACCCATGACAAACCCGGACGAACTGGCCGCAGTAAAAGGTTTTACACCAGAAATATTAGCCGAACTCATCGAGCATATTGTGGTGTTACCTGCCGCAACCGACGGTAGCCACACGGCCACCTTAATTAACGTAAATTTTGCAACGGCTGCATTACTACGGGCGCTGTCTGTAAAAATGGTAAGCGCGACAGTAGACCCAGTGACTGACTATGCACTAAGTGATGGATTTGATTCAATAAGCGAATTCCTAACTGCCATTGATGATGCAAATCCCGGCGTTACCGGCCTTAGTAGCAGTATCGATAGCACCTTATTAAGCGTTCAAAGTGAATATTTCATATTGAACTACACCGGAAGTTTTGATCCGGTTTCGCTAAAAAATTACAGCATCATGCACCGGGACTCCGCGGCAGAAGTACGCATAGTAAGCCGCGCCCAGGGAGAATACTGAAGTGTCACAAATTATATATATCGATGGATTTGCAAGCCCTGCCGAACAGGTAAACTGGGCGGTTCAAAGCGAGCTGAGTACAACCTTTCACAGTGGCAACTTAGCCGATATCTCACCGGCACAAGGTAGTTCGGTGGTATTGGTGCTATCAGCGTTAGATGTATCAATACTCAGTGCGCCAATGCCAACACGCAACCAGCAAAAAATTCGCCAAGCGTTGCCCTTTCTTTTTGAAGAGCAACTAATAGCCAGCGCGCAAACACTGCACTTTGCTATTGGTGCGCTAAAAACCCAAACACTTCAAGTAGCGGTAATCGCCAAGCAGCGCATGCAACAATGGACCGATGCACTAAGCGCTGCCAACATTGCGCTAGCGCAAGCCGTAGCCGATACACAGCTACTAGCCAGCCCACAGCACGGTTGGGCCATATGGTGCGACGAAAGCATCGCACTGGTGCGCAGTGCAGGCGAAACCACCTTTGGCTGCGACCGCGAGCAATTGCTTACTTTGCTAACAGCGCTGCCTGAAACGCAATCCGAATCAGCCTCCAATTTCAATGCTGACGAACAGAATATTCAAATTGATCATCACGGAGAGCTAGACCTGTTCGAGTTCAACAGCCAGCTGCCCAACATGACCATTCGTTCAACACCCGCAGCCGAACGGTTTTCATTTTTAATAAATCAATTAGATAGCCAGCCAACGGTAAAACCAATAAACCTGTTACAAGGTGATTTCGCGCAAGAATCTGCTGGTGGTGTTCACAACAAACTGGCCGCCATCGCAGCGTCCGTTGCGTTGTTTTTGGTAGTTGGGTATTCCTCTTTTCTTTGGTACCAAAACAACCAGCTTGAAAACGAATACCAGCAACTGCAGCAACAAATTATTTCGTTATACAAAGAAACCTTTCCAAATGAAAAACGAATCATCGATGCGAAAGTACAAATGCAAGGACACTTGAAGAAACTGCAAAGCGAAAGCCAGCAAACAGGTGGACTAATTAAGTACTTAGCTTCGGTTGCACAAGTGTCACGTAACCATACAAATATTGAATTCAAACAGTTCCGGTTCCATAAAAATAACTTAGAAATAAAATTTGAAACGAACAGTTTGCAAGTGGTAGAGCAGTTTAGAAACGCCATACATAATAAAGGCCTCACCACAAAAGTACTTAGCGCCAGCAAAGACTCCGCCACAGTCAAAGCAAGAATCCGCATTGGAGTAGCCTCATGAAAAATTGGTTTATTACTTTATCTGAACGTGACCGTAAAATTGTCGTTATATTGGCGTTAACCACTTCATTTTTAATGCTTTACACGTTTTTGTGGATGCCGCTTTCTAAAGACAACAGCCAATTAGACGCACGTATAGAGCGTACCCAGACAGATTTACAATGGATGCAGAAATCAGCGGCTAAAATAAAAGCAATGGGCCCAGCTGCTAGCAAAGCCATCAGCCGACCTCAATCCAGTGATTCGTTTTTAACCCTGATTGAAAGAACAGCCACACGATCTGCGATTAAACTAGAGAAAATAATCCCAAAGAAAGACCAGCAAGTGGAACTAAGGCTAAAGGATGTGTCGTTTAACCAAGCTATACGCTGGATAGAACTGCTAAAACGCCAACACGGAATAATCACTTCAAAATTTTCATCAGAGAAGCTCACTTCAGGTAAAGTTAATTTGGTGATTGTGCTTGAGGGATAAGTGATGAAAAGCCGAGAAATAGAAATGGAATTTGTAGGTTTAGAAATGATGGGACCAGGTATTTTCTTGCCATATTCTTTGAGCTACAGAACTCTCTGAGCAGCACTTGTTAATAAAATGCAAGGTAGGTGTTCGCGCGGCAGGTTAAATGTTATTTAAGTGCGATATTTTTAAATCGTGTTTTTGATCTGTTACGGAAGGGTTGGTCGTACTATCGTTACTGGGTCTAGTAATGCTCCCATAAACGCTACGAGGTCGTTAATCTCTTTTTATGATAAATTTAGTTTTTCAATTAAGTTGTCGAGACCTTCGGTATCGGTTCCACCTTGGTTGTAAAAACGAATGACTGCTTGGATGCTGGGTTCGGATCCATCGTGCATGTACGGCGCTGAAAGCGTGATGTTACGTAACCCAGGGGTCTTAAAAGCTTTGTTTTGAGTTCTGTCGTTGGTGATTGCACCCCGGCCAAGGTCGTCACTTTTAACGCCAATATTGTGAAAGATATTGTCGGTAAAGTTTGGGCCATCGTGACATTCTATGCAGTTGGCTTTACCTTCAAATAATTCCATTCCACGAATTGCGGCAGGACTCATTGCGGTTTTGTTTCCTGCGATGTATTGGTCAAACGGTGAGTTGTCTGAAATAAGCGAGCGTTCAAACGCAGCATTTGCACGGCTTATGTTTAGCGCCGATATCGCGGTGCTGCCGTAAATTTGTTCGAATGCTTTCTGGTAATAGGGCACTGCTTTTAATCGTGTGATGAGTTCGGGCAATGGCATGTTCATTTCGCTGTTTTCTACTATCGGGTCGAGTGCTTGTTCCTCAAGGCTTGCTGCGCGGCCATCCCAAAAAAACTGATTGCTCCACGCTAGATTGTAAAGGTGCGGCGCATGACGGTTTACGCGTTTGCCCATGGCGCCTAGGCTGTGCTTTATTGCATCGCTTAACCCGAGGTCTGGATTGTGACAAGTAGCGCATGACTGAGTTTGATTGACGCTTATGCGGGGGTCAAAAAATAGCATTTTCCCAAGGTTAACCTCGGCTAAGCTTGGAGCAGCACCGCTAGGATATTTAATTTTGCCGCGATCAGGGGTGCCTATGGGCTCTACCGACCACGCCATTACGCAGTAGAAGACCAATACAGCAGTTAAGATTATTTTCAGCATTATAGTAATCCGCGCTCCCGAGGATCAGTTGGACATTCTTGAATGCGGTCAGTGCAGTCGCTGGATATTTGGAGTATAGCTACTCACTGGAGAACGCAAATGCCGGGAGTATGCCTGAGGCGGTGTATTGTCTGGCGTGATCGATGCCGATATCTGCCCGAGTATAACCGGCAGTTATTCGGCTTGAGTAAACGGTGTTTTATGCGTTCGGTGGCTGCCGAAGTGGTGATTTTGGTTATGAGATGGAGTTAACGTAAGAAGTGTATGATGTTTGGAATCAGCGTTGCAATAAGTCAATATGTCCGCCTACGCTAACCTACAAGTTTGGGCTGCCGAACAACGTAAATTTGATTCAATACTCAGGGAGAAATTATGAAAAGGTTTTTATTTATTTTGGCTTTTATATCTGCGCCGCTTATATCTGTGCCACTTATAGCTGCGGAGCGCCCATTAACGCTAGATTTACTCAATGCGATTAAAAGTACTGGAGATCAATTTACTGCTTTGGAGTCAAAATACCCCGACCTGTTCGGCGATGAAGATGAAGATATGTCGATGGACGAAGCGGTTATTTTTTTAAAAAAATCAAAAGCCTATCCAGACATTAAGGATATTTTGTCCTCAAACGGCATTGACAGTGTTGAGCAGTATTATGAAGTGATTATGAGGTTAGCGGCTGGGTTTCAGCACGCTTCGATGCAACAAAGCGCCGACTTTAGAAACTACGATGCGTCTCTTAAACAACTTGAAGACCATATTCGTAGTTTAAAAGAAGGCGATGCACACCCTGAAATAATATCCAGCATGCTAGAAGCGTTTGAGCAAATGAAGGGCGCAAAAACGATGATGAATAAAGCCAGTGCTGCAGATAAAGCCTTTGTTGCCAATAATTTGGCGGCAGTGCAAGGGATATTCCCGGCGGATAACGAAGAGCCTGAATACTAATCATTGATGAACTGGCATTGGTATTCCAACACAGTGCCAGTGGTAGGAGTAAGTTCTGTCCATCGCGCTGGTTTTGAATCAAGCCTCAAGTTTTAGCCTGCCAGCGCACACCTTAGGCTAAAACAATGCGCGCATACCCATCTAAAAAATACGTGATGCTACCAAAGGCCACTGTAACCATTAGGTTAATAAGAGCGCGGCAACCCCATCACATGTTCGCCAATATAGTTGAGTACCATTTCGTTGTTGAGTGGTGCGGTTTTAAACAAGCGTACTAGCGGGTAGATATCGTAAATACCGTATTCTTTGGTAAAACCGTTGCCGCCAAAACACTGTAGCGAGGCATCTACCGCATGTATCGATGCCTCGGCGGCAGCGTATTTGGCCATGTTGGCTTCCGCCGCGCAGCTTTCGCCCTCATCGAACAACCACGCCGCTTTTAACGACATTAACGAAGCCATTTCGATTTCTGTTTTGGCCTTAGCCAAGGGGTGTTGTAACGCTTGGTACGCGCCAATGGGGCCTTTAAATACTGTGCGTTCGCTTGCGTATTCAACCGCTTTAGACATTGCGAAGCGCCCCAAGCCAGTACCAATTGCAGAAACAATAATGCGTTCGGGGTTAAGGCATTCGAATAAGATATTAAAGCCTTTATCTACTTCGCCCAGCACGTCTTCTGGGCCTAAATCAACATCATCAAAAAAAACCTGATACTGCATTTCTGGCACCAACACACTGGTGGGAATAGGCTGGCATTCAATGCCTTTGGCTTTGGTATCAACAATAAATAAGGTAAAGCCTTCGGTTTTTTTACCGGCATCCGCAAGGCTAGTCGTACGCGAAACTACAATGGCGTAGTCAGACTCGCCCCAGTCTGTAATAAACGTTTTGTTGCCGTTTAACTTGTAGCGGCCATCTTTGGTTTTGCTGGCAAAGGTTTTGGCATTCATGGTGTTTGTGCCGGCATCGGCTTCGGTGATGGCAAAGCAGAATCGAGTCTTACCGGCGCAGGCATCAGGTAGGTAACGTTGCTTTTGCTCTTCGGTGCCGTAGTCGCCAATGGGGCCCATGCACATGACTGAGCCAATCACGTAGGTTAATAGCGGAATCCCGTTGTTCGACAAGCCCTCCACAAATAGTGTCATTTCAAACATACCAAGCCCGGCACCGCCGTAGGCTTCTGGCACCATGGTGCCAACAAAACCATCTGCAGCGGTTTGTTGATACATCTCTTGCGGGAAGGCCCGGCGTTCGGCGCACTGCGTCCAGTACTTGCGGTCGTAGGTTTTGGCAAGGCTGTTGCCATATTCAAGAATCATTTTGTGTTCGTCGGAGAATCTAAAGTCCATTGAATTGATCTCTAAAATGAGCCAGCTCGTTGCTAACCCAGGGTTTACCAAAATGTGGATGGGCGTATGTATTGCAGATTTACGGCGTTGAAGCATCGAGGGCATACGACTAGGCGTAGGTTAGGGCAAGCGCCATCATCAAAGCCTGTGTATGCGCCACTTAAGGGTTTTTGCCCCTACATTTACTCTAGCTGTTTAGCGGTATGTTTGGCGGGCTTTTTTTAGTAAAGCGCGTTAAAGGGCGCTTGAGCCTAAAACCAAAAAATGAGTGTGTTGAGCTGTAATTGGTTTGCGTGGAAATTTATCTGCGCGCTGATTGGACTGCATGGTGGTCTTTCAGTCAGAGATTTACCCAATAAGAATCTAGCTAAGAAAGAATAACAGCGGCAAGCGCTACTAAAAAACATAACCAAGCCCTGCAGCCCAACCATCTAACCAAGACACATAATCAAACCACAAGTGACGAGCACTGTTGTTCGTTTTGCGTACAACAGTGCCGCTGTGCGTCACCTTTCACGGCTGCCATTCTGGGCCATGTTCAGCACAAAAAACCAAATACACAACTATTTGTTGTGACTAACCTCATGATTTAAAACAAATAATTAGGTGCTGATAACAACAAAGTGTGAGCTTGGTCACGTCTTTGGCATCCAACTTGCTAAAAGTGTGACATGGATACAATTTTTGGCAGGACGCAATAAAGCCTGTACCTACTTACCAGTACTAATTAAGTAGTTAAACAGGCTCCACGACAAGGCAAACCCGTGGTAACGCGGGGACGCAAAGCCAGTGCCCTTGGTGCTAATTCAAGGGTCGAACGGTTACCGACAGGAGTTACGCATTGCGCAAAACTTCCTCGGTGTCTCAAACTAACTTTTACGAATAGTGAGATTACCCATGACAAACTCAATGTTAAAAGCAGCACTACTACCTACCCTACTGACTTCAGCAATACTTAGCTCCGCTGCCATGGCAGAAGGCTTAGTGGTTGAAGAAACCTCAGATGCACACACCTTAGTCAGCAGCTTGCTTGGCGCAAATATAGAAGTGAGCAACGTCACGTTAACCAGCTCTTCTAATTCTGCCGGCATGTTTACAGGCGGTGATGGCATCATCGGGTTTGAAAGCGGTATCGTATTATCCAGTGGTCGTTCAAGTTACGTAATTGGCCCAAACACCAGCGACGCACGCACACAAGTGAACTACCAACTCGGTGACACCGACCTCAACAACCTCATCCCCGGTTACACCACTTATGATGGAACCGTATTGGAATTCGACTTTGTTCCGAACAACGGCGTCATCTCATTCCAATATGTATTTAGCTCAGAAGAATACAACGAGTGGGTTAACAGCTCATACAACGATGTATTTGGATTCTTCCTAGATGGTGTGAACATAGCGACACTGCCAGGCACCAACATGACAGTCTCCATCAACAACATAAACGGCGGAAACCCATACGGTACAAACGTAAGCAACCCGCAATACTTTATAAACAACGATGTTAGCGACGGCGGCGGCTACATCAACACCGAAATGGACGGCATGACCGTAGTACTTTCCGTGCAAGCCAACGTAACCGCAGGGCAAATTCATCACCTTAAACTAGCCATTGCCGATGCCGGCGACCAAATACTCGACTCAAACGTATTCATAAAAGCAGGAAGCTTTATAGATGCAGTATCGGATATTGACGGCGACGGCATAGCAGACGGCGAAGACAACTGCCTGCACACACCCAACCCCATGCAAGAAGACTATGACGGCGACGGCGTAGGATACTACTGCGACGAAACCCCGGCACCCATGCCACTAGATTTTGTAAAAATGACCGGCGGAGGCGCAGTTGAAGACGGCAAAAGCAACTTTGGCCTAAACGTAAAAAGCACACCAACAGGAATAGAAGTCCACGTTCAGTACAACCGCAAAAACCGAGGCAAAGCCAGCAAAGACGACAGCCCGCTTCAAATTAAAATTAAAGGCAATATCGACCAGCTAACACCAGTAGCCAGCGGCAACGGCGTAGAGTTCATTGCACCGTGTACCGTACGCACCTTACTCAACGGCAGCGACCGCGTATCCAACCTCTGTAAAGTACGTATCGTAGACAACGGCAAAGGCAAAAAATCAGCTGCAGATGAATTCACACTAGAAATCATCGACGGCCCAAGCGCAGGCTACCACTCTGGCGCAGCAGAGCTTATTCGCGGCAACATCACCGCACACAAAGAGTAACCAGTAGCTCTACTGTAAAGCTAAGCAATAAGTACCGTGTAGTAAAACGAAAAAACTTAAAACGAAGATGCTTAAAAAAAGTTATTAAAACGAAGTGATTAGATCGAAGTGATAGAAAGATAGATAACAAGAAGATAAGTAATAGAGGTAATAAAAAGGGGCTGTAGTTATCTACAGCCCCTTTCTTATGAGTGCGCTATTAATACACCATTGGTAAAGCTATAAAACCAACTCTGGTTTATTTAGAACGAAGGCGCCGCACAAAAAATACAACCCAAATAATAACAAACATCAAAATGGCAAAACCACCATCACCAGACATTTCGGCCATAAAGTAATCGCCAGATACATCACCCTCATCATCAATACTTGAACCAAGAATCATAAACCACAAAAACCCAGAGTAAATATAAAACCAAGAAAATCTGCTAGACTTTCTACCGGTCTGGTTTAACTCAGCAGCAGGAGCGGAATGCAGGGGTAGAGTAGTTTCAGTGGTTTGTATCAGCTGATGCAACCGAGCGCGCGCTTTATGTTCCAATGCTTTGGTAGCTTCATCGTAAGGTAAACAAGAGGCCGTGCTAAGCCATGCAGTAATAAAATCTAACTCCGCTTTAGAAACTTCAATATTTTTTAAATGAGTAGCTACCGAGTCACGGCTTTTTAGCCACGCGACCAATACCCCCAGCACGCCGGGCACCACCCCAACAAAAGCACCCATCAAGCCAAAAAGAGCAATGTTCGTACTGGTATCAGCCATAATTTATAACCTCAAAATCCATCTTTAGGTAGTTAATACCCGTTCTTAAGTTCTCTTGTAATCATGTAAGCAGTCCATGGCAAAGAGCATAGATGCCACTACAAGGCTTGCAAATCGTAACGCTTAAAATACAGGTGCATATTCAGTAATAGGCCAGCTTAGGTATCAGGTACCTGTTTTAGAGTTATGCTGGTCCGCAAGGCCTGCCCCTGTCTGATTTGGCCAATATTTTTCTTGTTCTTTAATGAATCTTGATGGTGAGAGAAATTGTCCCCCTTAGCGAGGCGGTCGTAGAGCACTACATTTACAGTGGCTGCTAAATTCATACAGCCCTCAGTTGGGATGTAAACAATATCCTCGCAAAAATCGGTGATCTCTTTTTTCAGGGTTCCGTCTTCTGGGCCAAAAATGTAGAAGGCTCGGGCTGGGTGCTTGTAGTTGGTCAGTGGCTTAGCACCCGCGATCAACTCAACGGCTACTGGTACGCATCCCAACGG
>JAESUM010000031.1 GCA_016763075.1 Pseudomonadales bacterium
ATGAAGTTAAGAATATTTTCTCATCACTTGAAAAGAAACACGTTCGTAACTTAGTGCTTTCAACGCGTCAACGTATTGATGGCCGTGATTTGTCAACCGTTCGTGAAATACACGTTCGTACTGGCGTATTACCTCGTGTACATGGTTCAGCCTTGTTTACACGTGGGGAAACTCAAGCGTTGGTTGTTGTAACCTTAGGTACAGACCGTGATGCACAAATGATTGATGCGGTTGAAGGTGAGTACCGCGATCACTTCATGTTGCACTATAACTTCCCTCCATACAGTGTTGGTGAAACAGGCATGGTTGGAAGCCCTAAGCGCCGCGAAATTGGCCACGGCCGTTTAGCACGTCGAGGATTAGCCGCTGTTTTACCAACGGTTGAAGAATTTCCGTACACCATTCGTTTGGTTTCTGAGATTACTGAATCTAACGGTTCAAGCTCAATGGCGTCAGTTTGTGGCGGTAGTCTTGCGTTGATGGACGCTGGCGTACCGTTAAAAGAACCGGTTGCTGGTATCGCAATGGGTCTTATCAAAGAAGGCGAACGTTTTGCTGTATTGACCGATATTCTGGGTGATGAAGATCACCTTGGCGATATGGACTTTAAAGTTGCAGGTACTGAAGCCGGTGTAACCGCTCTTCAAATGGACATTAAAATCCAAGGCATCACTGAAGAAATTATGGAAGCCGCGCTGACTCAAGCGAGCGTTGCACGCCTGCACATTCTTTCTGAAATGAATAAAGTGTTGGCTAGCTCTCGTACAGAGTTATCTGATCACGCTCCGCAAATGCAAACGGTTAAAGTGGCTCCGGATAAAATTCGGGACATCATTGGTAAAGGCGGCGCAACTATTCGCTCCATTACCGAAGAAACTGGCGCAACTATCGATATCGATGACAACGGCACAGTAACTGTTTACGCAGAAACACAAGAGTCCATGAGCGCAGCAATCACTCGTATCGAGAGCATTACTGCTGAAGCTGAAGTCGGTGCTATTTATACCGGTAAAGTTGCGCGGATCGTAGACTTTGGTGCATTTGTTACTATCTTGCCTGGTAAAGATGGCCTGGTGCACATTTCTCAAATCGCTGAAGAGCGAGTCGAGAATGTAACAGACTATTTGAGCGAAGGTCAGGAAATTAAAGTGAAGGTTCTGGACGTGGATAACCGCGGTCGAATCAAGCTAAGCATGAAAGAGGTTGGTGCGGACGAGTAAACGTCGCACTGGCTCAGCAGCCGCGCCTGTAATAGGTCGGCTGTTATGCTTTTCTGACAGCAAGGTAGAGATAGAAATAGAAAGGTCGAATAAAGAATACCGTTAGACAATTTGTAACGTTAAAAAAAGCCCCGGATAACTATGTTATCCGGGGCTTTTCGTTATCAGGGTCTTTTTTATTTCCGATTTTAGCGTATGTTTTAGCCGAGCTTAGCGCGGATGAATTCACCCATTTGATCGATCGCTTTACGGCCATCTGAAATGATCGGCGCGTAATGAGGGAAGACGTGAACCATCTCATCCCACTCTTGTAATGTCACATCGACACCTGCAGCTTTTGCATTTTTCGTTAATAGCCGAGAGTCATCGAGTAATACTTCAGCCGTACCGACTTGAATTAACATCGGTGGAAGGCCGGTTAAGTCAGAAAACACCGGTGAGGCTTCTGGGTTTTTAGGGTCAGCACCGGCAAGGTACATATCTGCCATCATCGCAAGGCTTTCGCGCGACACCATGGGGTCTTCTTCAGCTCTAGAATCCATTGAGTCAGAGGTATGAGTCAGGTCAGCCCAAGGCGATAGCAAGATAGCCGCACCGGGTAATGCAATGTTTTGGTCGCGCAGTTTAACCAGTGTTGCAACGGTTAAACCGCCACCCGCTGAATCGCCGGCAATAACGATGTTTTCGGCTTTAACGCCGGTGCTTAGCAACCACTGATAGGCTTTAACCGCGTCGCGCAGTGCACACGGGAACTGCCCTTCTGGTGCCAGTTCGTAATCAACGGCCAAACCTTTGATACCCGCAGCGCGGCAAATGTCGGCAACTAAGCTTTGGTGAGTAGTTAGAGAGCCAATCACATAGCCGCCGCCGTGAAGGTAAAACAGCACTGAATCAGAAGTGGTGCCGGAAATGTTAGTAAACTGGGATGAAACGCCATCCGCGGATACCGCTTCAATTTGAACATCGTCGGCTATTGGGAATGCACCGCCGAGTTGCTCGTAGCCATTTCGCATATCTGCAAGTGTACGCTCTTGGCCTTCGCTTTCTGCAGCGCCGGCGGCGAGTAATTGTTTGAATGCTTCAACTTCTTGATTAGCCATATCCGTTTACCCTTTTAAAGTTGTTATTTTTGGTTATTGGTCAAATGTTAATACATAGCGGTATCTGTGCTCTGAGCGAATGCGATGCTCTAACTTAGATTAAAGAGTCGCATTCGCGGCATATCGGTTACTTGTTCATGCGGTTTTCAATAAGGTCATCAACCACTGCTGGCTCAGCCAGTGTGCTGGTATCGCCCAAACTATCGAGCTCATTGGCAGCCACTTTGCGTAAAATACGCCGCATAATTTTACCCGAGCGAGTTTTAGGTAACGCCGGTGCCCATTGAATAATATCGGGTTTGGCGATGGGCCCAATTTCGACCGCAACCGTGGCGACTAGCGCTTTACGGAGCTCGTCACTGGGTTCTACGTCATGCATTAGCGTAACGTACGCATAGATGCCCTGGCCTTTTATGTCGTGCGGATAACCCACCACAGCGGCTTCGGCAACGGCTTCGTGCAGCACGAGGGCGCTTTCTACCTCGGCGGTTCCCATACGGTGGCCAGATACGTTCAATACGTCGTCGACTCGGCCGGTAATCCAGTAATATCCGTCTTCATCCCTACGAGCGCCGTCGCCCGTAAAATAGTAACCAGGATAAGTACTGAAGTAAGTATCAATACAGCGTTGATGATCGCCGTATACGGAACGAATTTGTCCGGGCCAAGAGCGAGATATGGCAAGGTTTCCTGAAGCGGCGCCTTCCAATATCTTGCCTTCGGGGTCAAGTAAGCACAGCTCTACCCCAAAGAAAGGTAGGGTTGCTGACCCTGGTTTCATGTCAATGGCGCCGGGCAGGGGTGTAATCATGATTCCGCCAGTTTCGGTTTGCCACCATGTGTCGACTACTGGGCAACGGGATTCGCCAATGACTCGAAAGTACCATTCCCAAGCTTCCGGGTTGATGGGCTCGCCAACGGTTCCAAGCGTACGAAGTGATGCACGCGATGTACCCGTTACGTAGTCGTCACCTTGGCCCATTAGAGCGCGAAGCGCAGTGGGAGCGGTGTAAAAAATATTTACTTTATGCTTATCAATCACTTGCCAAAACCGCGATGCATCTGGGTACGTGGGAATGCCTTCAAATAAGAGCGTGGTTGCGCCATTGGCTAGCGGGCCGTAAACGATATATGAATGTCCGGTAACCCAACCAACATCGGCGGTGCACCAGTAAATATCGCCTTCGTGGTAATCGAATACATATTTGTGCGTCATTGCAGCTTGAAGCATGTAGCCGCCCGTGGTGTGCAGAACACCCTTGGGTTGGCCGGTAGAGCCAGAGGTGTACAAAATAAACAGCGGGTCTTCCGAATCCATATGCTCGGGTTCGCATACGGGCTCTACTTTAGCGGTTTCTTCATGCAGCCAAATGTCGCGGCCGGGTTTGATGTTGACCTCGCCGCCAGTGCGTTTGACCACGACTACGGTGTGAACATCGGGGCATTTTTCTAGCGCGATATCAGCATTGGCTTTTAACGGTACGGTTTTTCCGCCCCGAAGCCCTTGGTCTGAAGTGATGAGAACTTGGCAGTCTGAATCTAATATACGATCTCGTAATGCCGTTGGCGAAAAGCCGCCAAATACCACCGAATGAACCGCGCCGATGCGCGCACATGCAAGCATCGCATAAGAGGCTTCAGGGATCATCGGCATATAGATGCAGACCCGATCACCCTTCTTTACGCCGCGCTTTTTAAGCACGTTGGCCAGTCGGCAAACTTCGTCGTGTAGTTGGTTGTATGTGATCTTGGCATCATCTGTTGGGCTGTCGCCCTCCCAGATAATCGCGACTTGGTCGCCTTTGTGCTCAAGGTGTCGATCAATACAGTTGTATGAAGCGTTGAGCTTGCCGCCTTCAAACCAAGAGGCGGTGCCAGCTTTAAAGTCAGAAGAAGTGACTTTATTCCACGGCTGATACCAATCCAGAAATTGCTTCGCTTGATCAGACCAAAACTCGTCAGGTTGCTCAAGGGATGCTTTATACATGGTTTGATATTGTTCGAGCGAAATGTGTGCTCGCTGAGCTGCTTGCTCAGGTACCTTGTGGAGGAGTATTTCGGACACTTTTTTCTTCCTTTTGATCGAGTGTCTAATCACAAGCTCTTACGTGCCAGAGATGCTGAATTAGGCGCTGATATGATTAATAAAAAAGGCGGGTATGACGTATAGGTTAGGGCACTATTTCATAGGCTAGAGTCGCAAAAGTCAATACTGATGAGCGTATTGCAGGCACTAACAATGCTTTGCCGAGAGTGTACTAAGAGTTGTAGGGGCTGGGTACTTGAAGCGCTAAAAGACGGGGCGTGTCAGGCAGTCATTACCAAATAAAGGTATTTACGCGGCAAAAATGACTGCCAGAGATTAAAGCGGGTATTAAGCGACTTGAACCGGTATCGAATTAGACGAGTGGCTAATGGTGTTGTCGGCGTTGAGATAAACCAAAGTAGGTTTAAAGTGAGTTAACTGGGCTTCAGAGTAACCTGAGTACGCGCAAATGATGATGCGATCACCCGGAGATGCTTTGTGAGCAGCAGCACCATTAACAGAGATAATACCGGTGTTCGACTCGGCACGGATAGCGTAAGTAGTAAAACGCTCGCCGTTGTCAACGTTATAAAACTGAATTTGTTCATATTCACGAATGCCGGATATATCCAGTAACTTGCCATCGATGGCGCAGGAGCCTTCATACTCCAATTCGGAATGAGTGACGTGGGCCTTATGCAGCTTGGCCTTCAACATGATGGTTTGCATTACAGGTTTACCTCTTTCCCCTTTAAAATGTAATACCGTTGACGAAGTTGGTAAATTGGGTATTTGTACGGCGAGCTAGTATGCCCGAAACAGATTTGTCGTTCAAACGCTAAAAGCAATATTGTCGATTAAACGAACAGTTCCCAGTTTTGCTGCTACAAGAATGACCAACTCACGTTGATGAGCCGATGCCCTATTCAGGGATCTTTGGTCACAGATTGAAAAATAATCTACTTTAAAGCCGTGGCTCTCAAGTATCTGTGTAGCTTCCTTTTCTAACTCAACGAAATTACGTTGCCCAGTGATTATTTTGTTTTTATAAGTATTTAAATTCTGATGCAATAGCGGGGCAATTTCTACATCAGTTGGGCGCAGGTTACCATTGCGTGAGCTTAATGCCAAGCCGCTAGGCTCACGAATGGTTGGCATAGGAACTATTTCAATTGGGAAACAAAGATCATTCGTCATTTGCCGAATAATGGCCAATTGTTGGTAGTCTTTTTCGCCAAAAACGGCAACATCTGGCTGGACGATGTTAAATAGTTTGGAGACCACCGTCGTTACGCCACCGAAGTGATCCGGGCGGTCGGCACCGCATAGGGCGTTCGCGATGACGGGCGTGCCGACGCGAATTTGGTCTTGTTGCCCGTTGGGGTACATTTCTGCTGCGCTTGGGGCAAACAGTAGTGCAGCGCCTTGCTCGGACAGCTTTTTGCTGTCTTGTTCGAGAGTGCGAGGGTAGGCGTCGAAATCTTCATTCGGGCCAAACTGAATAGGGTTTACAAAGACACTGGCCACCACGAAATCCGCGTGTTTTCGTGCGGTTTCGATCAACTTAATGTGACCGGAGTGTAAGTTCCCCATGGTCGGTACAAGCGCAATTTTTTTGCCTTCTTGTCGCGCTAGCTTGATGGCATTACGGGTTTCTTCAATGGTATGAAAGCACAGCATCCTGAGCGACTAAAAGCAGTGTTCAGGTGCAGGGAACTGGCCACTACGCACTGCAAGCCCATAGTTAGCGATAGCTTGTGGAATTGAATCGGCTTCTGGCATGAAATTTTTGACGAATTTTGGTGGTGTGTGAGGAGTAATTCCAAGCATGTCGTGCAACACCAGAATTTGGCCGTCGGTATCGGGCCCGGCTCCAATGCCAATGACAGGGATATCAACCAATGCAGTTATTTCAGCGGCTAGCGGGGCTGGAATGAGCTCAATTAAGAGCAGGTCTGCACCGGCATCTTGTAGGTCTAACGCTTCTTGCTTCATTAGGTCGGCTTGTTGCTGGCCCTTGCCCTGAACTCGATACCCGCCAAGCTTGTGCACTTGTTGTGGTGCAAGGCCAATGTGGGCGCAAGTGGGAATGCCGTAGTCGTTGAGTACTGCAACGGTTTCTACAATGCGGTTGTTTTTTTCCAGTTTGACGACTTGTCCACCAGCTTGCATTAACCGAGTGGCATTGGTTAATGCAAGCTCTTCAGTTCGGTAACTCATGAACGGTAGGTCAGCTATAAGCAGGCTGTTGGAGTTGCTCTGGGCTACACACTGGGTGTGATAGACCATGTCGTCGATACTAACCGGAACCGTGCTGGCATGCCCTTGCAGCACCATGCCCAGCGAGTCACCGACAAGGATAACTTCGATTGCAGCGTCATTAATAACTTGCGCAAAGCTTGCGTCGTATGCCGTCAGGCAGGCAAATTTTTCGCCATTTTTCTTGATCGTATTGAGTGTGCGCAGGGTTATATTTTTCATCGCTTAAATCAGGTTTGGTCCAGGGTTAAAGTAATGCCGGCCGCTGTGTGTGGACCGAATCTGCTCGACCAGCAATTGAAAGCCGTGATCGTCATTAACGAAATCCACTTCCGCAGCATTAATTATCAGCAGTGGCGATTTGTCATAGTAATGGAAAAATCGCGTATAGGCCTCATTAATCTTATCCAAATAATCTTTGCGGACGCTGCGCTCGTACGAAATCCCGCGTTTCTGAATACGCTGGCTCAATACCGAGGTTGGCGCTTGTAAATAGATCACCAAATCAGGTGTTGGCACCTCAATGGTGAGGTGGTCGTAGATCTGGTTGTACAGATTAAGCTCCTCTTCATCGAGAATTAAAGAGGCGAATAACCGGTCTTTTTCGATCAAAAAATCAGAAATCTGCACCGGCTTGAAGATGTCGCTTTGGCGAATAGCTTGGGTTTGTTGGGCGCGTTGAAGCAGAAAGAAAAGCTGTGTTGCGAGGGCTGAACCGTTGGGGTTGCTATAAAAATCGGCCAGGAATGGGTTCTTGTCGGCGTCTTCCAAAAGAGTGTCGTAGTTAAAAACCTCTGCAAGGCGCTTAACGAGTGTGGTTTTGCCAACCCCAATAGGGCCTTCAACAACAATATAACTGGGTAGCTGTCGTTGCATTTAAGCTTACAATCCGTTTTTCAAAACCGCGATCGCCGGCAATATCATGCCGACCGGCTCTGCTGTATGGCTGAGTTAGCACCAGACTGGGTGGCGAGACTGTGTTGTTTTAACGCCCCGCAGTTTTCTAAAATTTGCAGTGGCTCAAAGGCCGCTTGGTTGAGTGCGCTTTGCAGCGCTAAGCCGTTTGGTAGCGTTAAATCATTAGCGATTTCATGCAAAGGAATGACGACAAAATTTCTGTTTAGCATCTCTTTATGCGGAATTTGCAGGCGCTCGGACGATATTGTTTGCTCACCGAAGAGCAGTATGTCGAGGTCCAGCGTGCGTGACTGCCAGCGTTTGTGCGAGCGTGTGCGGCCATGGTGCTGCTCGATTCGCTGTAGTTCATCGAGTAATTGCTCGGCGCTGAGCTGCGTATGTAGCTCAACCACAGCGTTGATGTAATCAGGCTGGTTTGGCTTGCTGCTGCCATCGCCACGTAGAGGTTCGCTTACGTATAGGCTAGAAACCCTGCTTCGGCGACACAAGGGGATTTCGCTGAGCTCGTCGCAAGCATCTCGAATGCGTTGTTCGGGGTGGTCTAAATTGCCCCCCAGCCCTATAAAACTACGCACCCAACTGCTCATGGTGGGTTACCGTTTTGCAGTTTTTTGCGACGCGGTCTTGAGCGTTTCTTTTTTGCACCGGGCAATGCATCGACCATCGCGTCACGCTGTTCTTTGTTGGCATCTTGGAAGTCAGTCCACCATTGGCCTGCGTTCTCGAGAGACTCGCCGGACTGTTCACGTAACAGCAAGAAATCGTAGGCTGCGCGGAATCGTGGGTGCTCGAGTAAAGGATAAATCCGATTTTTGCGGCGCTGAATAAGGCGGGGCTGCATTTCCCACATTTCCCGAATATTCTGGGTAAACCGTTTAGGAATTGAAACGTAAGCTTGCTGCGCCGAAATAGCCGCGATAGATGCTTTTTGCAGTGCTGGTACAGGCGGCTCGCCAGCTTCTAGCAACTGCTGGTGGCGCTTGTGCGCCTGTGGCCACAGCAGTACAGAGAACAGGAACGCAGGTACAACCGGTTTGCCTTGTTCAACTCGGTTGTCGCTGTTGATCAAGGCCTGGCTGATGAACAGCTGCAACGATTCGCTGTCTTGAATGAGGCTGTGAGCTTCCGGAAATAGTGCTTCGAACAAGCCGTACTGCAGCGTCATATGGTACGTTTCATGGCAGTAGCCTGCGAGAAACAGTTTATTCACTTCTTCAAAAAGTCTGGCAGGCGATACATCTTGCAGTAACTTAGCGTTTTGTTTGATGGGCGCAGCAGTAGCTGGGTCAAGATTAAACGCCAGTTTAGATGCTAAACGTATCGCGCGGATCATTCTGACAGGGTCTTCACGATACCGCTGCAGCGGATCACCGATCATCTTTAAGGTGCGTTGCTGCAAATCTTGAAGCCCGCCGGTATAGTCGATCAGGCTGAAATCTTTAATGTCGTAATAGAGTGCGTTGACCGTGAAGTCTCTTCGGAAGGCATCTTCTTTGATTGAACCGAATTGATTGTCCCGAATGATCTGTCCGGTTGAGCCAAGCTCGAACTTATTTTTCCCAGTCGGTTGTGGGTCATCTTGAGGCGCGGCTCTAAAGGTGGAAACCTCTATGGTTTCACGGCCATCTCGAACATGAACAATTTGGAAACGCCGGCCGATGATTCGCGAGCGTCGAAACAAGTTATGAATTTGTTCCGGGGTTGCGTCGGTCGCGACATCAAAATCTTTTGGCGTAATGCCGAGCAGGGGGTCACGGACCCCACCACCAACGAGTAGGGCGCGGTAGCCCGCTTTGGACAGTCGTTGAAGCACATTGAGCGCGGCTGAAC
Organism: Pseudomonadales bacterium; assembly: GCA_016763075.1. Taxonomy (GTDB): domain Bacteria; phylum Pseudomonadota; class Gammaproteobacteria; order Pseudomonadales; family JAHRWD01; genus JAHRWD01. Next base: position 9,354 of record JAESUM010000031.1, read on the forward strand.
TTAATATGCTGCGAGAGAGCGTATGTTCGCTTCTCGGAATGACCTGATTTAAACCGTCTGACGGCTCGGATGTAGAAACCAAAATAGGATGATAGAGCTAGTAAATAAGATGGGTGAGCATAATGCTAATAAAGGATGATTCTATCGGATAGCAGCCGAAACGGAAAGAGGCGAGTATGTAAACACATACTTGCCTCTTATTAACACCGGAATACTCTTTGCCGCTTTAATACCCAATTATTATTTTAATTGACTGGGTTATGTAAGTTACAAATCCTTCCCAACAGTTTTCTGGCTCAGATATATACGTTTTTATTATTATTGATCTGGTTGCCTTATTTTTATTATTTATTGTTTTTATTATTATCTTACACGTTAGATATAGCGAGTATCGTGCCAACTATATCAATATTATATAAAACAATGGCTTAGGATTTTTGGGTTGAAAAGTAGGCTGGAGTGTTACCGAAAAGTGTTACCGTTTTACCCGCGCAGGCGATTTAATTGTTACCGGTAACACGTTGCCTGAGTTGAGGCTGGTCAACGTTAGTGTAGACCTATTTAAGCAGATTGGGATGAAAAGGCGCTGATTAAAAATCTTAACGTGAACGGTTTCTGGGTATGCCAAAGCGCTGCCGGCGTTCCCAAAGAGACTTGCGGCTAATACCGAGTTTCTTTGCAAGCTCCGTTTCGTTCATGCTGGCTTCATGCTCTGAAACAAAATGGACAAAATAATCCTCCATCGACAATGCTTTAGTTGCCTCCATAGCACTGCTTTGTTGTGCATCACTTGTAGGCGACAGGCCAAGATGATCGGCGTCTATCTGGTCGTTATCCGATAAAACAATGGCGCGTTCGATGGCGTTTTCGAGCTCTCTAACATTGCCCGGCCAGTTATGATCACAAATAGCTTGTATAGCCTGCTTGGTAAAATCCATATTCGGGCGCTTAAATTTGTCACAGAGCCGGCTAAGAATAGCCGTGGCAATTTCTAGTGAGTCATTGCCACGCTCGCGCAGTGGCGGCACCATCAAGGGCATCACATTGATGCGGTAATACAGGTCTTGTCGAAATTGTTTGTCGGCAACCATTTGCGATAAATCTCTATGGGTTGCGCTAATCAAACGGACATTCACTTTGATGGGGGTCACGGCGCCAAGTCTGCGTACTTCGCCTTCTTGCAGTACCCGCAAGAGCCGCGCTTGGGCTTCAATGGGTAGCTCGCCTATTTCATCCAACAAAAGAGTACCGCCGTCGGCAGCTTCAATTAAGCCACTACGGTCGCTGTTAGCGCCGGTAAATGCACCTTTGATGTGACCAAATAACTCAGATTCGATGAGTGATTCAGGGATAGCCGCACAGTTGACCGAAATCATAGGGGCTTTTTGACGAGCCCCAAGAGTGTGGATCGATTTAGCAACCAACTCTTTGCCGGTGCCAGATTCACCCTGTATTAAAACAGTGGTGTCGGTGAGTGCGACCTTCTCAATGGTTTTGAACAGCGCGTGCATTGAGGGGCTGCTGCCAAGCATTCCGCCAATGGGTTGAGTATTTGAAGAGCCGGAAGCAGCGCTTGGTTTTGCAGGTTTGGTTGCGGTGTTCTCCGTGATGATACGTGTAACCGTTTCAACCATTTCGTTGTGGTCGAAGGGTTTTGCAATGTAGTCGACTGCGCCTAGTTTCATTGAATCGACAGCCGAGCGAAGGCTTGCGTAGCTGGTCATGATGAGTACAGGCGTGGCGCTGGCCTTTTCAATAAGCTCTGTACCCGGTGCGCCAGGCAAGCGCAAGTCACTGATGATCATATCGAAACTATTGAGGTCTAGCAGGCAAGCATCTTCTACAGAGGCGGCTTCATCGACCTGATATTGATTACGTTCGAGCAGCTTTTTTAAAGCAGCTCGAATGATATCTTCATCTTCAACAATCAGAATGCTATTCATTGGCTAATTCGCGTTGGTCGGCCAGTTCAGGCCAGTTTTGGGCTTGTGTAAAGTGATCTATGGTAGCACTAGTTGGCGAAAGTTAGCAGAACCACCATCAGTCGGCCGGCCTGTGGAGCGGCAACACCACAACAATTTTTGTCCCGGTGTTGTCGTCATATAGTGGGCTGTGAATTTCAATTCTGCCGTTGTGGCTATTGATGATATTAAACGCTACCGCCATTCCCAGCCCTGTACCTTCTTCGGGCTCTTTGGTGGTGAAAAACGGCTCGAATATACGGTGCTGAATAGAGGGCGAAATCCCCGGGCCTTGGTCAATAAACTCGGTTGAAACCGTATCGTGTTTGAGTGTTTGGCGTACTTGAATGCGCTGGCCGGGCTGTGATACCCCCAGTGCGTTGGACAGTAAATTAACAAAAACCTGCTGCAATTGCGGAGCACTGCCAAGCGTAGCGTGCCTTTTATCGCAGTCATTAATAAGCCCGATTTGCTTAAAATTAACATTGAGCTGCAACAAATCCATCGCTTTTTGAACACACAAATGTAGGTTCACGGACTTTAACTTTTTGGCCGCTGGGTTGTGCCCACCGTGGGCGTAGCCCACCAATGTTTGAACCGTATCGCTGATTCTACGGGTTTGGCTAAGAATCTGTTGGGTGGCTTCAAGTACTTCCGGGTCATCGGATTCGCTTTCAAGGTTTTGAGCCAAGCACGCGATCCCCGTGACCGGATTGCCAATTTCGTGAGCAATACCCGCAGCAAAGCGGCCAATGGAAGCTAACCGCTCACTGTGCAACAGCTGTTGCTCCAAATTGTGGGTATCGGTTCTCTCTTCCGCGAGTAGCACCAAGCCGCCTACTTCGTTTGAGGCGTACTCTGCAATGTTGGATTTATGCAGGCTCACCCAGCGGTTACCGGCTTCGAAGGTGATTTCCTGCAATGGTTGGTGGGTGTTTGGGCCGGTGAGGAACGCCAGCAAAACTGGCCCCCAAGGTTCTTCGAGCGCGTTTAGATTAGAGCCAATGACCTCGGACGAACTGATGCCCGTCATGGATTCCATTGCTTTGTTCCACATCAAAATTTCTTCATCAGCGCCTAACGAGCAAACCCCAATAGGTAGGGTCCACAGGGTTTGACGGTGGTAACGGCGCAGGTTGTCGAGTTCGGCGGTCAAGCCGGTTAAATCATTTTTGAAATCTTCGAGGCGGTTTTCAATGAAGTGGATATCCTCATTGTCGTACTCTTGGCCCGAATTTTTATAGGGCAGCACCTTAGATACCATCGACCGAGCCATCGATGCACCAACACGACCGGATAAGTTGACCTCAATTTGATCACGCAAACGCCGTAGTGAATAGGGGCGTTTCTCATCAATGTTGATATCCAACTCACGCATGGCTTGATACACCTCTTTGATCGCGCTTTTCTCGCCCAAGGCAATGGCCAGTTGCTCGATAAATTTATTGGGCGAATCAATCACTAATTCGCGTCGCTGAGGTTTACGAATGTTATCTACTGAGCACACTTCCGCGGCGTTTTTTTCTTCCGGCCGCGCTTTGGTCACCGACGAGACCAGCGCGAATATCAGGATGTTCAGGCTCAGTGAAATCACCGCGACCAGCGCCCAGCTGTTTTCATCGAGCTGCAGGCCAAGATCGGAAAACAGCAAAGACAGTTCCTGCAGATCAGACACTAGCGGCAGCAACATACCAACGAACCAAACGGCGAACCCGATGATTAACCCGCTGATAAAACCATTACGGTTCGCCGCAGGCCAATACAGCACGCCCAACAACCCGGGCAGCAGTTGCAGTGTGGCAATGAAGGCCACCAAACTCAGGTTTGATAAATCTTGTAAACCGCTTAGTTGGCTGTGCAATGCGTATGCCGCAAGTATGATCAGCGCGATCAACCAGCGCCTGGTGTTGAGAATCCAGCGGTATAAGTTGTCTTTATTCGCGGGCTGATAATAGGGTAAAACCAAGTGGTTAATACAAATGGAAGACAGCGCAAGAGTGGTGGCAATCATCAGGCCGCTCGCTGCCGCAATACCGCCAATCAATGCCGCGATAATCAGCGCAGGAGACTGCAAAGCCATGCCCAGCCCCAGCGTGTAATACTCGGGCTGCACAACAATATTCACCACGCTGCCGCTCCATAATATCGGCAGTACCGGCAAGCTCATAAGCAGTAAATACAGTGGAAAGCCCCAACTGGCGGCCTTCATCGCCGACTGATCGGTGTTTTCCGTGAAGGCCATCTGAAACATATGCGGCATCACTACAGCCGCCGAGAAAAACACTAGCAGTAAAATTCGTGATGAATACTGCTGCAATGGGTAACGCAGGGTTTGCGTTAGCTCGGAGTTGAGAGCTACCCATTCGTTAAGGTCATCGATTCCATCAAACACTTGAAACACCACCACCAAACCAATAAAGCCAAAGGTGAATAGCTTGATCAGCGAGTTAAAAGCAATGGCGGTAATTAGCCCTTGGTGCGACTCTTTTTGTGACGAACGGCGTGCTCCAAACAGCAGGGTAAACACAACAATTAAGATGCAGAAAAACGCCGCGAGCTGATCTTGAGTGAATTGACTAGGGTTGTCAGAGGTTGAAACCCCAAGCGTAACGATATGGACGATATCCGTAACGGCTTGAATTTGCAGAGCAAGTAACGGTAATAAACCGATAAGCAGCAGCGCTGCGGTTAGCACGCCAGCAAATGTACTGAGGTACCGAAACGAAAAAAGATCCGCCAACGAGTTGAGCTGATTCGATTTTACAATGCCCAATAGTGGCGTCAGTAATATCGGGGCCAATAAAAACGCGCCGCTGATACCAAGGTAGTAAAACAGGAAGCTGTAGCCGTATTGGTTAGCAAACCCAACCGAGCCATAAAGCGCCCAAGCACTGGTGTAGACCCCCAGCGACAACACGTACACCGCGGGATGTCCGCTTATTTTTTGCGGGATTATTTTCTTTTCAGTGGCATAGGCAATGCCAAATAACAGCGCCAAATAACCCGTTACTAATAACGCGACATAACCCAGATCAAGATTCATCGGATTCCTTTAATTGCTGGGTCAGTAGCGCAAAAATGATAATGGCAAGCCAAACGGTTTGCGGGTGATACCAAGTGCTGCCCACCGATCCTAGCCAGTCCTGTACGCCAGGGAAAAACAGCAGCACGCCGATAACCAGCAACATTACAGATCGTTGTACGTACATAAAAAAAGTGGCTCCATTTAACGACTTTTGTGGGGCTTTAGGGTGGTTTTTAGATTGAGATCGCTAAACTAGCTGGAATTCTTTCAGGATGCCAGTTTTCAGCAGCCCATTGCAGTAACTCAGACACGTGACCAAAGTCTACCGCATCAGGAGCTGGCTGTTGAAGTTGCGCTAAGCAATACAGCAAATTGGCCATAGGCTGCTGGTTATTTAGCGCGGGGGCTAAATTCTGTTTGCTGAGTTTTTGCCGCCGGGCGTTAACAAGCACCGGGATATGCGCGTATTGCGGTGTTGTTTGAACGAGTGAAGTCGTTTGGGGCGATAATGTTTTTTGAGTCAATACACTGATTAGGTAGATCTGCCGGGCGCTAGAATCTAACAAGTCTGCGCCTCTAACCACATGGCTGATGCCTTGGTGCTGGTCATCAACCGCAGCGGCCAACTGGTATGCAAAGTAACCATCGCGGCGTTTCAGTACAAAATCGTCAATATCGATGCCGGTTACAAATTCGCATGGGCCTTGAATTTGATCGTTAAACACAATCTTAGGTACGTTCAGATGAATGCGAATCGCGTGTGATTGTGTGCTTGGGAGGCTGTGATCGAGGCTTTGGTGCCGGCAGTGTCCGCTGTACAGATTGTATTCGGTGCGTGATTGCTTGCGTGAGCAAAGGCAGGGGTAAACAGCCGGGTAAGCCCCAGGGGCATCATCAATGTGTTGAGTAGTTAATTGATCAAGCGCGGCCTGGTACGCCGGCATCCGGGTGCTTTGGTACAAGACCGGTTCATCCCAATGTAAGGCGTGTGTTTCAAGGGTTTTGAGAATGGAGTCGCTGGCGCCGGGTACTTCGCGCGGTGGATCAATATCGTCTATTCGAACCAGCCAAGTGCCACCGCAGGAACGGGCATCAAGGTAGCTAGCAACAGCGGCTAGCAGAGAGCCAATGTGCAGTGCGCCGGTGGGCGAAGGTGCAAACCGACCACGGTAATCTACGCAGCCAGTGGTTGAGGGCATGTCGCTAAAGAGAGCAAGTGGTTAGTTGCAAGGGTGCGGCATAACAAACCGGGCCTCACAACTAGCGGGTTAACCGTGCTCTTGTTTCTCTTTGATTTCAGCCAGTGTTTTGCAGTCAATACACTGAGTCGCTGTGGGGCGTGCTTCTAAGCGCCGAATGCCAATATCGATGCCGCAAGAGTCGCAATAGCCGTAATCGTCTTGGTCGATCAGCTCGAGGGTCGAATCGATTTTTTTGATCAATTTTCGCTCGCGGTCGCGGGTTCGTAGCTCAAGGCTGAACTCCTCTTCCTGACTAGCGCGATCAGAAGGGTCCGGGAAATTAGCCGCCTCGTCCTTCATATGAGTTACGGTGCGGTCGACTTCTTCCATCAGCTCATGCTTCCAACGGCCCAAAATGCCGATGAAATGCTCCTTCTGTTTGTCATTCATGTATTCTTCGTTCTTCTTCGCTTTATACGGAGTGAGCGGAGCGTGAATGCCAGAATCTTTTTTCTTCGATTTTTTCTTTGCTGTAGTAGCCATACTGAAATCTCTTGAAAACTTTTAACGTTTTCCAATAATGCGCTTATCGATGCGTTAACTAATACATCGACAACAAGCGCATCATGAAATTTAGAGGCGCAAAAATCTACCAGATATCGCGCCCTATTACCATATAATTTCGAAAAATATAGGGTGATCACCCGTATTAACGAACAAATATTGCTGTTTTTGTGATCCATTTAACTTTTTGGGGGCCTAAGTGGCTAAATTTGCCAACCGAGTTTCGGACATACCACCATTTCAAGTCATGAAGGTTTTGGCGCGTGCCAAGCAGCTTGAAGCACAGGGGCGAGACATCATTCACCTAGAAGTGGGTGAGCCTGATTTTGGCACACCAGCACCTGTATTGGCCTGCGCCCAACAGGCGCTGCAAGACCAACTGACACACTACACACCGGCCCTTGGATTATCTGAGCTACGCAGCGCGGTGGCCAGTTATTACCAGCAGCAGTATCAATTAGAGATCAACCCCGCGCGCGTGGTGATAACCCCCGGCGCATCCGGTGGTTTGTTGCTGGTGTTTGCACTGCTTTGTAATCCCGGCGAAAACGTATTGATGAGCGACCCCGGCTACCCGTGTAACCGGCAGTTTTTGCGGCTGATAGAAGCTCAAGCACAGTCAGTGCCGGTAGATGCCAGCAACGGTTACCAAATAACCGAAGCACTGTTGGATCAATATTGGTTGCCCAGTAGCCGCGGTGTATTGCTGGCATCGCCCTCTAATCCAACCGGTACATTGGCCAGTCGGCAGCAGTTGCAGGCTATTTCTGATGGGGTGTCAAAGCGCGACGGGTTTCTAATTGTCGATGAAATATACGACGGTCTGACCTACGACCAAAAACCGGTTTCAATTCTCGAAATCAATAAAGATGCTTACGTGGTGAATAGCTTTTCCAAATACTTTGGCATGACCGGTTGGCGCGTGGGCTGGATCATAGCCCCAGAAGACGCTGTTCCGGGGCTTGAAAAGTTAGTGCAAAACTTGTTCATTGCCGCGCCAACACTTGCGCAACAAGCAGCAGTTGCGGCATTTGAGCCCGAATGCATGGCAATATTAGAAGCTCGTAAAATTGAATTCAAAGCACGGCGAGACTACCTGTTACCGCAGCTTCAACAACTTGGTTTTAAGATTGATGCTCCCTGCGATGGCGCATTTTATATTTACGCCAATATCGAAAAATTCAGCAACGACAGTGAGGCCTTTTGCCTCAAATTATTAGAAGAACAGGGCATAGCCATTACCCCAGGTATTGATTTTGGCAGCCACAACGCCCGAACCCACGTACGCATTGCCTATACCCAGCCAATAAAACGCTTAAAAGTGGCCGTTGAACGGCTGCGCACCGCACTTGCAAACTAGGCTTGCCCAGCGCTATTTGGCTTAGTTTTAAGCAGTTGTCGAGCTAACACTAAAAGAGCATGGCCCTATGAAGTTTGAAACACCATTCATCGAGGCGCGTTTAATCAAACGCTACAAACGTTTTTTAGCGGATGTAAGCCTGCAAGATGGCTCAACCATGACTGTCCACTGCCCCAATACTGGCAAAATGACAGGCTGCGCCGAGCCCGGTAGCCGCGTTTGGCTTTCTGATTCGGCAAACCCCAAACGTAAATACCGCTACACATGGGAGTTGGTAGAAACGCCCACGGGTTTGGCGTCTATTCATTCCGCCAAAGCCAACAAATTAGTCAAAGAAGCGCTGGAACAAAACCGAATCATTGAGCTAGATGGATACGCCGAAATTAAGCCCGAACAACCCTACGGAGATCGCGGTAGCCGAGTAGATTTTGTATTAAACGGCTGGGCATCAGAAGCCAAGCAAGGCGTAGCCCGGCCAAGCTGCTATGTCGAAGTTAAAGCAGTCACCCTCGATGACAATGGCATGGGCTACTTCCCTGACACAGTAAGCGAGCGTGGCTTAAAACACCTGCAAGACTTAGCCGACATGGCCAAAGCAGGTCAGCGTGCGGTGCTGTTGTTTTGTGTTCAGCACGAAGGGATTAACGAGGTACGCCCCGCAGCTCATATTGATGCCAAGTACGCAGCAGGAATGGACGAAGCCATTGCCCAAGGCGTTGAAGTGCTGGCTTACAAAGTAGGTATATCTTGTGAAGCAGAGCCAAGTGGCGGTGTTAAACGGCCACAACAGATTGAATTAAAACAGCAGGTGCCGTTTAGTGTCGGTTAGCCAGTATGAGTTAACGAGTGTGAGTGAACTAGTGTGGCTTTACGAGTGGCTTAACTGTGCAAATTGGTTATGTAGCGACTGGTATTTGTAACACTGAAAGTTGGGCTGGCGTGTTGTGGATACGGAGTTTTGAAAAGAGAGCTGTGAAAATGGGAGTTGTGGAAAGGGAGTCGTAAAATTAAGCAGCGGAAAGAAACTAACCGGTTAATTCCACTAACACCTCACCGTTTTGAATAGCGATAACCACGGCACTTAAGCTGGCCTTTGCACATGGCCCGTGTACGCAATAACCGGTATAAATTTCGAACAATGCGCCATGCAAAGAGCACTGAATAAAATCTTTTTCATAATTTAAAAACCGGTCTGGTAGCCAGTCTAAATTAACGCCGGTGTGTGGGCAGCTGTTTTTGTAAGCAAACAGTTGGCCTTGTTTTTTAACGATAAAAACAGAAGCCCCTGCGCCAGTTTTTCCGGAATCTTGTTCAGCGCTTTGTTTAGCATTTTGTCCGGAATCAGAAACCAAAAACCCCCGAGATTCACCCTCAGGGATGGCATCTTCACGGCATAAAAATCGTAGAGCTATGCCGGCATCCTCATCACAACCGAAGAAGGGCAGCAACGCTCGCCATCTTGGTTGTTGATCTGCACATCAACATCTACCAAACGCTCGTTATTTTCTTCATATTTGCGGGTAACCACGCCGTTAATCGTCACGGTATCTCCCGCTGCAATGGAGATCTGCATATGAATTCTGCGCTTGCGGATAAAAGCCTCGGGGCCAGACCAGTCGCTAACATAACGGTCAACCAAGCCCTGTAAAAACATGGTGTTGAGGTAAATATCTTTGACCTGCTGTTTTTTTGCGTACGCTGGGTCATGGTGGCCAGGGAAGAAGTCTCGTGTGGCGGCTACATCTTGAATCACCCGCCGGTAGCTAATGGGCATCACCAATTCAGGTAACGTATCGCCCTCTGCAACTTCGCTCCAAACTTTGGACAAATACTCGCGGTTAAACTTTCCAATAGCAGTATTCATGAGTGGTTCTCCCCGTGGGCAATGTAGCGGAACATGGTGTTGGTATTGGTGGCGACAATCTCGCCGGCGCCGCTGCGATACGTAGCCTGTGTCACAATAAAATGACCAATCCCCAGTCTGGTTTTTTTCTCGTCACTGATGCTGACAATCTCGCTATCCGAGTTAAGAATTTCGCCAATGCGCATAGGGCGGAAAAACTCAGACTCGGTAGATACATTGATCAACGTGGTGCCGGGTAACGGTAAGTCAAAGGTCGATTGCGACTTCTGAGACTTCGGGCGCATTGGGTTCCAGTCTGGCGTCATGCTCCACGCCATCAACATACCCGGCGGCGAAATAATCCCGCCGTGGGCGTTGCCCGCGTACTCTTCATCCCAATAACTGGGGTTAGCATCTTCGACTGCCGCAGCATAAAACTGAATCATCGGCCGATTCACATCAGTTTCATTGAATTTGACCGGCGTTTTTTTGCCAATCCAGGTGCGCGCCTCTTCAAGGGTGCCGGTAACAATATCGGCGCCGGTGGCTTCTTTGGTCATAGTAAGTCTCCGTGTTTTATTATGATCTTTCCATGGGTTGAAACGGGCTTGAAACGGGGGCGCAGGTTTTTATACGGCCCCCATTCAGCCTAACTACTCAGGTTTTTCCGCAGGCGATGGGTTCACATAACCCCCCATCAAAGACTTAGGCACGGCATCTACTAACTCATCAAAACTGAATAGGCCGTCGCCGTCGTATTTATAAATGGACTGAACCTCAACCGGCTCAGAATAAACCCCAATGCGGCCCTTTTCAGCGTGAAAAATACGGCCATTAACATCTTGAGCTTCGTCACTAGCAAGGTAAGTCACAATCGGGGCAATATATTCCGGCCCCGGCATATTGGTCATGGCATCAAAACGAGCTTGGCTGATCATGCCGTTCTCAAGGCGCTTTTTCATGCCGTTAATCACGCCATCATTTAGCGTCATACGGGTGGCTGCCATCGGGCAGATCGCATTCGTTGTCACCCCATATTTTCCCAGCTCCAGCGCCAGCCCACGGGTCATACTAACAATGCCGCCCTTGGCCGCCGCATAATTTAACTGCCCAACGCTACCGCGCCATGCATCGGATGAAAAGTTAATAATCCGGCCGCTTTTTTGCTCGCGCATTACCTTACTGGCGTGATGACATACGTTGTAATGGCCCTTCAAATGAACCCGAATTACCGCATCCCAGTCATCCTCAGACAGGTTCCAAATCATCCGCTCACGCAGCATGCCGGCGCAGTTCACCACAATATCGACACTGCCAAAGCCATCTTTACAGAGCTGAATCATCTCTGCTGCTGCGTTGTAATCATCTACCGGTAGCGCGCAGGCAATCGCATCGCCGCCCGCAGCGCGTATCTCTGCCACCACTTCTTCTGCGGGGCCATTCTCAGTGCCGCGGCCATCACGGCCCACGCCTGGGTCGACCACCACCACACTCGCGCCATGCTCCGCCAGCGAAAGTGCAACCGCGCGGCCAATGCCACGCCCGGATCCAGTAACCAGTGCTGCCTTACCTTTAAGACTCATTGAAACTCTCCTGTTTTTATTAAAATTGGATCGATTCATCATATTGGCGGTTGGGGGTAGGGTGCAAATTCGTTTGTGATTTTTTTGAGTTGAGTTGAGTTGAGTTGAGTTGTAGGTATTAGTCAAGCGTGATCTGTCATTGCTGTAACTTAAGCCGCGCGGAAAATGACTTCTGCATATTAATACCGCTAGTTTTCGAAAAAGGACACGCTAATGATTAATTATTTTCCATTCTACTGGGCCTCGTTCTAGTTGTTAGTAGTTGCAGTACGATTCCCGGAGATGCGGCTCGGCGAGGTAATCATCCAGAACAAGGGGCTGATTTGTATCGCAGGTGCCGAACAAGGAGACGCGTTGGCTGCTTTTAGGCTCGCGTTGCTAGTGGAGGATAAAAAGGTTGATCCGGGAGTCTATGGGAGCGCGGGCGATTGGTATAATAGAAGCTGTGAACTGGGAGGCATCGTTAGTTGCCATAATGCAGCGGTCGGGTATGAAAACGGTAGTTTGGGTTTGCCGAAAGATTATGCGAAAGCACGAACTTTGTATCTCAAAGGAGCTAATAAAGGCTACTTACAGTCTCAATACAATGTAGATGGCTTATACGCAAACAAATATTTCAACGATGATATTGAGGGGTTAAAGTGGTTTTTATTGGCAAACAAGGCTGCACGTTTGTGTCAATCTGATTCTCTTTGTAGTTGGATTCTCAGTGACCCACCGGGACATATGAAAAAACTTCGTGGTCGTATGTCAAAAGAACAAATCGAAAAAGCGGTGGGATTGGCTGACTCTGCGCTTTAATGCGGTGAAAGCCAATGCGTGGGCGAATTCGATCGCACTTGCTGGGATATTCAGCCGGATGTTGGACTATCGAAGCTGGCATGGTTTGTCGGCATCGCCTAGATCTGAGCGTAATGCCCCCCAATAGCAAAAATATAGATATAGTCATCATCAAATGTGTAAACCAATCTATCTTTTTGGCTGAGCCGCCGAGACCATAGTCCAGAAAGGTTATGCTTTAGCGGCTCGGGTTTTCCAGTTCCATCGGATGGATTACCGCGCATCATCACCTTTAATTGTCTGCAAAGAACGTTGTGTAATTTCTTGTCCTGCTGCCTGAGTTTTTCATAGGCTTCCCAGGTATTGCCCTCAAAGACCAGTGATCCCATCAAGCTGCTCCGTGCGAGGCTTGTATCCTTTTTTGCCAATATGCGTATCTATAGAATCAGCAATTTGGGCCATCAAATTCTTATTTTGCAGAATATACAATGTTTCCTGTTCACGCTCCCAATCCTCTGCGCTGATCACCACAAAATCTTCCCCTGAACGGCGGGTTACCTTCAGCGGCATGTGGTTTTCAGCTACCTTTTCTACAAAGCCTTTCAGGTTGTCTCTAAATTTATTTACGCTTACGCTTTCCATAAAATCACCAATTTCACTTGTGCGGCACTTGTACGGGATTTCCGTACAGTTTAGGCGGGTGATCTTAACAAGTCAAAGTGGTCAAGCATATTAAAAATGCTAGTTAGGCCGGTTAACAAGGGTGATAATCAGGCCTTGTTGATCTTTTTTATGTGAGGCCGGCCTGATGCCAACTAAATTCTCTGAAGATGTTATTTCTCTCGCCGTTCTCAAAGAAGCATATGAAAAGAATGAAGAACAGTGAGCATTTATGGCGGTGATTAGCATCGGCCTGATGGATTTGAGAGCCGGTAAAGAACTGGAGTTAGATGAAGTAAAGGCAAGGTTGGGTATAGAGTAGTTGAAACTACTCATCGCTCACTCGGCATATAGTGATTTAAAAGGCGTTAGCATAATATTATGCGCAGCAGTGTGCGCCTCACTAAGAGGTTACTAACATTGCCAGACAACAAAACATAAGAAAACCATTCAAATAAAAGCCATCAAAGGGAGAAAAAGATGACAAACCAAAGAACCCACGTAGAAGTGAAAGGCCACGTACTGATCATCACAATGATTCGCCACAAAAAACGCAATGCCATCGACAGCGAAATGAGCTTGGCATTGGATGAAGCGCTAAATCGTTTGGAAGATGACCAAGACTTATGGGCTGCGGTGCTAACCGGCGGGCCAGATATGTTTTGCGCAGGCACTGATTTGGCCGGTGGCTCCGGCGAGCCAACCGAGCGCGGCGGAATTTACGGCGTAGTTGGCCGCACCCGAACCAAGCCGTTAATTGCAGCGGTTGAAGGCATTGCCTACGGTGGTGGTTGTGAAGTGGCGATGGCCTGCGACATGATTG
>JAESUM010000004.1 GCA_016763075.1 Pseudomonadales bacterium
TCTGCATATTCTGCGGCTTTCTTTAGGTCGCTATCAATATAAAGGAAAGCCAAATTATTCAACACAATCACATTTTTGGGTTGCTTGATAAGTAGTGTTTCATATTGCTGAATGGTTTCTTCAGTTCGGTCGGTGCCTAGCAATGTATTGGTTAGCAAAAATGCGATTTCATTGTCGTCGGGGTGAGTTTCTAACCATTGTTTAGCTTGTGCTTCGGCTTGTGTGGTATCTCCGGAGCGAGTCAATGCGCGTATTAACGAGGCAATAATTTTACTGTGGGGTTTAAGTGCAAGCGCCTCTTTGTAGCCGCTAATCGCAGAGCCAAAATCACCTTTGGATTCATTCAAATTAGCAGTAAGTACAAGGTAGGGGATTTGGTTGTCGTTTTCTTTTACTTTCGCTAAGCCCTTTTCCGCCGTGATATAATTTTTTTCACGAATAGAGGTTTCTGTTTCGACAAGTAATATTTCAAACAATGCGGCGTCAATGTCTTTGTTTTCAGGAGCTAGTTTTTTTGCTTTCAATAAAGCTGCGCGGCTTCCAGTAAGGTCTTTTTGAATAAATTTGGCTTTTGCTTCAAGCGAGTAGCTTAGGAAGTTGGGGCTAATACCATTTAGTTTTGTTAGCGTGTCAGTTGCTTGAGCAGCTTGGCCATTAACTAAATAGGCTTGGCCTAAAGTAAATAAAAACTGAGGTGATTGTTTGTTGGTTTCATCAATTTGTTGTAGCCAGTTAATGGCCTTTTGAGGTTCATTTTTCACCATATAATATCGAGCCAAAATAAGTTTTGGTTTGTGGTTATCTGGGTGCGAAGAAATGGCTGCTTCCAATGCTTTTTGCGCAAGCTTCGGGTGCTCTAAAGCATTTTCAAGTAAACCGATTTGAATTTGGCTTTGTAGATGGTTTTCGTTGTGAGCAAGAACGCGTTCGTAATACCCTTTGGCTTCTTCATATTTTTTTGCGCGAATAGAAATTAGGCCTAATTGATTTCCGGAGATGTAATCTCCGGGATATTTTTCTTGGCTTTTATTAAATATGGCAAGTGCTTTTTGTTGCTCCCCTTGCATGAGAAAAATTACGCCATCAATAGATGCATATTGGGGGTTATCAGGTTCAAGTGTAGTTAGTTCACTAGAGGTACTCAGTGCGGAGCGATAATTCCCAAGTTGTATCTGTGTGCTAACAATGAATAGCTTTGCTTGAGTAGAAGAGGGCTCTTGCTGCGCAACTTGCTGAAACATGAAAAGAGCTTCTTGTGGCTTGCCTTGTCGCAGTAGTGTTTGCCCTAGCTGCAGTCGTGTGCCTGTTGAATTGGGGTTGGCCTCTAACAGGCGGCTTAAAATGCCGGTTGCCTTTTCTGACTCGCCGGTGGCTTGCTCTAGGCCAGCCATCATTCTTAGCAGTGGCTCATTGAGGTCTGCTTTAGTGGCGGCTGACTTGAGCAGGCTTTTGGCTTCGCCCAATTTGTTTTGCTTAATATAAGTTGCAGAAAGTACTTGCTGAGCTTGTAAATCTTGGGGCGATTGAGCTAAGTATTTTTTTAGATATTCTTCTGCTTGAACTAAATTACCTAGCTGGAAATGGGTGATGCCCAGCTGGCGGAAAGCCGGTAAGTAATCGACATACCGAATGGCTTCTTCAAAGCTAGGCTGTGCCAGTTGGTAGTCTTTATTCGCGAAATGTAGCTCGCCTAGAATATAGTGTCCTGCAGGGTGTTTTGAATGGATGGCTACCAGTGCTTTGGCATCTATCGCAGCTTCATCGAAGTTCTCTTCTTGAAGGGCGATCATGGCATGGTATAGCCGTGGCTCAATGGCGTTGGAGTTAAGCTCGAAGGCTTGCTGGTAGGCTAGTTTAGCCTTAGGAAGTTGTGCTTCAGTTCGAGCGATATCACCTTTTAACGACCAAGCCTGCCAGCTTTTTTCTGCACGCTCGCCAAGTTTAGCTAAATGAGTTTGAGCGATTGCAATATCACCTTCAATAAAAGCGATTCTTGCCAATGATACGGTGGCTTGGATAGACCCTGGGCGTTGTGCCAGTGCACGGTTGTATGAATCGACTGAATTTGCCCACTCGCGTAAGTCAAAATAGGCTTGGGCCGTGAGGATGTTTTCATCGAAGGAGTATCCTCGAGACGCATCAGCCCCGGATGATAGTGCATCGAGTGCTTTTTGCGGTTTGCCTTGTAGTAAAAATGCCTTTGCAAGCATGCGTTTAAGCTCGGCTGGGTCGGTTTTAAAGCCGCTTGAGCGCTCTAGCTCTTTTTGAGCGGAGGCGCCTTGCCCTAATTCAACGTATATCTTCCCTAAAAGGAAGCGCGCTTCAGTATGGTTGCTATTGGCTTTAAGGGCGTTTTTAAGTTCGATGACCGCGGTACGTGAGTCACCTTTTTGGTAGTTTTGCTGGGCGCTATCAAAATATTCTTGGTCTGAGAGAGCCGGCTCGTACCATACGAAAAAATAGGCCGCAGCGGTTAAAGGCACTGATACAGCAGCGGCGATGGCCGCCATTTTAAATCTAGCGGGCCATGGGCTTTTTTTCTTGGGGCTTTGGCTAGTCGGCATCACTGAAGTCCTTGATTAGATGATCTTTCGTACGGTCAGGCGCAGACAGGCATAAGCAAGCCATGCTGAGCATGTTATGAGCACTGTTTGGCTACGCGTCTTATTGTGTGCTTTATTATGTTTATAAGGCTTCTAAAAATAGCACAAATTTTTCTATTTCGCGTTTCCAGTGATAACGGCCATTGAGCTATCCAGCCTAAGTGAAAAATAGATTAGATCTAAGGGTTGTATTTTTTTATGAAAGCATTATGATATGCCGCTCTTTTGAGGGGCCGTTAGCTCAGTTGGTAGAGCAGTTGGCTTTTAACCAATTGGTCGATGGTTCGAATCCATCACGGCCCACCATTTTCCCCTCTGCTTCTCCTCTGCGTTATCTGTTATATTTTTCGTTTGTAATCAATGCCTTAAAAATTTTTAGGCTGAATGCCCATATCTAGATTGTATAAAATAATGGCTCTTCACTCGTGCTGCTGTTTTAAACGGTGCCCAAGGCCCGTGCGTAACGCGTATTCAATGGGTTTCCATATATTCATACGGCATAATCTGCTAGCCTTACGCATCTTTTTTCTAGGTTACCTTCCTTCCTTGCTTTGTCTTATCTGATTTTGTCTAGGGGTACCTGCATTCCAAATTTTAAAACTCTGCTCAGACGCTTGAACCAAAGCGTCTGAGATCGGTTGGCTTTGTCATGCAGAGTCTACTTTAGTAGAGATACATTCAAAGAACACCGCGATCAAAATATGACTGAACCACACACTCAAAAATCAGAGCAAAAACCAGATCCAAAGCCGAGCATTCGTACGCTCAAGCCATTGTTGGGTTTTTTGAAGCCCTACAAAGGTAAGGTTGTGATAGCTACGGTTGCGCTGCTCATCACGGCAGGGCTTATGTTGTCTTTGGGCCAGGGGATGCGTTTATTGGTCGATGATGGCTTCTCAACCGGCTCACCGGAAATGCTCAATCGCAGTATTTTTATCTTTCTGGGTTTGGTAGTTTGCCTTTCAATCGGTACGTTTATTCGGTTTTTCTATGTTTCGTGGATCGGCGAACGTATTTCTAACGATATACGGATCTCGGTATTCAACCATTTACTGCAGTTACACCCTTCATTTTTTGAAACCAACGATGGCGCAGAAATTCAAAGCCGCATCACCACAGACACAACACTATTACAAACCGTGATTGGCTCCTCATTTTCGATAGCGATTCGTAACGTCATCATGTTCTTCGGTGGTATTACGCTGCTGCTGATCACCAACCCAAAACTCACCGGCATCGTACTGGCTGTTATGCCGCTGATTTTAGTGCCGGTGCTGTTTTTTGGCAGGCGAGTACGAAAGTTGGCTCGCTCCAGTCAGGATAAAATTGCCGACATTGGCGTATATGTGTCTGAAACCCTCACCAATATCAAAACCGTACATGCTTTCAACCACCAATCGATAGACCAAGATAACTTTTTAGAGGTTACTCAAAGCGCCTTTAGGGTGGCGGTGTATCGTATTCGCCAACGCGCTTGGTTGATGGCGTTGGTAATGATGCTTATCTTCGGCGCGATTGGCTTTATGTTTTGGGTGGGTGGGCACGATGTACTCGCAGGCCGAATATCAGGCGGCCAGCTGGTAGCTTTTGTTTTTTACGCCATGATGGTGGCTGCTTCATTAGGGGCGATTAGCGAAGTGTATGGCGACCTGCAGCGCGCTGCAGGCGCAACCGAGCGCCTGCTAGAGTTATTAGCCACAGAAAGCTTATTGATAGAGCCAGAAGAAGCTGCGCAAGTTCCAGATTCCGTGGGCAGTGCCATTCATATCGAGCAACTTAGTTTTAACTACCCGTCACGTCCCAATACCAAAGCCATCGAAGGGCTTGACCTGAAGATTGAAAAGGGCGCTCAACTTGCGATTGTTGGCCCATCAGGGGCGGGTAAAAGCACTTTATTTGATTTGTTGTTACGTTTTTATGACCCACAAAAAGGTGCGGTTAGAATCAACGGCGTAAATATAAAAGAGATGAAACTGCAACAACTGCGCGAGCGCATTGCCGTTGTGCCACAACAACCTTCGTTGTTCAGCAGCAACGCTTGGGACAATATTCGTTATGGTAAACCCGAAGCAAGTAACGAAGAAGTGATTGCCGCAGCAAAAGCGGCCTACGCACATGAATTTTTAGAAGCACTACCAGAAGGCTACGACAGCTTCTTAGGCCAAGGTGGCATCCGTTTATCTGGCGGTCAACGTCAGCGCATAGCCATTGCCCGCGCTATTCTCAAAGATCCGCAGATATTACTGCTCGACGAAGCCACCAGCGCGCTCGATGCCGAGAGCGAACACATGGTTCAAAAAGCCCTCGACCACTTAATGAAAAACCGTACCACCCTAATCATTGCTCACCGACTGGCAACCGTAGTTCATGCACAATCGATTGCTGTTTTAGATGAAGGCAAGCTGATTCAAGTAGGCCAACATCAGGAACTGCTCCAGAATTGCCCGCTGTACGCACGCCTTGCAGCACTGCAGTTTCGTGAGCCAGA
Source organism: Pseudomonadales bacterium (assembly GCA_016763075.1). Lineage (GTDB taxonomy): Bacteria > Pseudomonadota > Gammaproteobacteria > Pseudomonadales > JAHRWD01 > JAHRWD01. Next base: position 5,092 of record JAESUM010000004.1, read on the forward strand.
TGCTATTACAGAGGGCCGAGTCGCTAGGGTTGAGCAAGGTTAAAGGTACTGTTGAATAGTGCCGTTGCCAGCCTATTTGATAGGTTTTAATTAGTCCTGCGAAACAGCGCGGTACTTCGACTAAACCGGGTTGCTTGCACTGCTATGTGACTCAGTTATTGAAACAATAACTGAGTCACAATGAACACGATAGCGGTTGCCTATATGGCTGGTATTTAGATAACCGCTATTATCGTTTCAACTATCGCTGGGTCGAAGGTGATAATTAATTGTTCGAATGTTGGCGCTTGGCGCATCTTTACCATCTGCTCTGCTCCATGGGTACTTAGTGCCCGCGTGGCCACCTGCGATAGACACATCCTTCACAGCAAAATATAAAATATCATTAGCGCTTTCTATTGCATCTGGTAGTTTGAAGCGGGTCCAAGCAACCGCGTAACTTCCCGCCCGTCGAATTAAATTTTGGTTGTTTTCTCCGCCCACATATTCTGAGCCGCTATACAGCAGCGGGTTAATCGGTGTGGCCTCATTAAAGTTGGCATTTATAACAGGCGTGCTCGACCAGCAAATTTCAAAGGTCGATTGAAGGCTTCCTGCATAATAATCCATAAAGCCTATTTTCCAGTGGTCTTCATTGAGCCAGTATCCTACCCATAATGAGCTGATGGAATCATCGTTTTGATTGGGCTCCGGCATATGTTTTGTACTGTGATATTCGATCTCATCGACATAATATTCAGTGTGCTGGGTTTGAGTACTGCCGGCCATATCCATATAAAAATATTCATTTGTTCAAAGTAGTTTTGGCCGTATTCAGCAAACGCAGGGTTGATGGGTTGGTAGCCGCTTTCGCCGCACTGATACTGGGGGTGTTGATCTAGCGATACATGGATTCAAGCGCCAGGGTTCAGTTTTAAGTAGTGATAATAATGTTGGTTTGGGTCTTCTTTTTTTGCGCAGTATTCATCCCAGCAAATATACGTACCGATATGAAAGTTAGCACCGGATACACTGCCGTTTTCTCCATCATCGTTGAGCGGTACGGTATCAATTGTTTTTAAATAGAAACTCATTTGGTCGGTATCGCTATTGGTGATACCACGCTCAGAAAGCGGCATGCCGTCGTACCATACCCACCAACGTGCGCCGAACCCGGTGCTAGTTTGGATCGTCTTGTACCCAGAGGCTGCGACCACTTGAAGTTGATGGTGCTCTTTCATCGGTTGAAACATCTGCGGTGTGATATTTTCCGACTTCGCTTTTGGATTTTTCGAAACTTCGGGGGCCTGGGCCCCATTCGAAATATTGGACGCCATCGAATGGACCCTGATCGGTCATCAGCCATCCGCGGTTGCCGTACGCAAGATCATCACTCTATTCCCAGCCGGGCATAGAATGACCAGAGCCTTGGTCCCAACTCAGCACAGTTCAGGACTGGCTGGAGTAAAGGTACCGCTTATCGCCATGCCTGGGTTAGCGCCAATGGTGGCGCGTGGAGTAACCTCAAAGCTTAACGCTGCTCCAATGTCTTCAGTAGTTAGGGAGTAACTTTGGCTGGTTTCGCCGGTAATAACTACGCCATTGCGTAACCAGCGGAAGGTCGAGTCACCTTCCCCATCACCGTCTGTATCGCTGTAGCTATATATTCCGCTGAAACTATCGTCGATTTCAGCATTGCCAGCGTTGCTATCTAAGACGTGCACATTGTTCGCGACTGGCGCGCTATTTATAGAGGCGTTGGAGCTTGGGTCTGGGTTGTTAGCATCGATGTCGGAATTACTGCTGCCGTCACTACATGCTATTAAAAATAGTCAGACTAAAAGCTAATACCGTTGTATTAATAGTAGGTGCGAAAGGGCTCATTTTAATTCCTTGTATGTAGGAGGTCTGTTTCGTTATAAGCTGAAATAGAAGGATATACGCTAACTCAGTGGCATACTAATAGGCAATATTTAAGTTTGTTAATTGTGTTGCAGACTCCAGTATTTTTACTACGGTTTATAAAATTAATAGCTATCGATTAGATAGGTTAGTATCAAGTTTGAACCGCGACAATGATCAAATTCGCTGCTTTTTAATGTGCACATGCTTGTTACCTACTTGGGTGGGTGTATTCCTGCATTGCGAGCTACTGGCACGTGGTATTTTTGGTGTCGTCATCACGTGTACGAATACACATTCAAATAAAAACCCAAAAAGCCAGTGAGTCTTTGTGTGCTCGCCCTTGCTAAAAGGCAATATGCCCCATACAATTAGGCATATTGCTTAAAAAGGTCTCATTATGAGTAGCATCACCGAATTCAAACCTTCAGCACGATCACAATTACCCGCTTATTTACGCGCTTTATCTCGTGTTGGAGCCATGATTAATCGTGAAATCAGAACCCCCCTTGATGAAGTCGAACTGCTGCAGCAAGGTATTAACCCTGTCGCGGTAGATAAGCTGGCAACCACCATTCCATCCATGAGCGATTTAAACTGGGTAATTGCCCGGCGCACACTAACCCACAGGAAAAAGAAAGGTGAACGCCTTACAGCGGAAGAATCTGGGCGCTGGCTTAGGGCTGCCAAAATTTGCACCCATGCCGAAGAAGTATTTGGCAATACAGACAAGGCTGCGGCATGGCTGCGCAAACCCCGCAAGGTGTTCAACCAACAAAGTGCTTTGGTTATTATGCAAACCGAGCCCGGTGCCGAGCTGGTAAATATTGCGCTAAATCAGCTTGATGCTGGCTATTTTGCGTGAGGCTTTGGCGAATCAGCAATTATGCTGATCTAAAAGGCGTTGGTGGTTTAAAGACCCCAGGGCGTTGGCACAACAAAGGTATACCCGTTGTATACCTGTCTGAAAGCCCAGCGCTGGCCATGTTAGAAGTATTGGTTCATTTTGAATTAAGCCCAGACGAAACCCCTGACAACTACCAACTGCTAGAAGTTGAATATACCAATGACAGTGGTATCCAAGCATTATCGGAAGCGGGTTTACCCAAGCAGTGGTATCTCGACGATGGCTACACACGGCTAGCTGGTGACGAATGGCTTGCCTCTATGCAAGGCGTATTGTTAAAAGTACCTTCAGCAGTGGTTCCGCACAGTTACAATTATTTATTAAACCCTAGGCATGAGCTGGCAAAAGAATTTGAAATTATTAAAATTAACACGCATCCTTTTGATTTGCGGTTAGTTTGATTTAGTATTCATAAAGCAGCGGTTAAATGGGCTTTACCCCTTGTTTGGTAGTATTACCGTGTCTCTGTTTTCATCTAACCAGCATTTTAGTTTTTCTAAATGTTTTGAAAAATCTGCTAGCTCATCGTCTTGCCAATGCCCCATTACCTGATGAATATCAGGCATTAATAACCTCGCAGTATGTTCGCAATATTTAAGCCCCTTGCTGGTTATCTTTAGCTGCTTTCTGCGTGCGTCTTTTTTGTCGGTGGTGGTGGCTAACAGCTTATGTTCAACCAACCGCTGAACCACCTTTGTAATGCCGGGCTGGTTCATCTCCATTACTTTTCGTAGCTGAGTTACTGTCCAGGCGCGCTTTGGGTCATGGGTAAAGTGGTTGAGCACCGCAAACTGCGATGAGCTAATTTCTAGGTGGCTGAACAGTTTTTCTTCGCGGGTGCCTTTAAGTTGTTCAATAATGCCAAGTAAAACAATCACTCGGTATTCTTGTTGAATGCGTTTGTTCAATGACCTGTGCTCAAAATTGGATGGTGGGTAATGGTGTGGTAGGGTTGTAACTACATTCCTGGGAATGTAGTATGCGTATCATTCTTTGGAATGTAATATTTTAGCATGAATATTATGCCTATCAATTGGCCCCTAGCTAACAGTAATCCAAATCTAACGGCAGCCATAAGCTAACAGCGAACTTACTGTACACAACATACGGAGCACCCTATGGACCGCAGAAATTTTATACAACTACTTGGCTTTGGAGCTGGCGCAACGGTGTTTAGTAGCGCCTTAGTAGGTTGCTCAAGCGAGCCACAAACAGAGTTATACGGCTGGGCGGGCCCAGAAAGCACCTTAGAAGACATCCGCCTTAAAGTGATCTCCTATGCGATATTGGCGCCAAACCCCCACAATAAACAACCCTGGATCGTAAAACTAATCGACCCACTAAGTTTCGATCTGTATGTAGACCCAGACCGGCTGCTACCCGCCACGGACCCATACCACCGGCAAATTCACATTGGTCAGGGAACCTTTTTAGAGACTGCCCGCATCGCCGCATCCGGTTTGGGTTATAAGGCTGATATTGAATACTTCCCCCAGGGCCAATACGCAAATACAGAGCTGCAAAACAGACCGGTTGCACGGGTAACCTTGCAGCAGTCTGCCGGCATATCGCCCGATCCACTGTTTGGTCAGCTACTAAAACGAAGCAGCAACAAACGTGACTACGACCAAGTAGCGCTAACTGCTGCCGAGCAAATTGAACTGCAACAATTTAATGCCGATACCAGCGATTCAACCTTGGTATTTAAATCATCCCCCAAAGATCAAAAACAACTGAGTGACTGGTTAACCCAGGCCATGCAAATTGAAGTGGGTAACAAAGAGCGCGATGCCGAAACCATTGCAATGTTCAGAGTGAACGACGCAGAAGTAGCCAAATACCGCGATGGCTTTGGTGTGGCTCAAAGCGGAATGAGCGGTATTAAAAAAACAATTGCCGAAACGTTTTTTCTGTCTCGCGAGAAAATGGAGAAAGACCCAACGGACTTTGGTAATCAAGCAGTGGACATGACCAAAAGCCAATCTGAATCTGCCGCAACGTTTGCACTTATGATCACCAAAAATAACCAGCGTATAGACCAAGTGAAAATTGGCCAGGCGTATTGCCGCATGAACCTACAAACCACTGCGATGGGTTTAGCCCAACACCCCATGAGCCAAATTTTGCAAGAATATAAAGATATGTTACCCATGCAAAAAACCTTCTTGAAGCATTACAACATTGCAGAAGGTGATACGGTGCAAATGTTATTTAGGCTGGGCCGTGCAGAGCCAGTCAAACATTCAGCGCGTAGGGCGGTGCAGAGTATTGTTCAAGTGTGATGACTTAGATGCGTCTGTAATGTGGTTTAGTGAACGTCGAAAAGTCGATTTTGACGGGCTGTCGGTAGGGATGTACGCAGGGATATTAGACGAGTTCATGTGAGAAACCGGCTTGAATAAAAGCGCTTCGCAGTTGGGTTATATTTACATGTTATACAAGCCTGATTCTCACATTCCATGCTTATATTTTTAGTTATTGGTTGGGCTGAGTTGCCGAAGCGTTACAGCCAACAATCGAGTAATTCCGTTGGGTTATTCTAGAGCCCAACCAATGCGCTGCACTCTAATGTAATTCGCAATCGCATAACGTGTTCGAAGCTGTTCCTGCGGAAGCTCTACCATACCGACAAAAACCAATTTATTGTTCGCTGCAATGACATCCAAATCTTATTCATATTATACCTGTGCATAAGTAGGGCTGCGTATACCCCATCTAAGTGTTAACCTAATTCTTTTTCCGCTGGTTTCAGCATTTACAGCAACAAAAATGATGCCTGCCTAGGCACAAGTTAGTGCAGTGGGTAGCGCATGAATTAGGCTTTCAAGGAGAAGGTCAGGCTATGACAACTATAATAAAAAGCACGCAGTTCTTCGGCTGGGTAAATTTACGCACTCTATTCATGATCTACTTTTTGGTCATGGGCATGGTGTTCTACGGCTTTAACGTGATCTTCCCCGAAATGATTACCGAAATGGGCTGGAGCCGGGGCGATGCCTCGTGGGCGCAATCTATTCGCGGAATATTAATTGGCCTATCAACACCCTTTGTAGCAATTTTTATCAACCGATACGGCGCGCAAAAATCAATGCTGTTAGGCCTATCCATCATGACCGTTGGGCTGTTTTTGCTAGGCACCGTAACCAGCGAGTTATGGCACTGGATTGCACTATGGGGTTTGCTTATGCCGCTAGGTTTTGCCTTTGGCGGAGTGGTACCTATTCAAACCACCATCAGCTACTGGTTTAACCGAAAGCGCAGCATGGCGCTGGGCATAGTAATGACAGCAGGCGGTGTCGGTGGGTTTATTGCCCAGCCGTTTTATGCTTGGCTAATTCAATATTTTGGCAGTTGGCAAATGGGCTGGTTGGTTGCAAGTGGCTGTGCATTTGCTGGGGTTCTTTGTGCACTAATGATCAAAAGCAAACCAGAAGACTATGGCCAAGTGCCCGACGGTACCCACGAGCAAGTTGAAGCACTGTCTAGCACCCAAAGCGAGCCACGCACCTATCAAAGCAAAGTATCGTGGACACTAGCAGATGCTATTCGCACACCCGCATTGTGGTTTATTTTGATCATCGTAATGTCGCAGGTTATGCCGCTTTATATGATCAGTGTTCACGGAATCTTCCACCTGCGTGATTCTGGTTTCGAGCGCATGCAAGCCGCCAGTATTCTTAGCCTATTAATAGCCGGTAGCGCCTTTGCGCGTTTCCCCATTGGCTGGTTAGGCGACAGGCTAGAGCCACGCTACATCATCGTTATACTGCATAGCTTCATGTTGCTGGCATTTTTAATGATATGGCAAGCCCCAAGCCTATTGATGACAACCATGGCAGCGCCCATTTTTGGCTTTGCCTTTGGCGGCGGCGTGGTCATGGCCCCCTCAATGGTCGCCAACTATTTTGGCCGTGAATCCTTCGCAACCATCAACGGGTTCCTACTGCCCGTACAGGTTATCTTCGCATCTGCAGTGCCAGTGGGTGCAGGGTATTTGGTAGATAAAGTCGGAAACTACGACTTAGCATTTATCATCCTTTCGTGTGTAATTGGCGCATCGGTCATCTGCGCGGCATTGGCATCGCCGCCAAAACCTGCAGAACTAACCGAAGGCTAAAACACAAGCGTATGCCCTGATCAGTTTGTTTGATCAAGGCATACGTTGGCTTGTTCGTGCGTGGTTAAAGTATGAAACTTAGAAGCTGTATATCAAAATATAGCGTGAGTACTTTCTAGTGAGTGCGGAATCTATGATGCGCACCGTTTGGGAATCACAGGGTTTTATGACTGTCTGTGGTAGATAAATTTTATACCGAAAAAACGATCTTATTGTTGTCTAAATCTCTAACATATGCAGAAAACTTGGGCCCCGTTGGCCTGGCTCGCCTTCACAACTACCACCCAATTCAATCGCCTTTTTATACAGTCTTGTTACTTCTTCTACAGAGCCAACATTTAAGCCAATCATGGTTCCGTTGCCATTGCTTGCAGGCAGCTCGTTAAAGGGTATGGCTATTGCAAATGCAAAATCTTCACACTGCCAAAAAGTCATTCGGTCAGTAGATAAAACTTGCTTAAGTTCTGTTTGTTCAAAAAGTGAATCATAAAACTTAACCGATGCTTCCATGTTGTTTGTGCCAAAAACACAATAGTCCAATTTCATAATGTTAATACCTCTTAGATTTACATGATGAATTCGTTTTGTAAGCTTAATGCTGCAAGCAAAGGCGCGCATTAGTATTGGGGCAGGCAGAGCTTAAACCATCTGTTATTTCGGTATATTGCGAAGAGAAGCAGCTACCTGTTTTTGAAGCTCTGGCACAAGCTCTTTCTCGAATCACGGGTTTTTACTAAGCCATATATTATTTCTAGGCCTAGGCCTAGGGTGTGGGAGCGGTACTAATTTGGGCCAGTACTCAGGCCACGACTTAACCAATTGCATTAACGAAATATTTTTATCTTCGACGTGATATTTCTATGCGTACTTGCCAAGTACCAAGGTTATTTCTACGTTAGGTAATTGCTGCAGTAAAAGGCTGCGCCATGCAGGCTCGCATTCTGGGCGTGGCGCAAGGTCACCGTTTTTACCCGTACCGGGATAACAAAACCCCATGGGCAATATAGCAACTTGCTTAGGGTCGTAAAATACCTCAGGGCTGATGCCTAGCCACTCTCGTAACCGCTTGCCACTAGCGCCATCAAAGGGAATGCCAGACGCATGTGCTTTGCGGCCTGGTGCTTGCCCTGCAATTAAAATACGCGCCTCAGGGTGAACCTGAAAGACAGGGCGCACACCATCAGGCAGCTTGTTTTCACAAAGAGTACACGACTTAATATTAGCAATAAGCGTATCAAATTGTGTCATAACTACTGTTTGCATAATTGCCTATTGCTAGTAGCGGGAGGGCTGCACGCATCGCTTGGCTGTTATTGTTAAGTTTGCGCTAATCGCCATGGTGGATTCTTTCTGCTTTCACCTGCAGTGTAAATACAGACTTCATTTCCCGAAGGGTCTTGCAGAAGAGATTCATGCCAAAGCCAAGATTCTTCTTTTGGGTCTTGCGTAAAAACCACACCTTTCGCTTTAAGCTCAGATACTGTTTTAACCACATCAGGTACTTCGAAATAGACTACTGTATTTGATAACCATAATTCAGTAGTAAGATGTACAGAGAACGTAGAATCTCCTTTTGGAAGTTCAAACCTAGCGTAATGTGCATCTTCAACAATTAATATTAAACCCAGCTGTTTATAAAACTTAATAGACTCAGGGATATTTATTGATTGCACTGTAACTTGATTAAGATCCATTTATTTATCCAAAAAAATGCAGATTACCGGCCTAAGCCGGAATTTTTTTATGTGCAAGAATTGAAGCGTAGCTGAATACACTTTAAAAGCAGTAGGTTTGGGTTGGTGTACCGCTTGGCTATGTACTTGGCTGTTTGCCTAATGGTATGGCTTAAGACTCAAACCTTATCCGTATTTGGCCGGTTTGCCTCATTCCTAATTTTTTTAGTGTTAGTTCTATCTGTTTTTATCGCTCTCTTCTTTTTCTTGCGCTCATTTTTCTCAGTTATAATCTTGATCGCTTCATCTTTCGTTAGGCTAGGGTGCTTAGCACGTAACTCTTCGATTTTTTCATCAATCTTGGTCATTGGTGACCCTCATAGTTTGTAAATTTAAATATTGCAGATGTTTATCTACGCTCAAAATAGAGATGCATATAACGCTTGCTCAGCAGTTTTACAAATCCGCTTGAGCAACTGGTAAGTTGTATGCCAAATTTCACACCAGCCTGTCTTCGCCTGTAAAAAACACATCCTCACGTCGATTACCACGCTGGGTAATATGATGAGGAATATCGGGAAATACGCTGCGAGCTAATCTAGGCATGCGCCAATGTATAATAGTTACAAATTAAAGGGTAGCGTCCCCTTTATCCTCCTAGCGGAGCGAACGAACTTGATGTTTTTGTTATGCTTTTTTATGGTAGAAACGTTTTGATTTGGCTCGCTAACTTTAGTGGACTTGAAATCATTGGTAAGTGCCCAGTATCAATGATTGCGCCATCTTTGAGATCAATTTTACCCGTAATGGCTTTTTGCGAGTTGAGTGAAATTATCTTATCTTGCTTTGTATAGATGTAGAATTTATTTATTTTTGAAAAATACTCTGTTTCATAACTTACGACACCGTCCCCTATAATAGCTGGTTCGTTAACGGCTTGAGATGAAATTAAGCTTGTTATTTTATTTGAAGTTGAATTTGTAAATACGCTTACGAATGAACCTTTATCACTAATAACCATCCAGCCTGATTTTTCGTCAAAGCTAACACCTTTAAAGTAATTTTCTTCATCTGAGGAGTTTAGTAGGAAAAAAGGCTTGTCACCATTTGTAGGTGCGACAGCAGCTACATAAATAATGTTGTTAATATTTTTTATTGGGCAAATTGATAGTGCATTATTTACAACAGCACCACCTTGGCTATGGGCAATAAAGGTAATGGGCGCGTTTATATTTTTTATGGCATCACATAGCGCCTGAGAAGAAACATCCAATGTAATACTATTAGGGTTAATAGATTGTTCCCGTCCAGGGAGATTAACAGCAATAGTGTTATAACCATCCTTCTCTAGAAGAGTGGCAACAAAAGACCACGCATTGCTGGTTAAATGCGCACCATGAACAAAAACTAATGTATTTACAGGAGATTTGGCATTATTGCTGTCTTTATTGGAAGCGCACCCTGAAATCATGAACAAGGCAGGCAAGATCACTAAAACGATTTTGTTCATATTTTACTCTTCAATTTATTGTGACTACGTAATTTTCTTTTAAAGCATAACGCCTTACATAAGTGGTGAGTGGTTCTGGAGAATTTTTGAAGTCATTATTTCAAAAAGTGCGACAGGTTGACGAATCCGCTTCATGTATTTGTTATGTTTCTATACATCTGATATATCGTTAATATCTACTAGATCACTTTTATCACCGTAACAAAACAAGCGTTTATTCAAATTAGGGTAATCAACAACCTCATTTTGTAGCCTTTGACCAACAACAATGCAGACCAATGTAGTTTCACCCGTATTTTTCATTGTGTGCGCGTCTCCGCCTGCCGGATACCCAATAAAATCACCTGAGGACACTAAATGCTCTTCTATACCAATGGTAATTGTCGCTTCGCCACTTAAAATATAACAGCACTCATCTTCAAAATAGTGTCGATGATATTCGGTCGAGTCATGTCCAGGCTCAACTTCTATAATATGGAAGCCTATATTTTTTAAACCAGCGAGATCACCAAGTGATTTATTTAGACGGATCGCATTATCATTAAGAAAGTGCGTTTTTGTTATACCTTCCACTTCATTATTTTTAATTATGAGTTTAGTCACAATCTCTCCTTGAAACATAACGCCAGCAATAACCGGAATTTTGTAGCGGTGAGAGGCTTGTGCTAGGGTCTTTTAGCACAAATGAACACCGCGGAAAAATGTCCGAGTTAATTGCTTTTGTTATGCCTCACCTTTTAATTTGTTAACGTGATTGATAGCTATTTCATCAATGCTGTCTCTACTCATTCCCTCGCTTACAGAGTACTCCACAACTAGTTCTCCTACATGCTTATGCAATGACTCGGCCTCATTCACAAAGTTATCTAACCGAGAAAAAACGAATTCCCTTCCTTCATCAGTATAAAGCTGGTCACCGTGTTCAAAAATTGAATTATGTACAACCCACTTCCGTTCATTATTAAATGTTCGCAATCTTCCCAATAACGGCTCTTCAAGAACATTTAACTTAGTTGCTCTACCTATTAGTTGCTCTACCTATTAATTGACCGAGGGTTAATTTATTTAATTCTGTTTCATGTTGTAAAGCCGCCGTGGCCTCATCAAGAGTATTCAACGCTTTCGCAATGCCTTTTATTATGATGTACGGAACTAAGGCGTTTTCTACATGTTGAAGATGCCAAATGGATGCGCCGATTCTGTTGTATAAATAGCCTAATTCATCAGCTGTGATTTGACGTTTCATGACCCTTCCTCCTGTGAGGCATAACAGCGTTAATAAGCGGAACCCATTATCCATGTATGTGTTGTATATAGATGGATAGGTTTTCCATGTATTGTGATATTAAGCGTGCAAACATGGATAATTCACGCAGGCCGCGTTTTCGCTAAATACTGTTCAATCATACCGCTTTGTAGTCTTCATTTAACTAAGGTTTTGGCCTTTTTGGCCACCCGGCTATTTTCTTTCGCTTTCGCTTTCGCTGTGTTTGTTTATCGAAGCGTTATGTTTTGAATGCGAATTCGCCTTTATAATTGTTACACCCAATAACGCCCACTCCTTTTGATGACGCTCTTACGTCACTGACTTAATTTTCTATGAGTATATTGATTGTCGACGATCACCAGCTGTTTATTGATGGCATGAGTTATTTGCTTAAGGATTTGAGTAGATCACTGAATTTGTGTGCGGCGGATAATTCTGATTTGGCGCTAGAACAACTGCAGTCGGGCACTGACTGGGATTTGGTATTGCTGGATTTGGTGATGCTGGGCATCAGTGGCCGGGGTGTTTTGCAGCGAGTGCAAGCACAGCGTATGCCTTACCCTGTGGTGGTTATATCTGCAGCTGTTAAACAGCTCGTTGATTCAGCAGACGTTGGATTTGGGAGCGCTGGGGTTTATTCGTAAAGCCTTTACGGGTGAGCATATGTTGGCGGGGCTACGCCAGGTGTTGGCTGGCGAAATGTATATTCCCGATGAAGTTCAGCAGGCGCTGGAGCGTTTGCCGCAGGCTGGTGCAGTTGGCGCGCCTGCACTGTAAAGTAAACGCCAAACGCAGGTATTGCAGTTGCTGGAGCAGGACCACTCAATCAACAAATTGCTGAGGTTTTGTTTATTAGCGAGAGCACGGTTAAAACCCACCTTAATACCATCTTCCAAATTTTGCAGGTCAGTAACCGGGTGAGTTGTTTGCAGCGTGCGCGGGAGCTTGGGAGGAATGCGGCGGTGAGGCAGCGTGGTAAAACCATCAAACCGTAGTGATGGTTTTACCAGTGCAAATTATGTGAAAGCTAATGCTTGGTGGTATCGCCTGCAATTTTGTCCGTAAGTGCGAATATCAGCCCGGAAAAAACAAAAGCCATATGGATTACCACCTTCCATAGCAGCGTATTCATTTGCTCATCGGTTAAATCGCCGGGGATATTCATAAAAGTTTTAAGTAAATCGATGGCAGAAATAGCCACGATCGCACCAATGACTTTTAGCTTTAGTCCCGAGAAATCTACTTTGCCCATCCAGTCTGGTTTGTCTTCATGGTTGGTAATGTGAATCTTAGAAACAAATATTTCATAGCCACTAAAAATCACCATCAGCAATAAACTACCCACCAAAGACATATCGATGAGTGCCAATATGCCAATGATCATGTCGCTTTCAGAGCTAGTTATAACGGTGCTGGCTAAATGCCAGACTTCCTGAGAAAACTTCACAAACAACAAGATAATGCTAATAACCAAACCAAGATAAAAAGGTGCCAATAACCAACGACTCGCAAATATGGTCGACTCTAAGCCCGATTCAATTTTTTTTAGCATGTGTTTTCCTAAGTGTTATTCACGGTGTTTGCGGCAAAAGTAACGCAGCGAAAATGAGGTGTTTAAGCGCAAGCTACGCAGGTGCTTTAGGCGCAGCTAGCAAAGCCCAGCAATATATCACAGGGTGGCACTACGTTGGGTTTGAGTATTTGAGGAGGGCGCCTAATGAGTGTAATGGTGGGCGTGCCAGGTATTAAATGTTATTACACGCTATTGGTGCAGCGCGGTGAGGCTTTCGGTGTAATCAGTTGGTAGAGATGGTGAGTATTCATGTGCTCTTTCACGGCCACTAGTCGGTTGTCTTTGATGGTAATCAAAAAATGATACAGCGTTGCTGTAGGTCTTGCCTGAGGCATGCTCGCCATAAGACGAAGCCTCGAGCGCAACCTGATTTCCTTCAGCAATCATGGAAGTGACCTTAAAGTGTAGCTCGGCGGGAAAGCTTTTCTGAAAACCAGCAATGACTTGCAGATATTGAGTTTTTGTCTTGGTCCCGGATAAGGGTAAATCTCCAGGAACCCATCAAACAACGTCGTCGCTTACCATTGCGAAGGCAGCATCAATTTTACCTGCGCTGAACAACCTAAAGAAATCGGATACGATGTCCTTATTTTGAACCTCGATCGGTTTCTTGGCTTCAGTAGAAAAACCCTGTGTTGCATACCCTGCAAGCATTAAAAGTGTTAGGCCCAGCGTCATTAACTTTTTCATAAAATCCTTTTATTTATGTTGCTTATCGATAGAGGGGTGGTTTGGTAGTTAGAGCTGTTCTTTTGAAGGTTAGGTTCAATAGTGTACACGGGGCTCCGTTAATAAATCACTCGATATTTTGATGAGGAATAGGGTGATTTTGATTGTCGCTCAAAGACTGGTGATAGCCGTTCATGATCAGGTGATTAACGGGCTAGATGAAGGCACACTGATTGAAGCAGCGCTGGACCAAGAGTTACTCTGAAATTGTCCGCTTTATGAACGGTTTTCGCATGGCAGCTCGTCGGTTGAGATCAATGAAGTCTGACCTGGCTAGCCATAAAATTCACGCCAATCGCTTTGAATAAGCCGGTATGGTTTAGGTAGGTTGAGCGGTACTTGAGCAGTGAAGAGAAAAAATAGAAGGCTAAACAAAAAACCCCGCCAATAGGCGGGGTTCTCAATCTAGATTAAAGCTTAGTATCAGCTTTTTTTACGGCGCTTGCTCATAGCCAAGCCAAGCCAACCCAACCCAAGCTAGAACGCCTGACTCTGGAACGCCATTGACTGCACTACCTGGAATGACCAGGGTACCACTCCAGTTAGTTGCTAAAGAATTGATGTTGGTCCAGTTAGCGCTAGTTAAACCAGCTAAGTCATAGGCGTAGATACCAGCAGCTAAACCGGTGAAGGTCACGGCCATCCATTCGACAACATTACCAAGAGCAGTATTGTTAACCCACGAAGTATAAGAATCGGAGGCTAATGTGCCGATGGAGCCGCTGGCAACATCAGCAAAGAAGTAGTTATTTCCAAGGATCAGCCCTGTAGGCTGGCTGTTCGTGAGAGTGGTAAATGCAGAGGTAGTACCATCCAATGTCATGCTGCCCTGGCGTAGGCCTGTAGTATGGGCGGATCCATATGTACCCAATCAAACAGTAACACTGCCAGGTGCGCCGGCGTTATTTACACCAACGGCGATGGTGTGCGCAGAAGCTGCGAACGGCGTAAGTAGGGCGAATGTAAACCCCAAAGCTAATAGTCTTTTCATTGCTAAATTCCTTTGTTATTTAAAAGTACAAGAATGCATTTTGAAGTAGTGCAATCTTTTATGGTCCGCTCAAAGTTAAAAGAAAAAAACCAGGCCAATTAAAAAAGTGATTGTTTTTTAACTAGTTAAAGGGGCATGCATTTAATAAAATTCCCGCGACGACGCAAATTGTAAAAAATAATGACACTGCCCATTGCCTAGCAATAAAAATGAAAATTTGGCTGATAGGCTGTTACTTAAATAAGTTCGTAGGTTGAGCAGAGTCAGCGAAGCCCAACAATGTGCAGTCAAGGTTGCCCCCGGGTTTGGCGTTGGTGCAATCTGGATTTGGATAGCCTTAATGAAAATCCCGCGACCGTGCATCTAGCCCACCCAGCCAATCACTACAATCTTCTAATTTTCCTGCAATTAAATGCAGCACTTTGTCTTCTTGCTGAACGGTACCTGTAACCAATAAAAGCTGTGCGCTGAGCAATGCTTTGCGCTGGGCCAAACCAACGCTGGGCCAAACAATAATGTTGGTTTGGCCGCTTTCATCTTCAAGGGTTACGAAGGTAACGCCGGAGGCAGTTTGCGGGCGTTGGCGGCAAATGACTAACCCAGCAACCCGTGCTAAACAACCGTTTCGTAATGACCACAGATCTTTAGCTTGATGTACTCGTTTGCTGTTGAATCGTGACCGCAACAGCGCTAGCGGATGACTGCGCAGTGATGCACCGGTGGCGGCGTAGTCGGCGATTACGGATTGCCCTTGCGTCGGAATGGGTAGTAGTGGTTTACCCTCGTGGAACTCTAGCCGTTCGAATAATGGCGGTGGCGGCTCGACGCCTGCAACATCCCAATAGGCGTTGTGGCGGTTACCGCTGAGGCCATTTAATGCATCTGCTGCGGCTAGGCATTCGATGCTACCGCGGTCAATTTGGCTGCGTATCACTAGGTCGGTGATATCGCTAAATGGTTTTTGATTGCGACAAGCAATGAGCGATTGCGCCGCGGCTGCGCTAAACCCTTTTACCATGCGTAGGCCAAGCCTGAGCCTAAGAATCGGCGAGTTATTTTTGGTTTTTTCTAGCGAGCAATCGTATTCGCTAAAGCGAACATCAACGGGCTGTACTTCTACGTCTTGTGACTGTGCATCTTGAATCAGTTGTGAGGGTCTGTAGAAACCCATGGGCTGGCTGTTGAGTAAAGCGCAGGTGAATATTGCTGGGTGATAGCACCTAAGCCAGGAAGAAACATAGGCCAGTAATGCAAAACTAGCAGAGTGGGATTCGGGGAACCCGTAATCACCAAAGCCTTTTATTTGGTTAAAAATACGTTCGGCGAATTCTGTAGGATAGCCTCGTTCACGCATACCGTTTTTGAGTTTGGTCTCAAAGGGTTCTAAACCTCCTTTGCGTTTCCAGGCGGCCATTGCGCGGCGTAGTTGGTCGGCCTCGCCGGGGGTGAAACCGGCGGCAACTATCGCCAGTTGCATCACCTGTTCTTGGAAAATAGGTATGCCTAATGTGCGCTCTAAAACGGTTTTAACTTCGGGGCTTGGGTAGTCTACCGGCTCCCGGCCTGCTCGACGTGCAAGGTAGGGGTGGACCATATCGCCCTGAATAGGGCCGGGCCGCACAATGGCTATTTGCACCACTAAATCATAATAGTTGGCGGGTTTGAGGCGAGGCAACATCGACATTTGCGCACGGGATTCTATTTGAAATATACCAATGCTTTCGCCTCGTTGTAGCATCGCATATACCGCTGGATCTTCTGCAGGGATGTCTTGCATGGTTACAGTTTTAGCGCTGGTATCGCTAAGGTATTTGAGCGCTTTTCGAATGGCGCTGAGGATACCCAGTGCCAGTATATCTACCTTCATTAGGCCCAGTGCTTCTAAGTCGTTTTTGTCCCACTGAATGACGGTACGGTTTGTCATGTTGGCGTTTTCGATGGGCACTAGTTGCGATAATTTTTGTTCAGAAATTACAAAGCCGCCAACGTGTTGCGACAGGTGCCGCGGAAATCCAACTAAGGTAGATATTAACCAACCAAGCTGTTTAACCACTGGGCTGTTTGGGTCTAACCCGCATTCGCGCAGCCGCTCGGGCAGTAGTTGGTAGTTGTCCCAACGGTCTACCCCGCGGGCGAGCCGGTCGATTTGGTCGTTACTGAGCCCCAGCGCTTTGCCAACATCGCGCACTGCGCTGCGGGTTCGGTAGGTGGTGATGCTGGCAGCTAATGCTGCACGGTCGCGGCCATATTTTTTATAAATATATTGGATCACTTCTTCACGGCGTACGTGTTCAAAATCAACATCGATATCCGGTGGTTCGTTACGCTCTTTAGATATAAAACGCTCGAACAATAAGTTCATTCGGGCCGGGTCAACCTCGGTAATAAATAGGCAATAACAAACCGCAGAGTTGGCCGCTGAACCACGGCCCTGGCATAAAGTATTTTGCGCGCGAGCAAACCGAACAATATCGTGTACGGTTAAAAAGTAAGGTTCGTAGGCCATCTCTTGAATTAACCCAAGGTCGTGTTCAATTTGATCTTTAACTTTTTGAGGCGCAGCCTTTTTTGAATGCGTTTCGGGCCAGCGTTTGGCCATGCCTTGTTCGATAAGTTGGCGCAACCAGCTGGTTGCGGTGTGGCCTTTGGGAACGAGTTCGCTGGGGTATTGGTAGCGTAATTCATCCAATGAAAACTGACAGCGGTTGCTGATATTTATGGTTTCTGCCAGTAATTCGTTGGGGTAAATGGTTGCAAGGTCGGCGATGGACCTTAGGTAATGTTCGGCATTTCCAAATAGCTCGTAGCCTAGCTCGGCGACTGGTTTTTTGTGCCGAGTTGCGGTCAATACATCTTGTAATGGTTGGCGGTTACGGCGGTGCATGTGAATGTCGTTGCAGGCAACTATGGGTATTTTAAACTGTGCTGCCCATTGTTGGGCATTGGCTAGCAATGCAGGGTCGTGGGGTTGGCGGAACAAGCCAAGGCCTATCCAGCAGTCGTGTGGGAATTGTTCTTTGATCCAGCGTATTTGTGTTTCTTGGCTGCTATTTCCATTGCTATTTTGAGCGCCATTTTTGTTGTCTTTTTTTTCGGATAATTGCGCATACACGTGTTGGTTGTTATGAATAAATTGCCCCGGCAGCCAAATGGCCAAGCATCCGCTGGGGTGGTGTTCTTGTAGCAAGTCGCGGGTTAGATGGTAGTGACCTTTTTCTGCTTTTCTGCGTGCCGCAGTGATGAGCAGAGAAAGCCTGCCATAGCTGGATTGGTCTGTTGCTAGCAGTAAAAAATGTAAACCGTCATCTAGTTTGAATTCACTACCAATGATTAATGGCAAGCCTGCTTTTTTGGCTTCTACGTGGGCCCGCACGACTCCGGCTAATGAGCATTCATCGGTAATGGCGAGGGCTTGGTAACCCAGTTTTCGAGCTTGTGTCACCAGCTCTTGCGGGTGTGATGCACCTCTTAAAAAGCTGAAGTTGCTAAGGCAGTGTAGTTCGGCAAAGGCCGGTGCTGATGCAGATTCTGATGCAGAGTTGGATGCGTGCGCGCTAGAGGGGAATATTTACCATGGTTGTCAAAAGTTACCGGGAATTACCGGTAATTCTAGATAGCTACCGAAAATCACCCGAAGAAACCCTGCAAATACCAACGCTTAGGTTGCCTAAGATCTTGGAATACCCAGCAGCGGCTACCATTGCGGTCAATAGCGGTGTGGTAGTCGCGGCGTATTGGGTGCTGGTCCCACCAACCGGATTCTATACGCTCACTTTGAGGGTCAATTGTATAGTCACAAAGGCGCAGCGCGCGGGGTTGTGGCAGCAGCCAATAGGGCCGCAGTTTTGTGGTTGTTTGTGGGGTTGATGCCTTGGACGGTTTTAATTCGACGCCATCGTAGCGTATGTAATGTTGTGCGCATTCAGGCCGGTGATCTTCATTTAACTGCAGTGTTTGAATGCTGTTGGGGCCAAGCCGCGCTTGTAACTGGTCTAATAAATTGGCCCAATTTTCATCTATTTTGTGAGTGCTGTTGGGTTGGAATAAATCGCGCTCTTGAGTGCGGTAAGGCTCAATGGCGTGGGTGCAAAGTTGTACGGTTATTACCGATGCCGGCAGTGTGTAATGGTCTAGCCGTTCGCGTACTAATAGCATGAGGTTGGCTAGGCTTTGGCTTGGTGTTCGTAGGCTAATCATCAGCTCTGAACGCGCGCCATAAGCATGAAAAAAACTTAATTCAAGGTGAGCGGTTGCGGCGTTTCGGTTGTGTAAAAACCTGATTAACGTTTCTAGTTGGTGCTGAATAGCCGGCCAAAATAGCTTCCAGTTTTCCATTGCTATGGGTAAATCTTGCTCGGTGCTAAATGTTAGCGGCTGCTCAAAAGTAGTTAATAGCTGGTGTTGCGAAGCGCTCATTTGGTCCAGGATTTTTAGTAGGTCTTGGCCATAGCGGCGGGCTAAATCGGCACGGGGTAAGCGCCATAAATCCCGTAAGTTGGTGAGCCCGGTTTTATGAAGCCTTTGTAGGGTGCGCGGGGGTAAATCGAGGCTGCTTAAAGGTAGTTGGCCTAAGGTGCTGCGCAGTGCATCGATTTGGTTTATTTGAATATTGCCGCCGGCTCTGGCCAATACCCAGCTGGCTTTGGGGCTTGGGGTTACGGTTAAGCAAGGCCGGTAGCCGCGTTGTTGGCAACCCTCGAGGATATATTGGCTGAGGTTATCTAACCCACCAAATAACAGCAGGCTACTTTTAACTTCTAGCAGCAAGGCCTGAGGAAATTCCAAGCTTAAGCAAGGGGTGAATTGATAACTCCACTGGGCTAATGCCTGCAGTGTTTGTTGTTCTTCTTCGGGTTGGCGTGGGCAAAGTGTTAGCTCTGGGCACAACGCTAGAGCAGAGGCTGTGCTCAAACCAGCGGTGACGCCAGCGGCTAGGGCAGAGCGTGAAGCCATTAAAATATGTGGCCGGCCTTTAATTTCTTCGGTGATGGCTAGTGGTTTTTGAGGATTGTGTATGGATTGAAAATCAGCTCTTTGGGCAATCACTTCTAATGCCAAATAAGGGAAATAAATGCAAAGCCAGAGCTGCTTTGATGAGCTTGGCGCAGGGTTGCTCGAAGAGACTTTATATGCCGCCGCAGGGGGTTTTTTAGGTGGCGGGGGCGCCAGTGCTAGCGCTAGTTGCGCTTGTCGAGGGTTTGCCATGGGAGCTGCGCTTCACAAATCTAGCTGTAAGGAACGGCTAGAAAGAGAGCCACGAGCCTTTAGTATTTCAACTTTTAGACTGGGCCTTAACGCCTGCGGGTTTGAGTTTGGGTTTTCATTTTGATTGGCAGAGCTTGTGAGCTTGATGCGTAAAGGCGTGGGTGTATTGGTTAAGGCTTTTTGCTGAAACACAACAGCCAAGTTATGACCATTAGTGGCTGCCAAATGAATACGCCTTAAATGTTGGAGAGTAGGCTGTTGAGGCCAGGCTAAGGTTATGCCGCAGGTGGGGTTTGCCAGTAGCTTTTCCATGCTCCAAAAAAGGTTTTGGTCAGGATGCTGCTCAGAGTGTTTAGCGCGCTGAGTGTACTTTTTAGTTTGCTTTAATGCAGAAGCGCTGCTTTGAACCTTAGGGATAAGCAGCAAATAGCGCAGGTCAAGACCCTGTTGAGCCAAGGTTTGGGCACAGGGCGAGTAGGGCGCGCAAAGCCATGAACACCAGCGCGACTGTAGGTTAAAGTGCAGCAGTAAAGGTAGCAGCAGGCTTAATTCGCCCACGCCCCAGTGCGGCACAATCCACTCCATTAAGCCGTGGGTAGGCCAGCCGCCATCGGGTAATGCTTTATTTAACTTAGGGAACCCAGTGTTGATGACCGGAGCCAAATGGTGGCTCGCGCGGCTGTGCCCGCGCCACAAATGAGGCTGGCTATGAATGAGTTGTTCTAGTGTGGGTGAGTCTAAAGTATTCATTGCTCAGGCTGATAAAGTGCTTATAAATATACTGTTTATAAAGTCAGTATAGGGCGGCAATTTTGATGTGCAAGGAGTTTTCTAAAAGGAACTATGAATGGTTGGAAATAAACTCAATATGAGTTTATTTGAGGGTTTTAAAGGTAGGTGTGAATGCGGACGATGTTGTGGAGTAAGTAGTGCTGCTTCACATGATATTGCTTAATGTAGTGTTGCTTGCAGTTATAGCAGAGGGTCAAACTAGTAGTGAAGTGAGTGAAGTGAGTGAAGTGAGTGAAGTGAGTGAAGTGAGTGAAGTGAGTGAAGTGAGTGAAGTGAGTGAAGTGAGTGAAGTGAGGTAAGTGAGGTAAGTGAGTGCAGTAAGGGTTGGCGGGCGAGCAAGCATTCGGCACCAAAGGCTGACTGGCTGAAATAAAAAAAAGGGCACTTATCGGTTGAAGATAAGCGCCCCTTTTTAATGGTGCAATATCGTTTGTGTAAATTACACGTAGCGGCTACTGGCTGTCTTCGTGGTTCTTGATCGATTGCAGAATCTCTTTCTTGGCATCTGCGCAGGAGCCCCAACCGTCGATTTTAACCCATTTTCCTTCTTCCAGATCTTTGTAGTGCTGGAAGAAATGTTCGATTTGCATGGTTAGCTGAATCGGTAGGTCTGAATATTCTTGAATATCGTCGTAAATAGGGGTCAGGTCGGCGACAGGTACAGCTAGTAATTTTGCATCACCACCGGCTTCATCGGTCATGTTCAAAACACCGACTGGACGACAGCGAATCACTGAACCGCTGATCAACGCGTGCGGCGTAACAACGAGTACGTCGGCTGGGTCGCCATCGTCAGACAATGTTTCTGGAATGTAACCGTAGTTGCACGGGTAAAACATAGCCGCTGACAAAAAGCGGTCAACAAACATGGCGGAGCTGTTTTTATCCACTTCATATTTGACGGGGTCGCTGTGCGCTGGAATTTCAATGATTACATTGATCTCGTCAGGGGTGTTGTGCCCCGGTGGAATCTTGTTTAACGCCATTGATTATTAACCTCTTAATTACTGCTGAGTACTGTAAAAAACGCGAGATTATACAGGAATGCGCAGGATTTTATGCGCCTCGGTTAATTTAATCTTGGGTTTATGCTTTTGGGGAGGCGTTACCCTTGAAAAAGGGGCCTGGTTATTTGCTGGTTTGTTTGATTCTAGAGTGTTCAATGAACGGGTTTCTGGTTACTATAAATCCGTCGTTCCCAGATGCGAGTACATGAATGTTTCATGCTTGGCAGTCGTTTGGGGCTAGATGTTTCGACAATAATAAACAAGCCTGTTCGAGTGCTGGCCTAGTTTTGAAGTCGTAGTATTAGGCCCTTGCTCTTCAGCTGATAATAATGAAACAGGAAGTCCTGGGAGTAACGCTGTATGAGTAGTTTAATTTATGTACCCGTTTTGGCCGGTGTTATCGGTCTGGTGGTCGCCTTTTTGATTTATGGGATGATGGTTAAATATCCCGAAGGCGATGCTGTAGTCAAAAAAATTGCCGATGCCATTCACGAAGGCGCCATGGTTTTCATGCATCGGGAATATCGAATGTTGGCGATCTTCGCCACTGTATTGTTAGTCGCTATTTTCTTTTCTCCGTTGGGTTGGAAAACCGCGCTGTCTTTTTTAGTGGGCGCGCTAACTTCTGCACTGGCGGGTTATCTTGGTATGTTTGCGGCCACTAAGGCGAACGTGCGGACTACCACCGCTGCTCACAATGAGGGCGCGGCCGAGGCTTTGACAGTGGCCTTTTTTGGTGGCTCGGTGATGGGTTTGTGTGTGGCGTCTCTTGGTCTGATTGGGCTGGGTTCACTGTATTGGTACTTCGGTGGTGATCCTGAAACCGTTCATGCTATTCATGGGTTTGGTATGGGCGCATCAGTCGTTGCGCTGTTTTCACGTGTGGGTGGCGGTATTTTCACTAAGAGTGCTGATGTTGGCGCTGATTTGGTCGGAAAGCTCGAAGCCGGTATTCCGGAAGACGACCCACGAAACCCTGGCGTAATTGCTGATAACGTGGGTGATAACGTGGGTGATGTTGCGGGCATGGGGTCGGATATTTTCGAGTCTTATTGTGGCTCAATGATCGCCAGTATCGCGATTGCATCTACGATGACCGTTGATGTATTGAGCACCATGGCACCCGGTGGTGGCCAACCCGCATTGATGTTTCTGCCTCTTGCTTTAGCCTCATCTGGGCTCCTGTGTTCGGTGCTGGGCATCTTCATGGTTAAGCAGATGTCAGCTAAAAACCCCGAGGTAGCACTGCGAAGCGGCACCATGTCTGCAGCGCTGATTTTTATCGCAGCGTCTTATTTTGTGATTTCACAAGCAGGCATATCTGTCGGAGTTTGGTGGGCGGTGGTGGCTGGTGCAGTTGGCGGTACGATTATTGGTCTAGTGACTGAATATTACACTTCCAGTAAACCGGTGCGAAAAATCGCCCAATCCGGTGAGACCGGTTCGGCTACTGTGATGATTACCGGCCTTGCGGTGGGCATGGAGTCCGTCGCGATTCCTGTTCTTACCATCTGCGGCATCATTTTTGTGGCAACCAGCATGGCGGGTTTATACGGTGTGGGTATTGCTGCGGTTGGCATGTTAGCGACTGTCGGTATCACCATGGCGATTGATGCTTATGGCCCGGTGGCTGATAACGCCGGCGGTATTGCTGAGATGGCTGGTTTGGGTGAGGATGTACGTAAAATCACCGATGAGTTAGATGAGGTAGGTAATACCACTGCAGCCATTGGTAAAGGCTTTGCAATTGGCGCGGCGGGGCTTGCTGCACTGGCAA
>JAESUM010000032.1 GCA_016763075.1 Pseudomonadales bacterium
ATCTTAAACTGATGCAACAAATGCTAGATAGAAAGAAAGAAGAGGAAATAAGTTACCTTCATAAAATTGATGCGCTGATTGATTTAAACGCCAATAAAAAACTACTGGGTTTTTCATCAAAAATTTTAGCTTTAACTCAAATAAAAATTAAAAATGGATTTGCTCTACAAACAGAGTTAGATGAATGGAGTTATAGAATGGAATCTTCCAAACAAACCGTCGAGTTCTTTGAGGCGGACTCTGCCGGATTACTCTCTGTAGAATCAAGAAATTTTCTGAACGAAATTGAGAATATTGAGTTAAAGCCGGTAGAGTATCTGACGGAGCGTGCAGTAACCAATTCAATCCCATTGCAGATACAGAATACTTTTATTGAAATGGGGCAGTTCTTTCCAGGTTGGAAAGATAACTTGCAAGTAAAAGTATTTATTGAACAGCGTAAACCATATAGCGGATTTAATGGCGGTAGCAATGATACAAATCAAGTGGCTGGCGTGCGCGTACGTATACCCATAGATTTGGATAACAAACGTGACCGGCTTATTGAGCTAGATGAGCAGTTATATATCGAGCAGAAAATGGCAGTGAAAGAACGCTTAAAGCAACGAGTTAATTCTGTGGTTAGGCAGTTAGGGTTCAAGCAAAAAAAACTACGTCAGCTCATTGCTCAGTACAAGTTAGTAGAAAGTAAAATTGGGCTGACTCAAACGTATCGTGCGGCAAGTATTTCAAGCCTAAGTTATACGCCTGAAAAACAACTCAATGTACTGGAATTGGAACGCCTTGAACTAGCAAAATATATTCTTAAAGCAAGAGTTTCTGTTTGGCGAGAAGCGGTTGAATTACAACGCCTAACCCTAGCGCCAAGCATCAATGAATTATTTGTAACCCAGTGACATTGTTTTCTGACCCGTCGGGTGGTGCCCATTTTGCAGTTTTGGCTGTACGTGAAATGGCTTGCCACGGATAATTTTCAGGTAAATGTGAACGGATGTTCTCTGCGCTATTGTGATGAGAGTAACCGCCGTGAAAATTAATATCTACCGCTAGGTCTAAATCGACCAACTGGTTATAGGATGAACTCCACTGCAGGGTAATATGCCGAATATTTTCAACCGTAGTGTCCTCTATCTGATTGTAGTGGCTACGAGCGATACGTAAATAGCCATTACCTGATTTGCCTTTATTCCACGCACCATCGATATGAACATTACTTAGGGTGCACCCATAACTGTTTTCTAAGTTAACGGGGTGTCTTCCGGCAGTTTTAATGACTACATTATTAACTAAACAGTCTGCGGCATAATTAAAACTGATTGCATCGACTGCATATCTAGAATAGCTATTTTCGAATTTTCCGGTTACATCAGCTGGCAGTGCGCCGGGTATTACTTGCTTAAGGGTAAAATCCGAAAACTGAGTATTTCTTACCATAGAAAGTGTTTGCAGCTTTGTACCGGTTGTTTCGTATTCAATACCAGTAGGGTGTTCAATCACTAATAGCACCTCTGAGTTTCCTTTTGTTCCAGCATGAATAACCCTAGCGATGGATTGCCTGAGCCAGGGGTACGGTTTGTTCCATGTCGGGTTACCCAAGGTCTCAAAAAATGGTTGGCTGTTTGGCATTTTTAGCAGGACAAAATCCCCGCCAATAGCAGCTGCCCCTGGTTCATAGTCGCATTCAGATAATTGAACCTGTAAAGAGTTGGGTGCGGTGTTTGTGCTGAGTTTACATGGAGAATGTTGCGCTGATCCTTTGATCTCAAATATGGCTTTCGCTGGCGTTTTAATATGAGAATGGATAATGGTTTTGTGGCTGCCATGGCCTTTTATGGTTAGATCGTCGCGTTGAATAACAACACCATACATCAGGTCAATCACACCTTCTGGTAATACCAAAACTAGCTTTTTCCCTTTTACCGAGTGGTCTATCAGTTGTTGTAGTGCTAAAGAGTCATCCATGCCATCGTTTGGTTTGACGCCGTATTGGCGTGTATCAATAATCGCGCTGGTTGAATTTTTGGAATATAAATTTGGGTCTGGGGATACCAGCGCACCTTGTGCAAATAATATGGTTACAAAAAATATAGCGCCACTAAGAAGCATCATGTAGTCGGGCATTATTTTTACGAGGGGGTGTTCTATCATCACCGCCTTATTGCCCTGGCTAACCCCGCCCTTAGACCAACTTTGGTTCGAAAGATGAAACCCTGCGTGTATTTTTATAAATGCACCAACCCACTGGTTGTAGAGCATTAAGGGTAGGGTGCGCATACTCACCGGGTGCCCCCGCATGGCGATAACCGACATTTGGATGATTCGGACGCATAGCACCCAAGCAATATAAAACGGTAAATAGATAAATGATTTTACCAAGCTTAATACTATTGCACCGGTTATTCCCACCAGTGATGTCCACATTGAAAGGCGTTGATCCAATATTACCAGCCAGATAAAAAAACCAGTTTTTCGTGGCCCCAAGGCTAATGCGCGGCCGTTATTGCGCAAAGTGTTGCCGTACCAGCGGTAGGGCAATTGGGTGCTTAATGTAAAAAAATTCGCATCTCTGCTTTCTAAGCTGTAGACCGTAACGTCGGGAATATAAAGCATTTCCCAGC
Organism: Pseudomonadales bacterium; assembly: GCA_016763075.1. Classification (GTDB taxonomy): domain Bacteria; phylum Pseudomonadota; class Gammaproteobacteria; order Pseudomonadales; family JAHRWD01; genus JAHRWD01. Next base: position 2,619 of record JAESUM010000032.1, read on the forward strand.
CTTGTTTTAACAGGTAGAACCAACTGCTTTTATCATCGCCCATTAAAAAACGAAACTTCCCATCCATCCACAGTGTAAGAATATCGTTTTCGATTTGTTCGATGAACGCATCTTGTATCACTATTTCGGTACGAAACATCGAGTAACGCCCGGTTAGAGTCAGCACCTTTCGAGACAACGAATGAGATTTAAACAATACATGGCGTTGGCCAAATTTTAAGTTAAACCAATCTTTGTACCAGATATTTCGGGTATTAATGTAGGCCGCCTCGTTGGTAGTAAGCGCACCTAAGTGCGGGAACGCAGGGAAAAATGGCAATGTTTTTTTGAGCGTGTAGCTTTCTAGATAACTATCACCGTCCATAAATACGGTGATGCTGGTTTGGCGTGGGTCGTACCGCCGTGCAGCTGCGCGCAACGCGTGGCCCATGGCTATTCGTTTGCCCTGGTCTTGGCGTTGTAGGATTAGATCTACTTTGTCGCGAACCGGGTGCGACTGATAAACCGATGCAACCATATGGTCGTCGAGGTCTGAACCGGTTGATACGATTAATGTACTGCTGCAGGGCACTGTTGCAAGATTAGATAAAATTGATTGGAAGGTTTCAATCGTTACCCAAGATTCTTCTTTATAAGAAGGGATAATAAAAAATATGTGATCGGGGTATTTTTGTTCATCGGCTACGTCAAAGGCTGTTTTTCGTAGTTTCGGGTAGAAAAATGCATCGTACCAAATAGAGCGGGTGTAATTTATGGTGATCCAACCGTAACGCCACAGGGCAAATAAACCCATAGCGACAAAGGTTTCATTTTTCACATAATAAAAATAGGGCCACATCGAGCGGAAAATTAACATGGCTAGCAGTCCGTACACCGCAGCCGGAATAATCATCGAAATGAAACCTTCGGTATTACCAAAACGGCGAATCATTTATTCATCTACTCGTTGCTGATCGATTGTGCTTGATTGTGCTTGATTGTGCTCGATTTCTATCAACAGCTACGCCGCACAGTATGGGTATGCTTACAATGTTCGTATCCAAACCTTAACGCGGGCATTGGCAGGGAAACGTAAATTGGTGTCTTCAAATTCTAGTTTGATGATGGTTTCGCTGAGGCTGGCTTCAGTGTTATCTGATGCCGAGCTATGTATGGCGGTGCGGCCAATGGTAGTAATCCGGGCTGGATATTTGCGATCATCTACTGGAACGTAGATATCTGCCGGCATGCCTAAGCGTATTTTTAGCGCCTTGTCGTGGCGCAATTGAACCAATACGGAGGGTTGTTCATTTTTTTCAAGTAATAACACCACATCTTTTGGTGTTACATAACTCCCTACTGGCTGTTCAATGTGCAATATTTTACCGCCGTGAACGGAACGTGCAGTGTGGCTAGCGCCGCTTGATAGCAGGATGGATTCTTGTTCTTTGAGGCTTTTAAGTTCAATGGTTACCGCATTTATTTTTCCTTGCGTAGCTAACGGCTGATTCTGCTTATGTGTGGTTTCGCGATCAAAAGTGATTTGTGTTTGAGCCAGCTGGCTTTGCAAATATTTTAAATCTTTAAAGCTAATTATATGTTGTTGATGCAGCACGGTGGCTTGTTGGTAATCTTGCTGAAGCAGAGCCAGTTTTTCTTTTAGCGAGCTAAGAAGGCTATTGCGGGTGTCGTGCTGCGCTAGCTTTTGTAACGATGCCCGGTGTGCTTTCTTCTCGCGTAGTTGAATTCTTATGATTTGCAGTTCAACTTGTTTCTGGGGGTTTTCTATCCTGAACAGCGGTGTGCCAGCGCTGATAAAGCTGTCAGGTTTTATATGCACGGCGCGGATAATTCCGCCGTAGTTAGCGGTAACCCGATAAATATTCCCAGCGATTAAACCGGTGGCTTGTATCTGGTAAACCGTGTTGTACACAAGTGTTAAGCACAACAGCGCAACAAAGATAACGCCAGTGAATATGGCTAAGCGGCTTCTAGATTTAAACTTATGGGCAAGTGAATCGGCTTCGATATCTGAAAGGGTAAGCGCTTCGTTAATCGGTGAGTTGATGGAAGGGGCGGTAACAATGGAGACGATGTCTTCTAGTTTGTCTAAGCGGCCATCAATAGCTAGCTCAATATAGTGGCGAAATACCCGTTTGTTGCGGTCGCTCAATGCTACAAACGAAAACCCTGAAATATCGCCATGCCCACCTTTGTACGTTATTTCGACTTGAAGTCGAACGCTGGACTCTTTCATCGGCAATACGCAATGGGCCGACAAGGTTTCATCAGTTTGGAGGTTGTGTTCGAACTTAGAAATACCCAAGCCACCAACGGACCAGTCGTGAACCGAATATATTTTGTCACCAATTTCGACCAGCATCGGTAAGTTAACCCGGTGCGAGCTGCGTTGGTAATTGAATTCGCTGGTGATGATCGACATGAGTCAGTTAGGCAATGGTCTTCGAATGATTGACTGGTTTTTTAGCTGAGTTCACTTCACTTCACTTCATTTTATGAGGCTTATGGCTTTCTTAATCTAGTGAACTATATCCGGCAGTTGCGGTGGTTAGTGACTAAGGGTGTGTTGTCCTAATTGTAGCCAAGATCAAGAGATAGCAAAGATGGGTTTGAAGTCGTCTATTTCGGGTAATAAAGGAGGGTTTGTGTCCCACAATCCTCTGGCAAAATTGAAAGCAGCGTCTAGTCTCTATAAAAGGTGAGGTGGGTGTACCGTGTCTAATCCTTGTCTAACTTAACAATGACCATTCCGATTGGCTCAGGTGTTCAATCACCCTGACAGTTTCAAGATAGGACGAGACGACATGCCAGTAAAACGTATAAAACGATGGTTTTCGTTATGGAGTGAAAATGAAAACCTTGTTAGTGAAATCGCTGAACTTAAAGAGGCGCAAAATGCAGCAGAACAAGAATTAAAGCTATATCGGAAAATAAAAGAAGTATCGGATATGCAACGGATTCATCTGGTTGGCACCTTTGAAACTCAGAAGCAGTTTCAGGGTCTGTGGTTTTCTACCGCCACGACCCTTAGCTCGGTGCGCGGCAGTATGGCCGAGTTTAGTGAAAGTGCGAAACACCAAAAAACCGAATTGGTTGAATCCTTTGCCAACTACTCGCAAGTACAATTTATTCTGCAAGAGATATCGACCTCTTTAGTTCAAATGAATGATCGCACCGAAGTCGCCGCACTCGGTATTCAAAAATTAGCGAAAGTGAGTGCCCAAATTGAGCAATTTGTTACTCAAATTCAAAATATATCGGACCAAACCAACTTGCTTGCTTTGAACGCCGCGATAGAAGCCGCTCGTGCGGGCGAGCACGGGCGCGGTTTTGCGGTAGTTGCCGACGAAGTACGTACATTAGCCAAAAAATCTGCCGAAGCATCTACTGAGATAACCGATTTAGTTGGGATGATTTTGAGCCAAACTCAAACTACCAACGAGAATATTGATGAAATGGCCGTGAAGAGTATGGAGCTCTCCGGCACTGCTTCGTCGGTAAATTCTATTGTTTCCAATTTCATTGAATTAGCCGACAGCATGTCAACAACCATTGCATTATCGTCATATAAAAGCTTTATTCAGACGGTTAAGCTCGACCATTTGGTTTGGAAAACAGATGTTTACCGCAGTTTTTGGGGCGATTCTGACCAAACTGCCGACGACTTTGCAGACCACACTCAATGCCGTTTAGGTAAATGGTATTACGTTGGTGATGGTAAAGAGGAGTGGAGTCATTTGAAGAGCTTTCAGCTCATTGAGAAGCCCCATACTATAGTGCATCAAAGTGGTATTGCTGCTTTGAATGAGACGCTTAAAAAGGACTACCCTGCGGCATTAAAACACCTTGACGTGATGGAAAATGCCAGCCAGGATGTACTGATTTTTTTAACTCAGTTAGAAAAAGACATTGAAAAATCTACTATTGATAAGCCCGTAATCAGCGGGGTAGACCCCGCTGGCGGTGAAATTTCGTTGTTCTGATGAGTTGTTTCATTACTTGGAACGGCCCAGCTAATCATTCTCAAGTATTCGTTTTACTCAATAAACGGGGAATATGCTCTTCGCCGACGGGCCGGCTAAAGTAGTAGCCCTGGTAATAGTCACAACCCTCCTGCTGTAAAAACTCAAGCTGTTGTTGTGTTTCTACCCCTTCTGCGACCACTTGTAACCCCAGATTTTTGGCTAGTGTAATGATGGCTTTGCAGATGGCGGCATCGTCACTGTTGGTGGCGCATTCATCTATAAAGGCACGGTCAATCTTGAGCGTATCTACCGGGAATTTCTTCAAGTAACTCAGTGATGAGTAACCAGTGCCAAAATCATCGATCGACAATGTGATGCCGGTGGCTTTGAGCGCCTGCATGGCGATGATGCTTTCATCGGTATTGCCGGTTAATACACCCTCGGTAATTTCTAGTTCGATGAAATTACAGGGAATATCGTATTGCCGGGTTAACTGGTCGACAAAAGGAACCAGCGAAGAGTCGTGCATATGATGCCCCGATATATTGACCGCTACCGGCACTAACTTATAGCCATTTAGACGCCACTGCGCCAATTGGCGTACTACTTCGGTTAGCACCCATTCGCCCACATCAATAATGAGATTAGATTCATCAATAATGGGTATGAAATCTCCCGGTGAGATAAAGCCGTATTCTGGATGGTTCCAGCGGATAAGCGCTTCAAAACCAATTAACTTATTGTTGCTACACAATACTTTGGGTTGATAGTGCAAAACGAATTGCTGATCAGTGATTGCTTTGGGTAGCGCCAGTGTATAACGAGACTGCAACTGCGCGACTTGTTCCATCTCTTTGGTAAACAACCGGTAGGTGTTTCGGCCCGCTTGTTTGGCTTCGTACATGGCCATATCGGCGTGCTGTAACAAGCGGTCTGCGCTGACCTCGCCATGTTCAGAAAACGCAATTCCCATGCTGGCCAGTACCGTTAATTGGTGGTCACCAATGGTGGTGGGTTGGCGAAGGGCATTAAGAATTTGCTCTGCTTTTGTGCGCACTGAGTCACGGCTTACATCGCTCGTCAGTACCATTACAAACTCGTCGCCACCCCAGCGACCGACAATATCGGTGTGATTGGTTACGGAGGTCATGCGTTTTGCAAACTCGCGAAGCAGCTCGTCGCCGGAGCCATGACCAAGGGAGTCGTTAATTTTTTTGAACTGGTCGATATCAAGAAATAACAGAGCGACAGGTGTATCCGTATTGGTCTGGTGAGCAATGCATTGCTTGAGGTTTTCCATGACGTAAGCGCGGTTGTATAAACCCGTGAGTTCATCTTCGAAGGCCAGTGCGCGCAGCCGTTGTTGCAGCTTGTTTTGGCGGGTAATGTCACGAATCTGAAAGGTGTACTCTGGGTTTTTGTTGCCAGAATCTGTGGTGCGTGTGATCACTATTTCCGCGGGAAACGATTCTCCGGACCTACGTATTAATTGGGTGATATTTTGCCGTTGTAATACCAACCCTTCGCCTTGGGTGAAGCCATGTAGTAGGTTCTCATGGGCTTTGCTACGTAAACTTTCGCTCACAAACAGGTCGATGAATTCACGGCCGAGCAGGCGTTTTTCTATTTCGCCAAAGCATTGTTCTGCTGCAGGATTAAACTGCATAATTTGCCCAGCACTGTTGATAGAAATAATACAATCCATCGCGGCATCGAGAATAGCGCCGCTACGGTACTCACTTTGTTTTACCGCATTGAGTGCTTGATCACGTTGCTGAATTTCTCGGTTCACTTTGTTTAACACATGGTTGTATTGCTGGGCAATTTGCCCCACTTCAGTAAACGGCTCTACTGGTACTTGTCGGGAAAAATCGACGGATTGTTGTTGGTAGTTCATGGCTGACAACAGGTCAAAAACTTCGGTGCTTACGCGGTGTTCCGTTACGTTAAGCCCAGCAATTTCAGACTCTTTAGAGACTCGTAATGGGTAAAACCGGTTAATCAGTGTGAAGATAAAATAGGCGCTTAAAAAACTATATAGACCTGCCGAGGCAATGCCGATGATCTGAACTTCGAGCTGTTGAATGCGGCTTAACCCCGTTGTTAACTGGTCCATGTCTGCAAAAATGGCTACCGCTAAAGTCCCCCAAATACCGGCAAAAAGATGTACGGGGATTACCCCAATCGCATCATCGATACGTTTGTAAGCCAACCAACGTTCGCCAAAATATACAAGGGCTCCAGCTATACCTCCAATAATTGCCGCATCGGTGGTTCCAACCACATTGCAGGCCGCGGTGATGGCTACCAGGCCACCGAGCACGCCGTTAATGACATGGCCAACATCAACGTAGCCCGATGAGAAATATTTAAATAGCGTTGCGACAATGCCGCCCCAAAATGCTGCCAGCATGGTGTTGAGTAGTATGCCAGGCACCTGCTCGTTCCATTCCAGTGTGCTGCCGCCGTTAAAACCAAACCAGCCAATCCACAACAGCATGCAGCCCATTACGGCCATCGGTAAGTTGCTGCCGGGGATACGCTTTGACGGGCCGTCGAACCGGCCAACCCGCGGACCAATGATAATAATGGCCGCCAGTGCAACCCAACCACCAACGGAATGAACCACGGTGGAGCCTGCAAAATCGACAAAACCGATAAGCTCTAACCAGCCCACTGCATGGCCAACGAGTATTCCACCCCAAGCCCAATGACCAACTACGGGGTAAATCAAAAGAGAAATAGTGGCGGTGATAATGATGTAGCCGCCGTAGGACATGCGCTCCGCAACTGCGCCAGAAACCAAGGTGGCGGCAGTACCGCAGAACATCATTTGAAATATGAAAATAGCAATGGAGCGTGGGCTGGCATTATCGCCAAAGAAAAAACCGTTGCTGCCAAACCAGCCTGAAACACTATCACCAAACATAATGGCGAAGCCGCAGATCCAAAAAATGGTTCCCGATAGGGCGAAATCAGAAATGTTTTTTGCCGCGACATTGATGCTGTTTTTACTTCGAACCAACCCACTTTCAAGGCACAGAAAGCCTGCTTGCATAAAAAACACCAACAGCGCGGCGATCAAGATCCAAAATATATCCATATATAAAACTTCCCTAAACGGGCGTAACGGTGTTCAAAGTTTTGTGATTGATCGAATGTATATGGCTGTGAATTAGCCACGTTTTTGGCTTCAAGCAGTTTCAAACAGCTTCAACATATGATGAATCGAATCGAATCAGATAAGTTTAGTTGGTATCGTAGGGAAAAGGAGTAAATTATTTTGATAACTGGTTGAAGCCTGTGCTTCTAATCAATCGCAGGAAATACAGGCGTTGAAAATAGAAAAAGCGTATAACTAATAGGTTGTAAGTTATACAAAATGATGTCGTGAAGGCTTACTTAGAATGGCAATAACGATCGTGAAAACCAATATACCGTGCTGGAAAAACCAGCGCGGTATATCGACTAGCAATATTAACTGCCGATGGTGAATCCGGCAGTCATGCCACCATCGATAATGAACTCGCCGCCGCTTGAATAGGCGCTGTCGTCAGAAGCTAAAAATAACGCTAGTTTGGCAATGTCTTCTGGTTGGCCAATTCTACCCAGTGGTACATTTGAGCTGGGGCTTTCTATGGCTTCACTGCCTTCGGGCCGCAGTTGTGTCACCATCGGCGTTTCTACGCCACCGGGGTGAATCGAGTTCACTCGAATGCCCACTGGCCCTAATTCAACCGCAGCACTTTTTGTCATGCCTCGTACCGCGAATTTACTGGCAACGTAAGCCACCGCATGGGACATGCCCACTAAGCCATCAATCGACGAAATATTAACAATGGACCCACCGCCGGCTTTTGTCATAGAACCAATGACGTGTTTCATGCCCAAAAATACGCCGACCTGATTGACGTTAATTACCTGCATGTATTCCTCAAGCGAGGTATCTTGCAGGGCGCTAATTTTAAGAATGCCTGCGTTGTTAATCAGCACAGTTACGGGGCCAAATTTCGCTTCGGTGGCCTCAACGACATCTAACCATGCGGTTTCGTCGCAGACATTGTGGCTCATATAGCTGGCGTTTTTGCCTAGCTCTTGTGCAAGTTTTTCGCCTTCGGTGTCGAGAATATCCGTCAGCATAACTTTCGCGCCTTCAGCGATTAAAATGCGTGCTTCGGCTTCTCCTTGGCCACGTGCTGCACCGGTTACGATGGCGATTTTTCCGTTAACTCTACCCATTGTGTATCTCCTTTAAGGTGGTTTTTAATCTGTTTTTAATCTAGGTCGTTGAGCAGTGATGCTCGGTATGGGTCATCGATTCGAGCATGTTGCCGGTAGCCGTTGTGATCAATGCCCATGCTAAGTGCTGCGCCTTGTTTAAGCGCGGTAATCATATCTGCACTAAGTTCAAAGCGAAGAAAATGCACCGAAGATGTTTTCTCTTCGGTTTCTCTTTCTAAGTCTTCATCGGCGATGGCAAACACTGGATCGAAGCTTTCGGCTTTAACCCAAACGGTTCGTTCTATACCAATGAGATTAGCGAGCTGCCGTTTGCGCTCGTTTTCATCGATGAATTCGAGCATAAAGGTAGCTTTCCAGTTGCTGCCGTCGGGAATCAATGGATTGTAGGCATCGAGTTCATCTTTGATGCCGTCGGCTTCGAATATTTTTTCGATGCGCAGCATTTCCTGAATTTGATAACGTACGGTTAATTGATTTTCGAAATAAAAATAGGCATTTTCACCTAAGGATATTCGACGGTTTTTCTTATGGGGCATGAGCTGGCTACGAAATTCAGTACGTTTTTCGGCGTATTGCTCGAGTGACCATAAATCTTTGCGAGTTAATTTATTCATGGATAATTCTCTATTGGGATTGCCTAAATAAGCAGTGAACGGTTAAAGCCCATACGCGGTTCGTAAAAGCGTCATGGGGTGCATGGGTTTATCCACAGCATCAGACAAGGTAGCAATATGGGTTGCAGCCATCGGGCAATCGCTAGCGAAGTGATCGGGCTTGGCTTGGTTAACCTTGCGAACCACTGGCCGGGCAATTTTGACGGATTTTTCGTGGGTCTCTTTTCGTACTGCGTAGGTGCCGTCGTGGCCGGAGCATCGCTCGATGGTATCGACTTTTGTACCCGGTATTAATTGCAGAATATCGCGTGTTTTAAACCCAATGTTTTGGACTCTAAGGTGACACGCCACTTGATAGCTAATATCCCCCAAATTTTGTTTGAACTCGGTGTTAAAGAGTTCGTTTTTATGACGTAAAAATAAATATTCAAAGGGGTCGAAAAACGCTTCTTTTACTTTTTGTACATCGGGGTCATCGGGGAACATCAGTGGCAGTTCTTGTTTGAACATCAGCACACACGAGGGCACCGGAGCTATTAGATCGTAACCTTGGTCTACCAATTTGGCCAATACCGGAATGTTGGCTTCTTTTGCTTTGGCTACGGATTCTAAATCGCCGAGTTCCATTTTAGGCATGCCGCAGCATTGCTCGGTGGGTACTAACTCTATTTGAATGCCATTGTGCTGAAACACTTTATAAAAATCTTCGCCGAGGTGCGGGCTGTTGTAGTTGCCATAGCAAGTAGCGAACAGCGCGACTTTTCCGGTGGTTTTTTGTGTGGCGACAGGGGTAATATTTTGCCCCATGGTCTTGACGCTTTTGCGCAGTGTTTTGCTGTGGTACTGCGGTACCGGTGCTTGGTGATGAACCCCAAGGGTTGCTTCTAACACTTTGCGAAATGCACCGTTACGGTTGAGGGCATTAACGGTAATATCGATCAAGGGAATGGTGGCCAATTTGCCAACGGCATCGGTGCTGGTGAGTATTTTGTGATTAAGCGGGGCGCCGGACTGTTGGAATTTAACTGCTTTGGCTTGCAGCATTAGGTGTGGGAAATCGACATTCCATTCATGGGGCGGAACGTAGGGGCACTTGGTCATGTAGCAGAGGTCGCACAGGTAGCATTGGTCGACTACGTTTTGATAATCAGCTTTATCTACGCCATCAACCTCCATGGTTTCTGATTCATCGACCAGATCAAACAGGGTTGGAAAAGTATCGCAAAGGCTTACGCAGCGGCGGCAGCCATGACAGATATCAAAAACCCGCTCTAACTCGGTGTGGAGTTTTTCTTCGTTGTAGAATTCGGGGTTGGTCCAGTCTAGCGGGTGGCGCGTGGGCGCTTCGAGGCTACCCTCGCGGATACCAGGTTTTTTGTCCATCGTATAGCGCTCCTGTTATTCGAAGCTTTCGTAATTAAGGGCGATGTGCCTAACACATCGCCCTTAATGGCTAAATATACCGAAACGGGTGATTTACGCGTCGAGGGTATCCAGTGCTTTTTGGAAGCGGTTGGCGTGGCTGCGTTCCGCTTTGGCGAGTGTTTCAAACCAGTCGGCGATTTCTTCAAGGCCTTCTTCGCGAGCGGCTTTTGTCATGCCGGGGTACATATCCGTGTATTCGTGTGTCTCACCGGCGATGGCCGCTTTTAGGTTGTCGCTGGTTGCGCCAATGGGGAGGCCGGTGGCAGGGTCGCCAGTTTCTTCGAGGTATTCAAGGTGACCGTGCGCATGGCCGGTTTCGCCTTCGGCGGTAGAACGGAAAACCGTTGCCACATCGTTATAACCTTCAATGTCGGCTTTTGCTGCAAAGTACAGGTAGCGGCGGTTGGCCTGAGACTCGCCTGCGAAGGCATCTTTGAGATTTTGTTCTGTTTTGGATCCTTTCAATGACATGGTCAATCTCCTCGGTTATCGGGTGATTCTATTATTATTTTTTAGTCCTTTGACGAATCAGCTCGGGGTTGCCGAGCAAATCCGCCTTTGATCATAACAAACGCCGCTAATATGGATACAGTGAATTTTTATGGCCGTGGTGCGCATAAAACTCAGCCAAAAAAAAGCGCTCTGATCAGGAGCGCTTTTTAAGATAGAGCAGGTTGTTGTTAATCAGTGGGTATTTCTTTGGGCACCGGGGGTGATGCCAGAATAGAGCACACCACTGCAACCGCGATAATGCCGGACAGTACGATAAACGCCCAGTCGTAGCTGCCGGTTTGGTCTACTAAATAGCCTGCACCAACCGGTACGGTAGAGGCAAAAATAATTTGAACCGGAAATATAAAGCCATTAATGGTGGCGAAGGATTCGCGCCCAAAATAGTTGGCGACTAATGAAGGAGCCATGACCACGCCACCGCCAAAAGCCACACCAAAAATAGGTGCTGCAATGATGAGCGCTGTAATGCTGGGTGCCTTCCATATTACGATGAAGGTGATCAGCAGTGCTGTATGCAAAATAGTGAGTATGTAACGTGGCTCAATGCGGTCACCCAGCCAGCCAATTGGGAAACGTGCGACCGCGCTGCCAGCAATTACAAAGCTGATAATACTTGCAGCTTGCATGCGTTCAAAGCCAGAGTCACGCAGGTGAAAAACACCGTGAACCGACAGCATGTACAACGGCATGATTTGCGCAATTAAAATAATAATTATGAACCACAAAGCAGGGGTTCGGATGGCGTCGGCTAGTTTCCAAGAAACTGCGCTTTGGTAAATTTTGGATGGGCCTTTATTGGTACTGTCTTTGATGACTTGTTCACGGGTACCATCGGGTACTTGGTCATAATCTTCTGGCCGGCTTTTTAATAAAAATGCGAGCAGTGTTGCGGCGAGTGCGCAAAACCCAGCGGCCAACCAACCGAACTGCCAACTACCGTATTCTTCCATCAACCAAGCGTACAGTGGTTGTGCGATAAACCCGCCTGCACCGGCTGCAGTCATCACGATACCCAGCGCCATGCTGCGTTTAGCGTTAAACCAATAACTGATATTGGTTTGGATCGGTAGTACGCCACCAAAGGCAAAACCGATGGGCATTAATAGTCCCCAAAGGACTAACCAGTGCCATAGTTCAGTGGTTATGGTTCCTAATAAAAACAGTCCCAGTGTAAGTATCGATAGGCCTAAAATAATGGATCTTCGGGTTCCGTAGCGGTTGATAAAAATGGCGACAAGCGGTGCAGATATTCCAATTAAAATGCCGCGCATAGATTGTGCCCAGGAGGCATCGCCACGGCTCCAACCCATGGTGGTAATCATTTCAGGGAAGATCACGTTAAAGCCGTAGAACACCATTCCCATGCCAAGGAAATAGATTCCAAACAAAATGCGAAGATTGCTCCAGCCATAAAACCTGGCATTTTCTGGTACTGCACTCATAGGTATGTACTCTGTTTTTATTATTGGATTAAAGGTGTCGGATCTAACTAACTGGTCGGCGCAGTAACGCCACGTTTATTACGAGTCACTCTTGGCTTTTTGCATTTCCCATAGCTGAGAATAAGCGCCGTTTTTCTGCAGCAATTCTTGGTGGCTACCTTGCTCAACGATGGTGCCGTCCTCGAGCACCAAAATACGGTCGGCATCTACCACGGTTGAAAGCCGGTGGGCGATAACCAGGGTTGTGTGGTTCTTGGCAACGTTAGACAGCGCATCACTGATCGCTCTTTCTGCTTTTGAATCAAGTGATGAAGTGGCCTCGTCGAAGATGAGGATTTGTGGATTTTTTAATACAACGCGAGCGATGGCTATTCTCTGTTTTTCGCCGCCGGAAACCTTTAAGCCGCGTTCGCCAACTTTGGTATCCCAGCCGTTGGGCAGTTTTTCGATGAAGCTAGAAAGTTGCGCGAATTCGATCGCTTGGTTGATTTGCTGTTCGTTGGCTTCAGGTGCACCGTATTGAATATTGTGAAAAATAGTGTCGTTGAATAGCACAGTATCTTGCGGGACCACGCCAATTTGTTTGCGCAAGCTGAGTTGGGTTAAATCGCGGATGTCGGTGCCATCGACCATAATTTGACCGTCGCAAAGGTCATAAAATCGAAATAAAAGCCGCGCCAAAGTAGATTTCCC
>JAESUM010000002.1 GCA_016763075.1 Pseudomonadales bacterium
ACGGGCGAATTCGCCGTTTTGAATCTCAGTCAGGATTTTCTTCATCTCTTTCTTAGTTTCTTCGGTCACGATGCGAGGACCACGTGTCAGGTCGCCGTACTCAGCTGTGTTAGAGATCGAATAGCGCATGTTGGCAATACCGCCTTCGTACATCAAATCAACAATCAGCTTAAGTTCGTGTAGGCATTCGAAGTATGCCATTTCAGGAGCGTAACCCGCTTCAGTCAATGTTTCGAAACCCGCTTGAACCAGCGCAGTAGCGCCGCCACAAAGAACCGCTTGCTCACCAAATAGGTCAGTTTCAGTTTCTTCTTGGAAGTTGGTTTCAATCACGCCTGCACGACCGCCGCCATTTGCAGAAGCATAAGAAAGCGCAATTTCTTTGGCTTTGCCGCTAGCGTCTTGGAATACAGCGATCAAAGAAGGTACGCCGCCGCCGCCTACATACATGCTACGAACCAAGTGACCTGGGCCTTTAGGGGCAATCATGATCACGTCGATGTCAGAGTTAGGCACGATTTGTTGGTAATGAATGTTGAAGCCGTGAGCAAAGGCCACTGCAGCGCCTTTTTTCAGGTTAGGTTCGATATCGCTTTTGTATAGCGCAGCTTGGTGCTCATCTGGAGCCAAAATCATGACAACATCAGCAGCAGCGGTTGCTTCAGCGATGGATTTAACGGTTAGGCCAGCTGTTTCTGCTTTAACCTGTGAAGATGAACCTGGACGTAAACCGACCACTACATCAACACCTGAATCTTTAAGGTTGTTAGCGTGTGCGTGACCCTGTGAACCGTAGCCAATAATCGCAACGGTTTTACCTTTGATGATGGAAAGGTCAGCGTCTTTGTCGTAATAAATGTTCATGATATCCTCAGTTTAAATTTCAAATGTTGTATGAATTGCTGGGATACCCCAGTAATTGGTGTTATTAATTTTGTTGTGCGTGGTGCTTACAGCGCCAGCACTTTCTCGCCACGGGCCAAGCCGGAAACTCCGGTTCGCACGGTCTCAAGTATGTTGGCATCGCCAACCGCTTCGATAAATGCATCCAGTTTACTGCTAGCACCAACCAATTGAATGGTATAAATGGAGCTGGTTACGTCTACGATTTGGCCGCGGAAAATATCCGCACAGCGTTTGATTTCAGCCCGTTGAGCACCGGAAGCTTTTACTTTGATAAGCATCAAGTCCCGCTCAATGTGTTCACCTTCACTGAGGTTTACGAGCTTAACCACCTCAATTAATTTGTTGAGCTGTTTGGTCATTTGCTCAATGGCGCGATCATCCCCACTGGTGGTGAGGGTCAGGCGTGACAAACTTGGGTCTTCCGTGGGAGCCACGGTGAGTGTTTCGATATTGTAATTGCGCTGTGAAAACAGTCCAACCACACGAGACAGTGCACCTGCTTCATTCTCAAGCAGAATAGATAGTATGTGCCGCATTAGGTTCGCTCCGTTTTACTTAACCACATATCGCGCATCGAAGCAGTGGGTACTTGCATTGGATACACGTGCTCGGAGGGATCCACATAGACATCAATAAATACCAGCTTATCCTTCATCGCTAAAGCCTTTTTCATCATAGGCTCAAGGTCTTCAATTTTTTCAATCTTCATACCGACATGGCCATAGGCTTCTGCCAGCTTGATGAAATCAGGTAATGATTCCATATAAGAGTTCGAGTGACGGCTTTCGTAGTTCATGTCTTGCCACTGCCGAACCATTCCCAAAGACTGATTATTGATGTTCAGAATTTTGACCGGAATGTTGTACTGCATGCAGGTCGAGAGTTCCTGAATGTTCATTTGGATACTGCCTTCGCCGGTCACGCACACTACCGTTTCGTCAGGGAAACTGAGCTGTATGCCCATCGCAGCGGGAAAGCCAAAGCCCATGGTGCCAAGCCCACCGGATGTGATCCAGCGGTTAGGCTCTTCAAAGCTAAGGTATTGCGCGGCAAACATTTGGTGTTGCCCAACATCAGTGGTGACGTAAACGTCTCCAGCGGTGAGCTTTTGTAAGCACTGAATCACTTGCTGAGGCTTCATCAGGCCTTTGTCGTTGGTGAGGTATCGACCGCCGTGGTGTTTAGCCCACTCGTCAATTTGTGCCCACCAATTGCTCAGGTTTTCTTTGTCTGGCTGGATATCTGATTCCTTAATCAGCCCGATCATCTCGTTAAGGACTGAATCTACCGGGCCTACGATCGGGATATCTACCTGTACGGTTTTCGAAATAGACGAAGGGTCAATATCGATTTGCGCAATCATCGCATCGGGGCAGAACTTGGCAATATTGTTGGTCACACGGTCGTCAAAGCGAGCGCCAATGGCCAAAATAGCGTCCGCATGGTGCATGGCCATGTTGGCTTCGTAGGTGCCGTGCATGCCGAGCATGCCAATAAACTGCCGATCTGAACCCGGGTATGAACCCAGTCCCATCAGTGTTTGTGTAATAGGGTAGCCCAGCGCGCGGGTCATTTCGATCAGCTGCTCTGAAGCGCCGCCAAGCACCACGCCGCCACCGGTGTATATCATCGGCCGTTTCGCTTTCAGCAACATCTCTACTGCTTTACGAATTTGCCCGGCATGTCCACGAACAGGCGGGTTGTATGAGCGAATCTCAACTTCCGCAGGATATTCATAAGGATATTCTTCACCAGGGGTGGTCATATCCTTAGGCACGTCAATAACCACAGGGCCTGGTCGGCCGGTGGTCGCAATGTAAAACGCTTTTTTGATGACACTCGGGATATCAGCGGGGTCTTGAATGCTGAGGTTGTGCTTAACCACAGGCCGCGAAACGCCCATCATATCAGTCTCTTGAAAGGCATCGCCACCAATAAGGTGGCTCATCACTTGACCTGAAATGATGACCATAGGGATTGAATCCATATACGCGGTAGCAATACCGGTGATGGTATTGGTAGCGCCTGGCCCAGACGTTACGAGTACGACACCAGGTTTGCCAGTTGCACGCGCGTAACCATCGGCCATGTGTGTAGCGGCTTGTTCGTGTCGCACCAATACGTGTTTGACTTTTTCTTGACGAAAAACGGCGTCATATATATGCAGCGCAGAGCCGCCCGGATAGCCATAGATATACTCTACGCCCTGGTCTTGGAGGGAGCGCACTAGCATATCTGCGCCCGATAACATTTCCACCTTGATGAACCTCTTAACATTGTAAAAATAAAGTAGAAATCTTAAGCCGAAGTTTTGGCCGCTTTTTGAGTCTGCAAAAAGTCTTCGGAATGTAGATTTTTAACTAGCGAAGGGGCTGCGAATCCGAGTAATATCGAAACCCACACGCGAGAGAACCGGCTATTCTGTCAGCAGAAAATAAGAAGTCAACCTTATTTGCTAAAAGCCAGTGTATTTAGGCTAAAACTGGGTTATATCCCCCTGCTTTTTGCGCATAATCACGACCTTGCGGTCTTTCAACTATAATAGCGGGTAGTTAATTTTTTGTATGAAGGGCGACAGTATTCAATGAAAGCAGATCAAATTTTACGTTACTTTGGTGTAAGCGGTGTAAGCGGCGCAATGTGCATTGCGTTATTTTTATTTGCCGCGAATGCATACTCCGGACAAGGGGTGTACTACCAATGGATAGATGAAACGGGCAAGCTAAATATCAGCGACCATCAACCGGCCATCGGTGTTCAATACGAAACCATTAAAAAGAAAATTAGTCGGCCTTCGTCGGGCAGCCAATCTTCTGGTGTCGGTTTGCAAAGACAAGTTAATCGGGCCGCTGCGGATGAGCAGCGCGAAGCAGGGCGAAGAAAGGTTAATGAAGCCAACGCAGATATCCGCGAAGGCAATTGCGACAACGCGCGGCAGGAATATAACGTGATTTCCAACAGCGCTAGAGTCCGCGAAGTGGATGTCGATGGCAACCATCGTTATTTAACCGATGAAGAAAAACAGCAGCGCGGTGAACGAGCGCTAGCCAATATTGAGCAATATTGTGATTCCGGCGGTTAAACTTAGCGGTCAATCACAGTCGTTAAACGGCTAAAACAGCGTTACACCCCTTCGTTTTAATAATGATCCCTCCAATTGGTAAAGGCGAATAGCGGCCTTTTTTAGTTGGACTCGGGCATCCATTTCGTCCAGTTGAGCCTGCAGAAAGTCCCGTTGTACCAGCGAAACATCAACGGTGGTTGAGCGGCCGACTTTGAATTTTTCGTTTTCAGCGCGCAGTGCTTCTTGGTATAGCTTTCGTGTGACGCTAACCGCTTCTATTTTTTGCTGAGCCAGTTGTAACTCTGAATAAGCCACCCGAACATCCAGTTGTACCAAATGCAGCAAGTTTTGCAGGCTAACTTGAGTTTGCTCGCGGGATGCGCGGGCCCGGCTATGGGCCGATTTAGCAGCACGTCTGCTCAGTGGCATTTGAAAGGTTAGCCCCAGCGCGCTGTCGTAGCTGTCTTCATCGATATTGCTGGTAGCATTTGAAAACGAATCTGAATAACCGCTTTTTCCCAGTGTGATGAAAAAATCTAGCTTTGGAAGCAGCGCATTGCGGGTTTGAACCAGCTCCAAATCGCCACGGCTTGCACGCAACCGAGCTTCTTTTAACTCTGCCCTGTGGGTTTTGGCCAGTGCTAAATGCTCTTCAATGGATTCCGAACGATAATCAGATACGCCAATTTCTGTGACAGGGTTAACCGAAGTCAACCAGTCTTGTTCGGTCCCTGTGCTGATAAAACCAATTAGCTGCAAACGTAAGCGCTCTTTTTCAAAGCGTGCCTCAAGCAGGCCTTGGCGGCGCCGCGCAACTTCGGCTTCTGCTGAGGGGCGCTCGGTTTCTGCCAGCAGGCCTACCTCAATACGCTTTAACACCACATCGCGCTGTTGCTTGGCAACATCCAGTGCTTGTTTGAAAATTCGCTGGCGTCGTAGCGCCAAAACCAAATCCCAATAGCGCTGCTCAACATCGCCTACCAAAGACTCCGCGAACCCTTGCAGCTCATAACGTGAAATTTGCGTATTGAGTTGTGCTTGCTGAACTGCAGCCAGGTTTACCTTTGGACCAAACCCTTGCAGCAACGCTTGCGTGAGGGTTAAACCAACCCGAACTTGCTGTTGATCCGGGGTGCGATTAGAGCTGTTTTTGTTACTTAGTAATTTTCCAGTGAGGGTGGTGCCGGTCGAAAATTCTTTTTCCAAGCTGATGCTGGAGGAGTAATTATCCGCTTCTAGTTCAAATTGGCTGCTGGTGGCTTGAGAAAGCTGCAGCCGGCTTTCGCGGGCGGCATTAATATCTGCCGATAAAATGATGTCGAACCGTGCTGCTTCAAGCTCCTCAAAGGACAGTGCAATCTCGGGTTGGAGTCGCTGTACTTTTAATGACAAATTGCTTTCAAGCGCCATCATCACGGCTTGTTCAATAGGCAGATTTAAGACTGGCCCAGCTTCAGCAGCAAAGACCGTGCTAGATAGAAAGAAGGCAGATATAAGCCCTGATATTCGGTGAGAAATTCGCAACGTTAATCCTATGTTTTAGGTGTGCTAGTGCGGTGAAATAGTACATAAAGGCAGGGAATAACAATCAGTGTAATAAGTGTGGATGAGATCAAACCACCAATCAGCGTAATCGCCATCGGCGCCTGCATTTCACTACCTTCACCTACGCCTAATGCCAGTGGAAGCATCGCCAAAATGGTGGTGAGTGAAGTCATTAATATCGGCCTGAGCCTACGCCGCCCGGCTTCCAAGACCGCTTGGCTGGGCGTGGTGTCAGGCATTGCCAATAGTCGGGTGGCCTGATCAACAATTAAAATAGCGTTATTGATGACAATACCAATGAGCATGATGATGCCAATAAAGCTTTGCACGTTAAAGGTGGTGGAGCTAACAAACAAAATGATCAGCACACCAATGATGGCAAGGGGTAGCGTGAACATCACGATTAACGGATCGCGCAGTGATTCGTACAGGCTGGCCATAATCATGTAGACCAGCGCAATGGCTAAAATTAAAGCCAGCAACAGTTGCGCGAAGCTTTCACGCTGTTCTTTACGGTCGCCAGCCATCACCATGTCGTAACCTCGGGGCATGGGGATTTTGGCCATTTCAATTTCTAAGTCGGCAACAATATCACCCAGCGCTCGGCCGCTGATATTGGCCGCCACCGTGATGATGCGCTGTTGGCCTTTACGATCAACCTGCAAAGGCCCAATGCCTTCGCTAACTGAGACTAAATTACGCAATTGAACCGGCTCACCACGGCGGTTCAATAGGGTTAAATCAAGAATATCTTCGGTTGAAAGTTGACTGACTTGAGCCAGCTGTAAACGAATATTGACCTCATCGCTGCCACCGCGATACTCGCCAGCCAATGTGCCGGATAACGCAGTTTCAAGGTTGCTGACAATAGTCTCAACCGATACGCCTAAATCAGCGGCGCGTTCGCGGTTGATATGAAAACGTTTTTCAGGGATCCCTGATTCGCGGCTGGGCTGTACGTCGGTTACGCCATCGAGTTGTTCCATCACTTTTTTCAACTGCGCGGCCAGGCTGTCTAATGTGGCCAGCTCGCGCCCACGAATTTCGACCTGCAGCGCTTCGGTAGCACCGCCACCAGAACTGCCGCCAAAGAACCCTTGGCTTGCGCGAACACGTATTTTTGCGCCGGCAATGCCTTTTAACAATTTGCGCAGTTCGACGCCTATTTGCTCGCTGGAGCGTTGTCGTTCGCGAACAGGTGTGAGCGACAAACGCAGGCTGCCGGTTGAGCCACCGCTGGGCCGCCAGCTAGATGAGCCAATACTAACCACAGACGAGACCATTTCTGGCACTTCACGGTTGACGATATCTTCAACGGTTTTCATCAGTTCATCGAGTTTATCGATGCGAGTGCCGGGGGCCATTTCCAGGTTGATGCGTATCTCGCCCTGGTCAGTCCGCGGCATGAATTCTGTGCCAATGCCCGGCGTTAACGCCAATGATCCAAACAGCACAACGGTGGTGCCAATCAATACCCAAATAGGGTGCAGTAAAGCTGCCGTTAGGGTTTTTCGATACGCTTTTTCGATTCGATGAACCACCGCCTCAGCCCATAGCGACACTGCGTTAGCACTGATTTTTTGTGACGATTGCGCTTGTGATAAGCCGGAGTTTTGTACTCTGTTGTCTTTCACCCAGCGAGATACCAGCATTGGAGTAAGCGTGAGCGCCGCAACCAAAGAGCACAGCAGCGCAAAGCTTAATACCAGCGCTAGTTCTTTGAAAATAACGCTGGCGATACCGTCGGTAAAAACCAGCGGGAAGAAGATTGCCAGAGTGGTTAACGTGCTGGCAATAATAGCGGCGCTGACTTGATGCGTGCCAATGATCGCCGCTTCTTTGATATCTTTATCTTCTTCATCGCGGATTCGAACAATGTTCTCGACCACCACAATGGCGTTATCGACCATCATGCCGATGCCCAGTGCCAGCCCACCCAGCGATATTTGGTTAAGGGTTAGGCCGCCAAAATAGACCAGCGCAAAAGTGCTGATCAACGACACCGGAATCACCGTGGCAACCACCAGCGTGCCGCGCAAATTGCGTAAAAAGAACAACAGCACCAGCAGCGCTAAACCACCGCCGTACAAGCCAGAGCGCGCCAAGTTAGAGATTGCCCGTTCTATATAATCCGCGGTGTTGATGATTGGGATCATCTTAATTTGCGGGTAATCTTCGTTAATGCGATCAATTTCGGCCATTACCGCTTCGGCCACTTCAACGGTGTTGCTGCCGGACTGTTTGCGAATGGCGACTCTGAAACCGGGTTGGCCGTCGATACGTACAATGCGTTTGATTTTCTTGTGGGTATCTTTGACTGTGGCGACTTGTGACAGGTAAATCGGGAATTCGGCGTTGTGAGTCAGCTCCAAATTGCGGATATCGTCGAGGCTTTCAAAGCGCCCCGGTGCGCGAATGCGTAGTTCAAGGTTGCCGCGTTCGATCTCGCCTGCCGGTGCATTTAGGTTGGCACTGCGTAAACTACTGGCAACTTGAGATAGCGAAAGTCCCAATAGTTTGAGTTTTTCAGGGTTGATCAGCACCTGTACTTCGCGTTGCAGGCCACCCCACAGGTCAAGTGATGCAACGCCATCAAGGCGCTCAACGCGGTACGCAATTTGGTCTTCAATCAGGTCACGAACGGTAAATGGGTCGAGGTCGCTGGCAATACCTAAAATCACCACTGGGAACGATGTGGTATCAAATTTTCGTAATTGGGGGGCTTGTGCACCTTCGGGCAAATTGTCTTTAATTTGGTCTAGCCGGTCGCGCAAATCATTGGAGACCACGTCGAGGTCAGAACCCCATGCAAATTGCACCCGCACGGTGCTTTGGTTCTCTACCGATACTGATATCACCTGCTCAACGCCGCTGACCGTGGCCACGGCAGATTCAACCCGTTCGGTGATTAACTCTTCAATTTCTTCTGGGCCGGTGTTGTCGTACACCGTAGAGATGGTCAAGGTCGGAAAGGTTATTTCTGGCATCGCGTCCACGGGTAGCCGCGTAAGCGAAATAATACCCACCACAATCGCAATCATGGTGACCATAGTGGTCAGCACTGGCCTGTTTACGGTAAAGCGCGCGATCATAAAAATTCACCCATCAAAATGTCTAAGCGCGCCGGGGTGTATGAAGAGGGCATCACAGCGAAGGAGCCTGGTTGATTGGCTGGGTAGCGAGTTGAGGGTTTTGGATATGAACCGCGCTGCCATCTTTTAATAGATGTTGGCCAAGAGTCACCACCAATCCGCTGATATTCGGCTGGAGTATCTGCACCTGCCGGCGGTTACGAATGCCAGTAACCACCTCTATATATTGTACGGTTTGAGGCGTTTGCGAGGCTGCTGTATTTGTATCGCGAGTACCTGTATCGGGAGTGCCTGCATTGGGTGTATCTGTACGGGCTGTTGCATCACTAAGTAGGTAAACGCCACTGCCGTTTTCGGTATTGACCAATGCTTCTATCGGTACTAATTGGGCGTTGCTTGCGTGGGATAGCTCAACAGAGATTCGTACAAACATGCCGGGGCTAAGTAAGCCCTCAGGGTTTTCGAGCTTAACTTCGACGGTAGCTTGTCGCGATTGTGGGTCTAACACCGGCGAAACCCGGGCCACTTGGGCGTTAAAAAGGCGGCCGGGATAGGCTTCTAATGCCAGTTTAGCGGGTTGCCCAATGGCAATGCGCGGGTAGTCTTTTTCGGTGACCTGGAATACCGCTTTAAGTGAGTTAAGCGCAACCAGCGATACAATGGAGCTGTGGGTATTGAGCAGGTCGCCTTCGTCGGCGTAACGTTGACCCACGACCATCGATTCGTCACTACCGCTCCAGCGGGCTTCAATATGTGAATACCCAAGCCGAACTTTCGCGGCGTTAAGTGCTGCCTGGCGCTGTGCAAGCTGCGCTACGGTTACTTCAACCCGCGCGTTCTTCACCAAAGATTCGGCGCGAGCTTGATCCCACTCTGACTGCGAAGCAATCTTTTGTTTGCGCAGCGACTGCGCTCGTTTGAACTCAACCTTGGCAACGTTAGCGGCTGCTTTTGCTTCGGCGACCGATGCATGGGCTACCGCCAATTCTGCGTTGGACTGGTTGAACTGCTGTTGGTATTCGGCATCATCAAGCTCAGCAATGAGCTGGCCTGGTGTTACCGTATCGCCAATGTCGACGTGCAATTTTTGTAACGTAGCGCTAATACGTGAGGCCACAACAAAGCGATTGGTCGCTTCGAGCGAGCCGCTAAAATTCCGGGCATCGCCAATGGTTCCGCGCACAATGGGAGCTACCAAAACCGCAACAGGTTTGTCGGCCTTTGAGGTTTTGTTACCCGCTTTTGTATCGTCGGAATCTTTACTGCAGCCCGACAGCGCCAGTATCAACGCGATACCGGCCAAGGCCCATCTGTTATTACTCACTTCAGTTGCTCCAATGTTGAGGTGCGGCGTTTGTTAATTAGTTGATCAGCCCGTTTATTGGCTGGCAGCAAGCGCCTGCTCGAGATCTTCAATTAAATCATCCTGGTGTTCAATGCCCACCGATAACCGAATCATATCTGGTGTTACCCGGGCGGCAGCCAATTCAGTTTCGTTGAGTTGCCTATGGGTGGTCGATGCCGGGTGGCAAGCAAGTGATTTAGCATCGCCAATATTCACAAGCCGTACAAATAGTTGTAGCGCATCATAAAACTTTTCTCCCGCTGCAAACCCACCTTTTATGCCAAAGGTCAAAATACCTGAAGGTGTGCCCTTCATATATTGGTTTGCGAGGTCATGATAAGGGTCGCTTTCGAGGCCGCCATAATTAACCCATTCTACCAGTGCATGCTGCTGTAAAAACTTAGCTACTACTAGCGTATTGTGGCAATGACGCTCCATCCGCAAGGCCAATGTTTCAATGCCTTGCAACAACATAAATGCATTCATAGGTGATAAACAGGACCCAGTATTACGCATTGGCACCGTTCGGCAGCGGCCAATAAAAGCCGCCGGGCCCATCGCCTCGGTATAGACCACACCGTGGTAGGCAGGTTCCGGCTCGGTCAGCATGGCAAAACGTTCGGGGTAATCTGCCCAGGGGAACTTGCCAGAATCCACCACCATTCCGCCAAGACTGGTGCCGTGGCCGCCCATATATTTGGTCAGCGAGTGTACGATGATATCCGCACCAAAATCGATAGGTTTACAAAGCATCGGCGTGGCAACGGTATTATCCACAATAAGCGGTACGTGATGTTTGTGTGCAACATCCGCCAGTGCCGTTAAATCGACAATATTACCTGAAGGGTTGCCAATGCTTTCGCAGAATACCGCGCGGGTGTTTTCGTCTATTAATTTTTCAATGCTCTCAGGCCGGTCGTCCTCAGCAAAACGAACCTCGACCCCTTGCTTGGGCAGCATATGTGCAAACAGAGTATAAGTGCCGCCGTAAAGTAGCGGGGGTGTAACGATATTTGTGCCAACTTCGGTGATGGTTTGAATCGCATAAGTGATGGCTGCGCTGCCAGAGCTTGTTGCTAAACCAGCAATGCCGCCTTCTAATTCTGCAACTCGTTGCTCCAGCACATCATTTGTGGGGTTGCCAATACGCGAATAAATATTACCCGGCACGGCCAAATTAAAAAGGTCAGCGCCATGTTGTGCGCTATCAAATTCATAAGCAACGGTTTGGTAAATAGGTACGGCGACGGACTTGGTGGTGGGGTCAATTTCATAGCCGTGACGTACAGCAATGGTTTCTGGTTTCATTCTAAATTCCTTTTGAAAAATGGATTGAATAACAAACAGAGCAATCAAAGATAGAGTGACAGTTAACCGCCGGTGGTGTGCGATCACAGCTACCTTAAGCCGACCAGGAAAACATTGCTACCAGTAAGCTCAACTGAACCAGTACGTGATCAGCTATACCGGTGTAAACGAGTTTAGGTTGTGCATGC
Organism: Pseudomonadales bacterium; assembly: GCA_016763075.1. Classification (GTDB taxonomy): domain Bacteria; phylum Pseudomonadota; class Gammaproteobacteria; order Pseudomonadales; family JAHRWD01; genus JAHRWD01. Next base: position 11,449 of record JAESUM010000002.1, read on the forward strand.
TAGTTTGATGATATTGCCAGAGTCAAAATACAATGAGGAATATTGACTCTGGCCAGACTAAAAATAGTAAGCGTGATGGTATTCATGGGCGTGTCATTTTCATTGTATGCGTCAAATAATTCTGGGGATAAATCACACGGAATTAGCTACCCAACAGGCTGGAAAAACTGGTCTTCAATAGCCGTATCTCACCGGGTAGATAATCACACATTACGTTTAATTTTGGGTAACCAAATTGCAGTTAAAGCTGCGCGATCAGGTAATACTAACCCTTGGCCAAAGGGTTCGGTGTTAGCCAAAGTGGTGTGGAAAGAATCAAAGAAATCGAGCTGGTACTCAGCCATTGTGCCGGACGAGTTTATTCATGCAGAGTTTATGTTTAAAGATGCCTCGAAATACAGCGATACGTATGGCTGGGGTTGGGCTCGTTGGGTTGGCGGCAAACAGATACCTTTTAATGCTGGGAGCAATATTTGTAGCGACTGCCACAGTCCGGTCAAAGAAAAGGATTGGGTCTTTACTGTACCTGCGGTATTCCCTAAAAATTATGCAGTTGTACCAAGTTTAGTGTGAAGTTAGCTCATTTCTTGTGCGGCCATGTCAGTTTGTTTGAAAACAAAAATCAGCCATAAATAATCTCTTTGCCATAACTTAACTCTAAGGCTTGGCGCTCTACTTTCTTTAGTTGTTTTACCACAAGCGCGTAGGATCGGTCGATCATTCTTTCGAGCTCTTCTTTGGGGACGTCGCCGGGTATTTGTACGCTGTTCCAATGAGCTTTGTTCATATGGTAACCCGGCGTAACTGACTCAAATAAATCACGCAGTATCATGGCTTCATTGGGCTCGCATTTAAGGTTAATACGCAGGCCACCATTGTGTTGTGTGAGTAGCGCGAACATTTTTTTATTTATTTTTAACACCGTTGCTTCGGGGCCAAAAGGGTAATCAATCCTGGCTTCGGGTTTGGATAATAGATAGGGCGTTATTGTGTCGAGATCCATGGGTGGCTGGTCTATCGGATTACATTTAGTTTGATGACGCTATCAATATATATAGCCGTTGGCGTGGTTACAAATGACTTTTTTGGGATAGCCTTTTGCGTCAGTTAACTGTCGATACAGCTTAATTACATCGAGGGTCGATGCGCTACATTCGGTTGCAGCATTACTGCTCTGGTTTGCAATAGTTAGCGTGCGTAAAGGCGAGCATTCAATGGTTGGTGAAGACGTACTTGTTGCAGGGAGCGCGGTGATAAAAATTACGCTATTAAGCAATGATATTAAGTCGCTGAATTATAAAAAAATGTTCGCGGCCATTCACACTATCTCATACACAAACTAACGGTTTAGCGTATATCTGTTTAGTGGCAGTAATTAACCGAACTCTAATATTCGGCTAAGCGTTGAATCCGATCTTTGGTGATAGGGTGGCTCGAAAAATATGAACTGAGTTGGCTTTGTGTGTCTTCGTCGTGAGAGCCTTGGGTATGATGCGCTTGCAGGCGCTCAAGCATTGCGGTGAAGTGGCTTATATTAACCCCCTGTGATTTAAGATAACTTCGGGCGTATAGGTCGGATTCGGTTTCAAAAGTTCGTGAATAGCTGGCGTCAATCAGCAATGTTGGAATAGCGGCAGCAAGCGAAGAAATAGACGAGACATCGCCAGTTACCATGGTGATTAGCAGCACTACGCCAGAGTCGGCAATTACGCTGCGTAGCGAATGCTTGTGTACAACATGGCCAACTTCGTGGGCCAAAACGCCTAACAGCTCTTCATCGGTTTTTGCTAGTTTTACCAGAGCATCGGTAATGATGACGCTCCCAGATGGCAGCGCAAAGGCATTGGCTCCCAGGCGCGGCGAGCGCCTAAACAGTAGCTGATATTGCTGGGGGTTTTCGGTTTGGCTGGTTACGCCATTAAACAGGTCTGTAAGTTGCTGTTTGCGCTGCTCAGATAACTCGCTAGGTTTAAATACAGATTTATCTAACACTGCTAAGGTGCCCTCGCCAAGCTTAGCACTGGCTTCTATCGGTAAGGCTGCTGCAATAGTTGTGGCCACCGCAGGTATGCCGTATTGCACTGAGCCCCACACGAACACAGCGGCTATAACAACAGCGACCCCAGCATATTTTAATGAGTTTTCAATGCGGTGCACGAGGCTTATACGGCCATCGTTTTTATAGATCTGTAAGAATGAATCTAGCTCGTCGTTACAATGTGTTTCTATTTTTGCATTGTTGTCGAGGTAAATAAAACGCGGCGTGTTTCCAATGCGTTGTGACACACGTACGCTGCGAATATCAACGGTGAACTCCAATGTTTCAGTAGTGCAATGCAGTTCACCGTTTTGTTGAAAGATAATACGAAGCGGCGCAGCGCTGGAATGCTGGCCATCGTAGTAACGCGCATCAATTGTGTGGGTAGGTTCAGGCTTCAAACTCCAAAATCCAGTCCGAAGGCTTCGCCAATTTCTTCGCCGAAGGGTTTGCTGGCATCTGCTGCTTGCGCGGTAAATTGGTCTAAGTCACCGGCTACCATAACTTTGGTTTGTTCAAGCCGGTACCGGGCGGTGCGAATGGCAGCCCACGGTGTTGCTAAACCACAAGTTAGAATAATGGCAGCCAAATTGGTGATATAAATTTGTGCAAGAGTTCGTGCTTGCAGGGTACTGCTAAATTCATGCTGGCCAAGGGTAAGGTTATTCCAAACAAGGTTAGTGGTTCTTGACTGAATGTAGGCACCTATTGCCATAAATAAAATCATGAAAAACAGAACGACTGCAAGTGAATATTGAGCGAAGGCCTCAATGTTTTCAATCACGTTGAGCTGGAATGCCGCAAAGGTGCTGATGGCAATGACACCAAAAAGAATGGCCGATGAAATCGCGTAAATCACAAAAAAGGCCTTCACCTCTACGTTGAGCTGAAAGCTGGTTTCACCAAACCGCCGTTTAGCTAATAACTGATATTGCTTGTATATGAAATAAGGATAAGCCAAACCAGCGGTAATCAGGGTCAATATTGCTGCGCCAATATAAACACCAGCGGCATTTGAGTACTCACCATGATAGGAGAACCGAATATTCCGGTAAGCGGTGTTGTGGGCTCTAAATTGTAAAGAGCGAATAATTAACCAAGGAATAACCAGCATTATGGGTAGATAAAGCACCAATCCTGCAACCGGCCATAGCTCGCTAATAGCGGTGTATGCAGCAAATATAATAACGGCGACGAAGCGGCCTTTTAGAATATCCATTGGGGTGGCTAGGTATTCAAAACTTGAACCGGCTAATTCGGTGTTGCCGTAAAAATAGCGATTGGTTCTCACCTTCGCCCAGGCTGAATATATCCCGAGTGTGAGAATCGTTAATGCAATATTAACGATCCAAATTTTAAAAAACTCATCCGCACTGCCATTAAAGGAAATAGTTTCCTGTTTTCGGGTACGTGAGTGGTTAGTTGATAAATTTGCGGTAGCCTCATCAGCGGAGGTGTCAGCACTAGGGGTGACGGTAGACATGGCGTTCATCCTGAATAATATTAAAAAGCGTGGGCTAAAAGTTCGCTTATTTACAAACGTGAATGTAGCGCGTAGTGAACATGCTCCATGTTAAAAATCAGTATTGTGGTTCGAGATATACCCTGGAGTATAGTGCCTTGCAGATGATGAAACGAGACCAGTATTGTGAGGCTTGCCCTTATTTACAATAAAATATTACGAGATGAGTTGTGCTGAATAACTTTTATTTTTAACGATTATGAACAGCCGGTATACCACGCTGTTCACCTGAGTATTCCCGTAACTCAGGTCATTAACTGTTTGTATATCTTGTAGTTCAGCAATGGACGCGATGGCACAAAGAGTAATAAACGCGGTTAACGAATAACGATCATATTTATTCAACTTGTATGATCTTCATGCTGTTGGTGCCGCCGTGTATACCGGTTAATTCGCCGGCGGTAAAAATCACCAAATCGTGAACATCTACTATTTTGAGGCGTTTAAATTCATCAATGGCATCTTTGAAAACATCTGGCGAGCCGCGTTGCTGCAAGGCAATTAAAACGGGCGTGACACCACGAAAAATCGTTACTCGCCGGCAAATAGCTGCGTCGTTTAATATGGCAAAAATAGGTACTCCAGAGCTGACTCTAGACATGCGCAGCGGTGTTGAGCCACTATCGGTAAATGCTGCAATAGCGCGTACGTCAGTGTGGTTGGCAACATACATTGCAGATAGCGCAATGGCCTCGTCTATGGTTTCGAATTGGCCACCAACTTGGTGGTCCGATAACTGATTGCTGGGTTGGCGCTCTGTCTCTGAGCAAATTCTCCCCATGGCTTTAACGGTTTCTACCGGGTACTTACCAACAGATGTTTCTGCGGACAGCATTACGGCATCGGTTCCGTCGGATACAGCATTGGCCACATCAAAGACTTCGGCTCTGGTTGGGATGGAGTTTTCAATCATCGACTCCATCATTTGAGTAGCGGTAATGACAGCCGTGTTCCGGCTACGGGCCACGCGAATAATTCGTTTCTGCGCAGCGGGTAAATTGGCATCGCCTATTTCTACGCCAAGGTCACCACGGGCAACCATTACAATGTCCGATGCATCAATAATCTGCTCGAGCTGATCTATGACTTCAGCCCGTTCTATTTTGGCAACCAACAGGGCCTTGCTGCCGGCATCGATAACTAGCTTGCGTGCAAGATTCATATCGTCTGCGCCCCGCGGAAAAGAAACCGCCACGAAGTCGGCCTCAATGTTGGCGGCGGTAATGATACCTAGTTTGTCTTTATCCGTTAAAGCGCTGGCCGAAAGCCCACCGCCTTGTACGTTGATGCCTTTGTTGTCTGAGAGTTTTCCACCCACCACTACGGTGCAGTCAATTTTTCCATCAGCAATTTTTTTAGCTTCTAAAACAATACGGCCATCATCCAGCATTAGCTGGTCACCAACGGACAGATCAACAGCAAGGTCTGCGTAACTACAACCCACTTGTAGTTGGTCACCGATGCTTTCATCTAGGTTGATATCAATACGAAAATGATCGCCTTTGGCTAACATGATGTGCCCGGCGCTAAAGCGCGCAATGCGTATTTTGGGGCCTTGTAAATCTGCAAGAATCCCAACATGGCGGCCAGTTTTTTTAGAAAGTGAGCGCACAGCTTGCGCTCGCGCAATATGGTCCTGGGCTTCGCCATGGGAGAAGTTCAGACGAACAACATCTACCCCGGCCTCAAAAAGGCGTTTAAGTACATTGGGGTCATCTGTTGCTGGCCCTAACGTAGCTACAATTTTTGTTCTGCGTGCCTTTTTTTCTTTTTTCATAAGGGAGCCTGACAACAATTATGCGAATGTATGAGTGATTATTTACCTATTAAGTATAGGGGTAGGTGCACAGCCCGTGAGAACTATCATGTTGCTTAATTAGTACAATAAAAATATCACAGAGGGTGTGAATGTTTAGCTCTGATCTAAAGTGGGCTTATTGCGGTATAAATCGAAAATTGAAATTGCCCAAACGATAAGAGTCACGATAGATAACGTTGTGGCTAACCCAGATTGAATATGAGGAAGCTGCTTCTGAGCCGCCGCAATTATAGATTCGAAAGTTGGCTCAATAAGGTCATTGGATATTAGTGCTGAAATATGTGCCGCCAATAATGGCCCTGTTTCAACGGCATGTATAAAAATACAGGAAACGAGTAACAAGCATAAACCTACAAATATAAAACCAGAACGATATCTTTTTAATAAAAGGTGGCCAGTACCCGGAAATACAAAAGCCGATAGAAGTATGGCTTTAGTTGAAAGTTTCATGTTTAAGCCAGTAGGGGTAATGACTACCCCTTTCTGTTTTTTGAAATATAACGTTGGTCGAAAGGAGGCGCCGTGAAGATAGGATTATTTATCTTGCATGTCATACAGTGCTTCAAGAATTGAACCGAGTTGGCCATCTAGTGCGCCGGCCGATTCGTTGGCTGCCTCTAGTTGTTGCGAGGCCGAGTCAGCAAGCGACATTAATTGTTTTTCTTGGTCTTCATCTAGACCCAAGCCAAATAGCATATTTTCTAAATTTTTAACCATAGACTGCATGGTTTTTTGTATTTCAGCATTGTGTGTGTGAATATTTTCGCTGGTTAATTTAATTTGTTTTTCAGCAAGACCAATGACCTGAATAAGAAAATCATTACGCTGGTTCGCCATCGATAGCTGTGCTTGAATGCTGATCAGAAAGGTATTTGCAATGTCTACCAGTACTGCCAAGTGATCTTTAATTCTGCCATACCTGTTTTCATCGTCTAGCGGCATATCTTTAATCAAGAGTACCGCGCGTTCGGTGCATATTATGGTACGTATTCCTGCATTGGTTATTTTGGTTGTGCTGTGCGCGAAGTTATCCAATAAGCGTGCTTCAATGGAGCCTTCTTCGCAACCGATATAATGCTTCCCGCCAACCATAAATAATGCACGCACGTTAAGCCCAAATTGCTGGCCAATTTTCACTAACTCATCACCCACCTGTTGCGGAGTTGAAAGCTCCTGTGAGCTTTTTATAAACTCGATGATTTGACCAAGCTCGCTTCCTGATGTCATGGCTTCCATGGCAACAGTCGTGGCATGCGCCGCCATTGATTTCGCTTTGGCGATTTCTTGCTGACGTTCTAGCGCATTAGATACTTTTCCCATCAATGCTTCTTCATCGACAGGCTTTATTACATATTCGTCGCAACCTACTTCGTACCCTGCCAAGCGCTCTTCGCTGCTATCCAGTGCTGAGACAAATATAATAGGGAGCGTTTCAGTTTTTTTATTTTTCCGTAATTTTGAGCAAACTTCATACCCGTCCATCTCAGGCATTTTTACATCAAGTAAAATGAGATCCGGTATAGATTTCTCTACAATATCCAAACATTGTTGGCCAGACTCCGCTTCGATTATTTCATAATCGTCAGACAACAGCATGTTAAGGAGTAAGCGGTTATCTGCGGTGTCATCTACTACCAATATGGTGGGTTGGTCGCTCATATTGTTTCCTAGTATCGGTTGAGTAAATTGTGGTGTTACTCGTTATTTTGAGTATAGACCTGATTTTTACGGCATTCGTATATTAAGTTTGGCGCTTCACTTTTCGATTACTTCGATGCCAAATATTCAGTGAACATATCGGTTACGTCGGTATGCGCATCGCGTAGTTTAGGCATCAGCATTTCTATCGCTTCGGTGTGGTTCTTTTTGGCAGCTTGTTCTATTTTCGAAGCAAATTCAGACAAGGCGATGCTGCTCAAATTTGCCGCTACGCCCTTAACGGCATGGCCGATACTTTGTACTTCTGGTACATCCATGTTGGCGACGGTTTTTTCAAGGTCGTCTATTCGAGCGGGCATATCCTTTAAAAATAACTCGACTAACGAAACCAAGAATTTCTCTTTGCCGCGTACTCGCTGCAGCGCTGCTTCTTTATCCCATACGGGTGCTTCGTCGTCGTCATCAAACAAAGCCTGGACGTCAACTGGTCGGCTCGAAGCTTGTCATGTTGCAGCTGGCGCTGAGCGTGTTTCTTGTGTTGGCCGAACGCCGCTATGTGCTTGGTCATGCTTTTGTAGTATTTCTTCAAGGCGATCGGGGTCTATTGGTTTGCTGAGGTAGTCGTTCATGCCTGAATCTAGGCATTTTTCTTTGTCGCCGAGCATGGCGTTAGCTGTCATGGCTACAATGGTGAGGTCTTTGTATCGATCGCCGGCGGCGCCGGAACGGATCTCTCCGGTTGCTGTGTAGCCGTCCATTTCCGGCATTTGGCAATCCATTAATATAATTTCGTAGGGGCTGTCGTCGGGGGCTTTTTTGAGTAAGTCGAGTGCGTGTAACCCATGGTCGGCTACGTCGGCGTTGTAGCCCAATATCTCTAAAACGCCCATGGCGACTTGCTGGTTAATCTCGTTGTCATCAACGAGCAAAATACGAAACGCTGATACTTCGGGTTCATTTTCCTGGATGCCGTCATCCGGTGCTGCCGAATGCACAGGAGCTAACGCCATTTTCGAATTTTCTACGGTGACGGGTACGGCGCCTACCGCGCTTCGTTCAACCGGCGCGGCGCTCAGTACACCGGTGAGGGCATCTCTGAGGTCGGAAATGGTGGTGGGTTTGGGAAAGTGCGTGTCAAAACCTAAGTTAGCGAAGTACTGTGCATCGCCGAGTTCGCCCATTTGGGTCATCATGACCAGCGGAGTTACGTCATATTGGCGCTCTTCGCGGATCGCTTGCCCTAGTGCTGGGCCGGAAATATCGGGCATTTCCATATCAATTAGCGCAGCGGCGAAGGGTTTATCTATCGCCTGTTCCATTGCAGATAAGGCCTGCGCAGCATTGCTAACACTAGTTACTTTGGCTCCCCATTGTTTCAACTGTTTGTGCAATACAGCGCGATTGGTGTTGTTGTCATCGACGATTAAAATAGGTTTATCGGCAATTTCAGCTATTGAATGTGCGGCTACAGCATTGTCGCTAGCTTCCATTGTGATGGTGAATTCAAACCGGCTTCCTTCGCCCAGCGTGCTGCCAACGGTTAGGCCGCCACCCATAAGTTCAGATAGCCGCTTACAGATAGACAGCCCTAAACCTGTGCCGCCGTAGTGGCGGGTGG
>JAESUM010000033.1 GCA_016763075.1 Pseudomonadales bacterium
ATACCGGTGAAAAAGTATTACTCACCGAGCGCAACGGCTTTGTGCGCCGTGGTGAATTTAACCCCTCTAGTAACGTTGACTCAGAAGTAACCTGGGTGTTTAACAGCGTTGGTCGACAAGATGTACTGGCCAACTACAGTGAACCAACCGTAGCGGTAATAGACCCTGACTTTACGGCAGCCAGCGCAAATTCAGTGAGCTTTGTTTCAGGCTCCGCGTGGAATTCTGGTGTTTCTTTTGGGGTCAGTGGTTTTGGTTTAAACCTAGAAGATGAATTGGCTGGAAATGAGGTTGAAATCTCTTATTTATTCGATTCAGCTGGTAATGGCGGGCGTTTTACATTCCAAGAATGGGATAACACGAATACCCAAATTACCAATATTGATGCCGTGATGACTTGGGCTATTCAAGGTGAAAACCTAGAAATTACCATCACCGGTTCAAGTGATGTGCATACCATTGCTTTGAGTGATTTTAATAATACAGTGCGGCCTCAGGTTGAAGTTGAAATTGTTAGTGGCAGTACCACCACATACAATAGCTATGGCTCTATGAACGATGCTCGAACTCTTGTACCGCAATCATACTTTGATACCCAAGTGGTTGGCCGTACAAATCTAACCGTTGAAGCCGATGTATTAGGCCTATACGTAGATTATGTTTCGGATAATCGTACCGAGTTCCTTACTGGTGCTGTTATTAACTTGTACCAGTCTGGAGGTGTGCTTGAAGACACCGCGGCTTGGAGCTTTAGTGCAAGCACTAATTTAGTGACCATAGCATGGGGTCCATCTGATACGGAGCCATTGGCATTCACGTTTGAAAGCATGATCGATCACGATAATAACGCTATAACACCCCTTGAAGATGTCTACACCATTCACGGATGGTGGGAAGTTGATGCTACAACGAACTTAGGTGTCTATTACTCAGACCGCACGCTTCGTCAGTAGTATTCACTACATTCGGTTTGATTTGTACGGGGAAAATCCAGTGTGCAAATCATGCCGAAGTTAATGGGTATAAAACAATAACCTGCATATCCGCAGGTTTTTGTTTGTATGAAGTTTGTAAAAATTGAACATAAAAATTTAATAAATAGTAAAAACGAAACAGAACATAGGGTATACACATGAGAAAAATTATATGCACAGCGCTAGTGGTTGCAGGGCAACTGGCATCGGCTTCAGCATCTGCTTATTCATCTTTATCCGTGGGTGTTGAAACACTGCGTTATCAGGAATTAACTACATTTATTAACCCAACAAACCCTGACTTTGGTAAAACCCTTAAAACAGTTTCAACCATTTCTAGCCCTGTTTACAGAACCAGTAGTTTGACTAAAGTAAATGAGCAATTTGAATTCTCTTTAGATGCTTCTTCTACGCTGCTACCACAAGATGACACCGAAGTTTGGACAGTCGATGGCATACTAAGGCAGACCAACCAAGTGGATATGTTGCACAGTTCCATCACACTAACTGGGCATTATTTGCTGAATAAAAACCATCGGTTTTTGGCAGGCCCTTCATATACTTTAAATACTTTTAGGCGCTTTGGTTTTGCAGACCCTACCTTGGGTGTACTGGAAGAACGCTCCGCTTCAGTAATATTAAATTTTGGCTACGGTTATGAAAGTGAGCGTAGCGCCAGCAAACGTTTTAATTATTCGGCAAAAATTCTTGCGGGAATTCCGGTCTACCAATTGACCGAAAATACTGCATATCCAGGGTTTGAATTTACCGATGCTGGCGGGTATAACATTGATATTGAAGGCTCCGTTACTTACGGTGTTTTTGATAAGCTGCAAGTCGGTGTGTTTGCATCGTATAGTTTTATGAAGCGTGATGGCGAGCGTATTTACACCACTCAATTCACCAATGTTCAATCTATCGTATGGCCCGATAACGAAACCAGAATCATTACCGGCGGACTTATTCTCGTGTGGGATTTTGGTGAGTAGCCAAAACATTTTTTTGCACTACACTGGTTTTTAAAGCAGTCAGTATTTTTGATCTTTCACTTATTCGTTACCCAAAACATATTGTGTAGCACCGGTGCGGTAAGTGAAGGTCATGAATGAATAAACAGTGAGGTGAAAAATGGCACTAACATCCAAACAATTGATGCTCGAAGCGCTGGCTCAATTAGAGCAAGTGAACATGACCGAAGCCCACGACTTGTTGGAGAACCGCCAGGTGACGCTACTAGATGTTCGTGAAAAAGTAGAGTTTGATGCAGGCCATATCGATGGCGCAGAACATATTTCTCGTGGTTTATTGGAGTTCATGATTGAAGTGCACCCTAAGTTTTCTGATAGAACTTTGCCAGTTTTGGTGTATTGCAAAACTGGTGGCCGAAGTGCCTTAGCGGGCGCTACGCTCAGACAAATGGGTTTTAATAGAGTACTAAACTTAGAGGGCGGTTTTGACGCTTGGACCCAAGGTCAGAATATCCCAGAGGGAATGCTCGACTAAAATCAAGCGGTTTAGTTAGGCTTGCACGCAGTTGTTTGCCTACTTTACTTGGTTTTGTATATTCCCTTTATACCGTCGTTCTACGCCTAATCTTACGCCTACGTTTTAAACCTTCTTTCGCCTTTCCTGCGGTTAACAGTATTACCTCATTTTCGCAGCGTTTAGCTATCAAGGCTTAACGTTGGGCAAAACTAGCTCAAGCGTATTTTACTTGAAAACCCGGAGGGAAAACTATATCTTGTGGTCACTTCTTTAGAAAAACACATTATATTGTGTTGTGGGGAACCCGGTTAGAATCTGGGACTGTCGCGCAACGGTATTGAAGGCTACGGGTTTTATTCCGCTGTACCTTCTAAGTCCGATACCCGCTAACGAATAAACTGCCCAAAACCTCGCGTAAAGGTACCTGGTGGTGATACGGGGTTGGCTTTCTTTTTTAACCTCTATCGTCCTCCCACTTGCATAATTGCGTCACCGTTTTGAGCCTTGTAACGAAGGCTTGCATCATTTTTTGATAGCAGGCTTTCATAAATTTGGTTAATCGGGAGGCTCCTGTGCCTTTGCAAAATTCCGCGTCATCGAGTGCAGCGTTAGCTAACTCTGCGCTCTCCAATTCAGCAGCAGCTGATACACCCTTACCCCAATCCAGTACATCAAACAGCCCGTCAGATTATTACGTTATACGGCGCAATGGCACGCGTACGCCATTCGATAAAAGTAAAATTGTGGTGGCCATCACTAAAGCGTTTTTGGCAGCAGAAGAAACCAATGGGGCAGATTCAAGCCGTATTCATGAACTGGTTAACCAGCTCAGCAGCAAAATTACTGCGGGGTTGTTTCGCAGCCATGGGGTCAACGGCACTGTACATATTGAAGATATTCAAGACCAAGTTGAGCTGGCCCTTATGCGTAGCGGTGAGCATAAGGTTGCCCGCGCGTATGTGCTGTATCGTGCAAACCATGCCCAGCAGCGCCGCGAAATAGCCAGTGAGTCCGCTGATGATGCTAAGCCGTTAAAAATTACTCACATAGATGGCACGCAAACATCGCTCAATCTTGATGAAATAAAACAGCGTATTGTTGAAGCAGCTTTGGGTTTAGAGCAAGTGGATACCAGCCAAGTATTTGAAGACCTGCAGCGCAGCCTGTTTGACGGCATGCGAGATAAAGATCTGTGCACCGCTTTAGTTATGAGCGCCCGAGTCCGCATAGATCAGCAACCTGATTACAACTATTTGGCCGCGCGTTTGTTGCTCGGAAATATGCGTAGCGAAGCGCTTAGTTTTGTCCACGACAAGCCCTATTCGCCCAGCCCAAAACAAATGCCGAGCTTATATGGGGAGTACTTCACGGCCTATATACACCGTGCTGAAAAATTACAATTACTCGACCCTGAGCTCAGCCGCTATGATTTAAAAAAATTGGCGGCGGCGATAGAGCCATCTCGTGATTTACAATTCACCTACCTTGGTTTGCAAACGCTTTACGACCGTTATTTTATACACAGTGATCAAATACGCATGGAGCTACCGCAGGTGTTTTTTATGCGGGTGGCAATGGGTTTAGCGATCAACGAAATAGACCGAGAAACCCGCGCGATCGAATTTTATCAATTGCTTAGCTCGTTCGATTTTATGTGCTCAACCCCGACTCTTTTTAATTCTGGAACCTTACGGCCGCAGCTTTCTAGTTGCTACTTAACCACAGTACCTGACGACTTAGCGGGGATTTACGATGCCGTAAAGGACAATGCATTGTTGTCAAAATATGCAGGCGGACTGGGTAACGACTGGACCCCTGTGCGTGGCCTTGGTGCAGCTATCAAAGGCACCAATGGTGTGTCACAAGGTGTAGTGCCATTTTTAAAAGTAGCCAATGATACCGCCGTGGCGGTGAACCAAGGCGGTAAACGTAAGGGCGCAGTGTGTGCGTATTTGGAAACATGGCACATCGATATAGAAGAGTTTTTGGAGCTGCGTAAAAATACCGGCGATGAACGTCGCCGCACTCACGATATGAACAGCGCAAACTGGGTGCCAGATCTGTTCATGAAAAGAGTGGCTCAAGAAAGCGAATGGACGTTGTTTTCCCCGGAGGAGGCGCCAATGCTGCATGAGTTATGCGGGGCCGAATTCGAACAAGCCTATGTTGAGTTAGAGCAGCGCGCTAGCCGTGGTGAACTGCGGCTTCATAAAACCCTAAAAGCGGTAGACCTGTGGCGCAAAATGTTGGGGATGTTATTTGAAACAGGCCACCCGTGGATCACCTTTAAAGACCCCTGCAACCTACGCTACACCAATCAGCACGTTGGGGTAGTTCATAGCTCGAACTTGTGTACCGAAATAACCTTGCATACCAATGCACAAGAGATTGCAGTCTGTAATTTGGGCTCGGTGAACCTTCCCGCGCATGTCGACAAAAACGGCGTAGATCAACCCAAGCTCAAGCGCACCATAAGCACCGCCATGCGAATGTTAGATAACGTGATTGACTACAATTTTTATAACGTACCACAGGCGCGTAGTTCTAATCTTCGGCATCGGCCGGTTGGGCTCGGCGTCATGGGCTTTCAGGATTGCCTCTATAAACTGGGTATTGCGTATAGCAGCGAAGAGGCCGTAGCCTTTGCAGATGAGTCGATGGAGATGGTGAGCTACCGCGCAATTGAGGCCTCATGTGAGCTAGCAAAGGCGCGTGGAAGTTACTCCAGTTACAAAGGTTCACTGTGGAGTCAGGGCATTTTACCGATCGATTCGCTACAAATACTGGCGGATCAACGCGGTGAGTACCTGCAGGTAGATCGCACTGAAACACTAGACTGGCAATACCTACGCGATCAAATAAACCAGCATGGCATGCGCAACAGTAATTGTTTGGCGATCGCGCCCACCGCGACGATTTCTAATATTTGTGGTATCTCGCAATCAGTCGAGCCGACTTATCAAAACCTGTACGTTAAATCTAATTTGTCCGGCGAATTCACAACGGTAAACCCATATTTAGTGGCAGATTTAAAAGAGCTGGGTTTGTGGGATGCCGTGATGGTCAGCGACTTAAAATACTTTGATGGTTCTGTAGCATCCATTGAGCGAGTTCCGCAGCGCATTAAAACCTTATACGCGACTGCATTTGAGATAGATTCACGCTGGCTAATAGAAGCGGCCGCACGGCGCCAAAAATGGTTGGATCAATCCCAAAGTCTAAATTTATATATGGCCGAACCCTCCGGTGTAAAGCTCGATAATCTCTATAAATTAGCGTGGGTTCGAGGCCTAAAAACAACCTATTACCTGCGCTCATTAGGTGCAACACATCTTGAGAAAACCTCTATTGAAGAAGTAATCGATAAGCAAAACCCACAGCAAGAACAACCACCAAATATCTGCTCAATATTGGAGCCAGACTGCGAAGTTTGCCAATAGGCTGCCCCTGTTATATTTGTGCAGTAGCGCTGTACAAAGAATAAATAAAGGAACATGAATATGTTGAATTGGGATGACCCGCTGGCACCAACCAGCAGTGGCTTGGAAGTGGAAGCTGACCCGGTGGATAAAAATTCGAATAGGAATAGATTAGCAAACGCTGCACTTGATGATGGTGCATTTGCCGAAGCATATGAACCACCACAACCGGTAAATGTTGAAGATAAACGAGTGGTAAATGGCAACACCGATATCAACCAACTAGCACCGTTTAAATACCCTTGGGCCTGGAACTATTTTTTAAATGCCAATAAAAACCATTGGACACCACTTGATATAAATATGACGCAAGACCTGCATGATTATCAGCATAAGTTAACGACTGAAGAGCGCCATGTATATGAAACGGTGTTGGCTTATTTAACTACTGCAGATATTTTAGCTATGCGCAATATTGGCTTAGCCGTCATGGAAAAAATGACTGCGCCAGAGCTTCAAATTTATCAAGCTCGGCAAGTCTATGAAGAAGCATTACACACATGGACGTACCAACACTGTATTGAATCGATGGGTCTTGATCAAAGCGAAATATACAACCGATACCGAGTGGTACCGCAAATACACCGGAAAATTCAGATATGTAATCGAAGGTTAGATTCTATATTACGCCCCGGTATTGATTTAAATGACCGAGCTGAACTAGAAAATTTTGCATTGGCATATTTCTTTTTTGCTGCGGTGTTTGAAGGGTGCTGGTTCTACAATGGATTTAGTCCAATATTTTCGTTACAACGCCGTGGCTTGATGAAAGGAACGGCAGAACAATTGCAATACATCATGCGCGATGAAGTGATGCACTGCTCTTTTGGAATTAGAGTATTAAAGCAGATATTCAAGGAAGAAAACCTACAGTTAGACCCCGTTGCAGTGCGCGAGATTTGGGATGAAGCAGAGGCGGCTGAAATAGAATATGCTGACTATTTATTACAAGACCCAATTTTGGGTTACGCAAAAGAAGATCACGTTGAGCAGTTTCGTTTTATGGCAAACCGCCGCTCGCGTGCCTTGGGGTTTGAAGAGCCTTTTCCCGGGGCTAAAAATAGTTTGCCCTGGCTTGATGAGCAAACAAATTTACGAAAAGAGAAAAACTTCTTTGAAACTCGAGTGACGGAATACCAAACCGGTGGTGCTTTGGTTTGGTGAGATGAGTTAAATATTATATAAAGCATAAAAAACCCCTAAAGAAATAGAGTATTCCTTTAGGGGTTTAAAATAGAGGTTTAAATTTAAGCTTATTGATTACAAGTTTTTACAAAAGCTAAATTACGCCGCTAACAATGGGTTCAAATGCAGTCATGTTATCTAAGTTCCCAAGGCCATTTCCTGGGAATAAGGTAGAGAAATTACCTTGGTCACCGTGTAAGGCCATGTAGTTAAGCAATACGGTATTCACCAATAAATTCACGTTATTAGCTGCAGGGGATGAAGCCGTTTCAACCGACGCATCGGCTCGCATGTACCCTAGCTGTTGGTGAACCGCTTGTTGCTCAACCGTGCCGCCAATCAATTCGGCTCGGCCGCCGGGGTTGTACACCATAAAGAACGGTGATGCGGTAGAGCTGTTATCAGAAGACCACACACCTTTGCCGCGCCCATTCTCTGAGTCATCTATCATTCCGTTACTGGATAACGAGCCATCGCTGAATACGTACATCATTAATGGAACACCAACACGAGCCGCGTATTCAAGGCAAGCGCCCATGCAGCGCCCGGCACGCAAATCGCGTACTTCACCGGTTGAGCGGTTACCCGTGTGGTAGTCAAAACCGCCCATGGTAATGGTTCCAGCACCAGCGTAGCCATTAATGACCAACTTCATTACCGATGCGGCTTTACGAAATTCACGGTCAGAGGCAAATTCTTCTGCGGTGAAAATGCCATTTTCACCGACAATATTGGCGTCTAGTGCTGGGTCTAGCTCAGAAGGGTCGCCAAATCGGTCGGCGATATCCGCGCTTTTTACATAGCCACATTCAACCAATTGCTTAAGTATTAGGTCGTTGGTGAGCTTGGTATCTACTTGGCCAAGCTTGCTGTTGCTGATTCGATAAATCGACTCCATCACCGCTACAGCATCTTCTTGGTTGAGCAAACCAATCAGGTCACCAACATCTACCAAGCCGGTAACATCGCTGGGGCGATCAATTTTTGCAGGCCGGCCCTCTGGGTCTATCATCATGGCTGGGGCCATGGAGTTGCCGCCGGAATCTGAACTTGAAGAACCAATAAGGTTTAACAACGAGCCATCAGCGCCTGCTCGACGGATGCCATACATCGGGTTGTGCGGGTTGTTACCGGTATCGTTGTCGGAGCGCGCTGGGATCACGGCGCCGTTAATACTGGCCCGGGTTCCTATTGATGTTTTCTCCAACATGCCGCGCAAATAGCCGCTATCAGAATGAAAAGCCAGGCCTAATTCGGTATTGATAAAATCTGAAAGGCCGGTGGTGGGGTTGGCAATGGGCGGGATCATATCCCCGGGTAGCCCTAGCTTGCTGTAGCCAGCAGTGCTTAAGAAATCGAGTTGTCCACCGCGTTGCCCCACCAATACGTTGGAGCCTGCAAGGCTGGCGCCACCGGCTAAGTCAAAACAGATGAAGGGGATTTTACCAGCACCTTGAGTCGCAATTCCGCAGCTGCTTTTAAGGGCTTCCATATCCGTGGATAGGGCGGCCATTGCGCTGCGCGGGTTGCCAAACATGCTAAACATTGAAGTGCCGACAACGGTTCCCATTCCGGCCATGAAGCCTTGTGAAACAAAATCACGGCGGGTAACAGGGCGTTTGTGGGCGGCGTGTCGCAGCGGCGCATCGGCGGGTAAAACTTTCGATATCCTGGACATGATCAATTCCTGACAGTGGAGTGAGTGCAAATATTATCTTTGTAAAGATAGCTCATTATTGGACCAATATAGCTGCGCTACCCAGTGTTGAAGCGCACATCGCTTTGACGATGGTTTTGGTCCGGGTACTGTCACAGTTGGTGGGACAGGCACTGGTTAAACGGTCAAACAGGTTGTTGCTGTTGGTTGCGGCAGGGCCAATAAGCTCTGCTTTTAACGTAGCAAGACTAGTCGATGAGGTGAGTGGTGTATCGATAGCACCTGGCAAACCAATCATTTTTTCGAAGATTTGAGTCACGATTTGGTTTTTAGCCGCGCTATCGCCGCTGCCAAATGCGCTAGCAACATCTTGCTCGAAGCCAAACCCTGCACCGAAGAAGGTATCGCGTAGCGTTGAATCTTCAACCAACTCGCTGCAATAGCGTATTGCCAACTGAGTGACCGCCATTTGGTGGGTTGAAAGGAAGGTGTCGATATCTTCAACCGGCGGTAGTTGTTGGGTAATGGTGGTATAGGTCGATGCAACCGCTGCTAATGTTTGGTCAACACCGGTGACCACAGCCATGGTGGCGTTGATCTCACTAAAGGTGCGTACACCAATATCCGATACTTGCGGTAAATCTGCCGGTGGAGCTGGTGTGGGTGGTACTGGTTCGGTAACCACATTGGTATTGCTACCAAGCCGTTCAAACGTTAAGAAGAACTGATCGGTTACCGGGCCGTTTTCGAGAGCAATGATGGTGCCAAGTGGCGACATCACTTGCCCAGCTTCGGTGTAATCAGTGTCGTTTAAAGTGATATCGAGGCTACGATAACTTTGGCCAATCGCGGCTTCTTTACCGTTAATACCAATTCTCATGCCTTGTACTGGAATGCTTCCAATGGTCGCTTCTGAATCAAGACTCAAGAAAAACGGTTTGTTAAACAGGTAACTGAAGTTATCGAATTGACTCACTTCGAAAATAATATAGCTTTCAGGTACGTTGATTAAATGCCCAACACTGAACAGAAGATAGAATTTCTGTCCAACACCAACACTGAAGTTTTGGGTGATTTGCTCTTGCGTAAGGGCGCGATTGTGGATCGCTACCATGCGGATGCTACCCTGCCAAATACGGTCGTTAGAGGGCTCGTTCCCCATGGCCAGTGCAAAGGTATCATCCCAGCCGGTGAGCGTACCGCCGGCTTCGGTGTCGGTGGTTGATCTGAGCATTCCGTTGACAAATATCTGCCGACCATTTACTGGGTCATAATTTACCACCACGTGTTGCAAGGTGGCCTGCAGCACTTCATCCGCATCAGGTGTGGAAACTGCAGGCTCGCCATCGGCGCCGGTTGTACTGCTGCGGTTTAGCGCATTGTAGTTGTACAGGGTTTGCCCAAGTGTAAAGTTTCTAGCGCTTGAGCCACCGGAGTAACTCACAATACCCGCCGGGCCTTCTTGAGTGACGTTGCCTGGGGCAACCCATGCTTCAATTGAATATTCGCCGGTAGCGGTAATCAGCTCGTGAAGCTTTTTACTGTTGGTGGTTGAACCCTGAGCTTTACCGTTAGCAACGCTAATACCCCAACCGCCAACCCAGCTATAGTCGCCGGTTAACGATAGATTTAACGAAGGCTCAATGCCGCTGGTATCAAAGGCGGTGTTACCAGAGCCTGTTTTAAATTGGTACAGCGCAATGGCGTTGGTTTCATGTCGACCACCACCACTAGCAACAATGCCATCGCCCACTAGGGTTAAGGCTTTACTTAGAACCAAAGTAGGGTCAATTACAGAGGTGCTAATGCCAGAGCTGAAACTGGTAATGGCCGCGGCCATGGCATCGGCATCATCGGAGCAAACACCGCTCCAGCAGTTGTGAAACTCACTGCGTAGGCGAATAACCATACGTGAGCTTTCGGCGTTATCTAGCGAGATTTTGTTTTTAGCGGCGGCATAGGCAACGGCTATATCTGAGCTAGCAAAGAATGGCGCTTGGGGTGTTGCGGCGCTGTCGGAATGGCAGTTTGAGCAGTTGGTGGTAAGTATTGGGTGGATAGTGCTACCAAAACTGCTTGGGTCCACAGGGAAGGTTTTACTGCTGCCCGGGTCGCGAAGAGTAGGCGCCTGTAATACCACTGCATTACTGGTAGAGCCGCTTCCACCAGCCCATGCCGCAATGTACGCTGTCATGATATCGCCGCAAGCACTGTTACTGGTGAGCCAGCAATTGTGCCCAGCAGCTACTTTTTGAACCAGCCGCGAATCCCCAGGTGAGGCAAGGTCAACCAACGGGTTTACCACCGAATATGCCGTGTTGATGTCATCACTTTGAACGAAGGTCGGTACTTGGCCGTCGGTTGTGTGGCAACTGCCACAGCGGTTTTCTGGGACTAAGTTGTCCCATAAATTCAGTTTGAACTGCTGTACATCCGCGGTAGCAGGTACTGGCCCAGTGTAGTTGGTAACCACAGTCGTGGTGGTATTAGGTAAAGATGCATTGTCTTCACCGCCGGTGCTACAACCGGCGATAAACACAACGGCAGCCGTAAGACCCAATAGCTTTTTACCGAAGGTTTTTGACGGTGTGGTTTTTGAACGTGTAATTGAAAGGTTCATCATTAATCACCCATGCAGTAAACAGCGGATTCAGCAAATACTTGCTTGAGGCGATAGCCTCCAGACTTAAACGAACTGGTCATCGAGTCAATTTGAGCGTGGTCAGTGGAGTCCACCGGTGGTCGTAAACACACCGATTTAAAGACTTTCTTAACCTGGCAGCTGGCAAAGGCATCGCTGTTGGCCAGCTCTTGTCCCATAGACTTGGCACCGTTACCACCGGATGGTCGTCCGGTATCCCAGCCCAGTAATGAGTTAGGCCCGTTGCGCCAGTAGTTATCCCAACGGTCATCTAAGGTCACGTATCCGGGTTTAAAGTTTTCGTTGTTGTTGAAATATTTCCATTGCACTTGGGTGCCAGTTACCGAGTCGACAGCCCCTACATCGTTATAGACCAGTTCGCCGTTATCGCCATCGGGGTCGTTGGTTACGTCGTGGTTAAACTCGTAATAGGCGAAGGCTTGTGCCAATGGGTCCATACCACTGTGGCAACCAATACAGCTGTTGAGAAAGATCCGACTGTCGCCACCTGGGCTGCGCGATACGTCTTGGCGAATTCGATCACTGGGGCGAGTAATGTCTTTAATGGGTTCAAGATCAGTACACAGCTGATTCATCAAGGTGAACCGAAACATGGCACGGTTGGTACCATCAATAAAAAATGCTTTGGCTGCGGCTCTTGTGGTGGTAACACCTGCTGCAGCGGAAGCCGGAAAATTGCTCACTGATGACTGGGTGGTTTCAATCAGGTCCGTTGTCATATCAACGTTCTGAGCTTCGATCTCTTTGTAGTGGTTGTTGTTTGTAGTGGAGTAGGGAGTTAGACCAAGTGAAGGGTCTGCTACGAACAAAATGTCATCGTAAAGAATTCTTCTGAAATCGTAGTCTTTTAAGACAATGCCAATCACCGTTGCGGTGTAGTCATTGAGATCAGCAAATACGGTTTGTGCTTCGTTGGTCCATGGCGTGACCAAGTTCTTCAGCGTTACTGAGTAAAACGCCGGGTTGTTCATCGCTTCAGCGGCAGCATCTAACGGGTTACCGCTGGCAACCATGCCTTCTAGTGTATCGAGTACCGCTTGGCTGGGCGGAACCCCTGCAATTCTGTCGTGAATTCTTTTTGCCTGTTCGCGATCACCAGCGAAGCTAGGCTGGGACAGCAACATGCCGACCAACAGCATTAAGCAGGTGGTAGGTACTTTTTTTCGAAGATCTTTGGAGAAGTGATGTCTGCCAAGCTTCATAGCCGTAGCTCCTGAGTTGCTGTTGTTGATTGTTGCTGTCGGTTTGCCGCGTTTGAAATCACGGCGATGCAAATAAGAATACAAACAAAATAATAAAAATCAGCGCAGTTGCAGTGAATAGCAGGGGTGGGTCACATTCTTTGGTGAGTGTTCTAAGAAATGTCTAAGTGGGTCACAAAAACTTGGCCAATGGCTGGCGATAAATGTCTTACCAAGTACTCTTTTCATACACCTAGTTAGATATGCGCGCTGTAGCATTCCATTAAAACTGAGCGACAAGGCACTTGCTGTGATCAATTTTCTGAAAAAACCACTTTCTATATTGGTATTGGCCCCATTTATTTGGTCGGTTTCAGGCTGCGAAGAGGGGCTTGGCCGCGGCTCCGACCAAGAGCCCGATGCGGTTGCGGTTGATTTTGCCGTGGCGTACGTAAAGCGCCCATTACCGGTAGATAACAACGGCGATGTGTTGTCACAAGATCTGCGTGAAGTGGCGCAATTTAACCCAGGCGCAGAATTGCGGATTCGTGACCGAGCTGCGGTTTCGGCTTCAGATAGAGTGGTCACCGCCAACGCGTTTGCGCAGGGTGAGTTGTACGATGTAAAAGACCTGCAGCCTTCATATGATGGTTTAACCTTGCTGTTTTCGATGCGCGCACCGGATATCCCCGGAGCGGATGATGAAGATCAACCCAAATGGAATATTTGGGAATACAGCAGCGAAAGCGATAGCATTCGCAGGCTTATTAGCTCGGATATTGCTGCCGAATCAGGACACGATATTTCGCCAAAATACTTGCCCGATGGCCGAATTGTTTTTTCTTCAAGCCGCCAGCGTCAGTCAAAAGCAACCCTGCTGGATGAAAGCAAACCGCAATTCACCGCGATGGATGAGCGGCGCAGGGATGGCGCGATGATGCTGCATGTGATGGACCCAAGTGGCGGTAATATTCGTCAAATCACCTTCAACCCCAGTCACGATTTAGACCCAACCGTACTGAACGATGGCACTATTATGTACAGCCGTTGGGATCACAACGCCAACCGCAATCAGATTAATCTTTATACGTTAAATCCAGATGGCACCAACCATAGTTTGTTGTATGGCAGCAACAGCCACAACACCGGTACTAATGCCGCCACGGTGCAATTTGTGGGTGTGCAGCAATCTCAAAATGGCGACATATTGGCCATGTTGCAGCCAATGACGAGCCGCCATTACGGCGGTGATATCGTCAAAATTGACACTGAGAATTTCATTGATAATAACCGCGCAGTACGTGACTACAGTGGTTCAGAAACAACGGCTCAGCGCACCTTATTCGATAGCTCTGTTCGCACCGACAACGCACCGTCACCCGGCGGACGGTACAGCTCGTTTTTCCCCCTTTATGATGGCACCAGTCGAGTACTGACAAGCTGGAGCCAATGTGCGCTAGAAAAAACAGACCCCGTCACCATGGCCGTTACGGTACTGGTTTGTAATGAAGAGAATTTAGCCGATCCAGACGTAGAGGAAGCTTCTCCGAACTACGGAGTTTGGATGATAGATACCTCAGATAACACCCGTCTTCCCGTAGTGATTGCACAACCTGACACCTTTTTCAGCGACGTCATCATTATGCAGGACCGAACTACACCGCCCATCATTGCTGACAAAACCGGCGGCGTAGACTTCGACCAAAGTTTGATCGATGCCGGTTTAGCGGTTGTTCATATTCGTAGTGTTTACGATAGGGATGGTGTTGATACCGCCGGTGGTAACGGCATGGTGGAGCTGGCAGACCCTGCGTTAACCAGTGCGGACGAACGAGCCGGACGCTTTTTGCGTATTGTTAAAGCGGCATCGTTGCCAAGTGACGAAGTGGTTGATCTGAATAACCGTGACTTCGGCCGAAGCACCCAGCAATTGATGCGCGAAATCATTGGGTATGTACCGATAGAGCCTGATGGTTCGGTAAAAATGACGGTACCTGCCAATGTACCATTAACGTTTAGCGTGGTTGACAAACAGGGCAAGCGAATCAGTGCTCGCCACCGTAACTGGGTGCAATTGTTACCCGGCGAAGAGCTAGAATGTGTGGGTTGTCACCAAGCCGGTAGTAGTTTGCCACATGGCCGGGTAGATGCCGCACCGCTTTCGGTAAACCTAGGCGCGCCAACTACGGGGCTTGAGTTCCCTAATACCGAACCGGCACTGTTGGCAACGATAGGCGAAAGCATGGCTGAGACTTATGCACGCATTAACTCGGTACGCTCGCCGACGGTCGACGTGGTGTATATAGATGATTGGACAAACCCCGCCGTGCGGGCAAAAGATGCAGCGTTTTCATACCAGTATGCAAATTTATCGACGGATGCACCGGCTTCGGCACCGTGCCAGACAACCTGGAATAACCTATGCCGAACCATCATAAGTTACCCCGAGCATATTCATCCGATTTGGCAACTTACCCGCCAAACATTAGATATCAACGATGTGGTGATCAGCGATGACAGTTGTCAGAGTTGCCATACCAACGAAGACGATATGCTCAACCCGCAGGTGCCTGTAGCACAGCTTAATCTGCGTGATGGCCCATCAAGCGAGGAGCCTGAACATTTGACCAGCTACCGCGAACTGATGTTTAACGACAACGAGTTGGAGTTGCTTGATGGCGCATTGGTTGATCGACTGATTCCGGTATTGGACGGTAATGGTGACCCTGTGGTCCAGTTGGATGCAGAGGGCGAAATAATACTGGATATCAACGGTGACCCGATTCCAATCACAGCAACCGTAACAATAGCTTCCTCAATGAGTACTGCCGGTGCCAATTCAAGCCCGCGTTTCTACTCCCTGTTTGAAGCCGGCGGCAGCCACGCAGGGCGCCTTACAAGCGATGAGCTGCGCTTGATTTATGAATGGCTTGACCTAGGCGGCCAGTACTACAACGACCCCTTCGACGCACCTCAGTAATCATCGGGTTTATGTGGCTAGAGTGGAGCTATGAGAGCTGCATCACAATTTGAATGTATAACGGTATTTAACACCAGATTTGACCATGGCTTTGTAAATTCGGCGACTACACTAAATGGTACTTTGGGTCATATATTAAAGAGAGTTTAAAAGCGTGACGAGGAACGGGCTGGTAAAGGAGTTGCTTCCAACCAGAAAGCAGAGCGTTAACGGTATTGCGGTGGTATTCGCGCTATTGGGTTTGATCTCGGGTAACCCGGCGTACGCCGAACTCTTTGCTGACCCTAATGGCAAAGTAGCCAAATCGGCTAACTGGGTGAGAGTAAACGATCCCTATATCGAATTTCATACGGGCCCAGGGGCGGGCTACCCGATTGTATTTGTGGTGGAGCGCGGTGATTCGGTCGAAATATTAAAGGAAAAGACCGGTTGGTTTAAGGTCATCACCGAAGCAGGAAAAAGCGGCTGGGTGAACCGTTATCAAATGGAAAAAACCCTGTTTGAAACCGGGGCAGAATTTACCGTAACTGATATCAATAAAGACGATTTTGAAAACCGAACATTTGAAGGTGGGGTTGGAATAGGAGATTTCCAGGGTGGTAGGTTGATGTCGTTATCCCTCGGGTACCGGTTTTCACAAACGCTTACCTCTGAGGTTTCGCTTTACCAAGTCAACGGAAATTTTTCGAGTAGCCAGCTGGTCTCGATAGGGTTTGTAAACCAACCCTTTAACCACTGGAAAGTATCACCGTTTATGTTTTTGGGTACAGGCATTATTCGGACCTCACCAAAAACAGCGCTAGTGCAAAGCGAGGACCGAACAGACCAAGTAGTCACCGTAGGATTAGGGCTTAAAGCTCATTTGACCAAACGATTCATTTTTAGAATCGAATACAAGGAACACATTGTATTAACTAACCGATCAAGAAACGAGAAAATCGACGAATGGAAAACTGGCTTCAGCGTATTCTTTTGATGACAGTACGAACTCGACTAACCGCCGTGATCGCATCTGTGCTGATTCTATTCTCATCCTTTAGTCAGGCTGAAGGTTCACAATGGTCAATCAATTCTGGCGACTCGTTACAAATTTTTGAACCCGAAGTAGAACGAACAGAAATTAATAAACCCGATATTGATACGGAAGATTTTGAATTTGGTGTGTCTTACGGGTTAATGAGCGTAGAAGATTTTGGCGTCAGTGCAGTGTTCTCGGCACGCCTTGCGTATCACATTAATGAATATGTATTTGTTGAAGCCATTTATGGGCAAACCGATACGCAAAAAACTAGCTTCGAGGTGCTTAATGCCACCAGCCTGCTTACCGATGAGCAGCGGCGCTATCAGTACTACAATATCTCTGTAGGCTATAACTTGTTACCCGGCGAAGTGTTTTTCTGCGAAAACAAAACGTTTGTTTCTGAGCTATATGTAGTGATGGGTGCAGGTACCACCGAGTTTGCCGGAGACCAATTTTTCACCCTGAGCTTTGGTATGGGCTATCGACTATTGTTAACTGACGAAATCGCGGTGCATGTTGATATTCGTGACCATATGTTAGATATCGATTTCTTAGGTATAGATAAAATCAGTCACAACATTGAAACAACCGCTGGAATTACGTGGTTTTTTTGACGCGGCATGACATGTTGCAGCGAGTTTGAATAATGATGTGCAACCTTTTAATTCAACGAATGTTTAGGTATCTCAATGAAAATTAAAATCATTTTGGTGTTGCTTGCCAGTATGCTCTTTAGTCATGCGAGCATAGCAGCAGCGGTAGCCGCGCCTGACTTTACATTGAAGAGTGATACCGGAGAAAATATTCGTTTAAGTGAGCTAAAGGGCGAAGTGGTGATGATTAACTTTTGGGCCTCATGGTGTGGCCCTTGTCGAAAAGAGATGCCAGAGCTTGCACAGATTCAGTCAGAATTTGAAGACTTAGGTTTTGTCATTTTGGGTGTCAACGTAGAAGAAGACTCCACTAAGGCGAATGAGCTTTTGGCGAAAAACCCAGTTAATTTTCCTATACTGTATGACACCGAAAACAAAGTAACCGAACTGTTTAGAGTAGATGCAATGCCCAGCACCATTTTGGTAGATCGTGACGGAAACATGCGTTATTTACATAAAGGTTATAAACCCGGATATGAAGATGCTTACGCTCAGCAAGTGAAAGCACTGGTCCGCGAATAAACTATCGACACAGTAAAAAAATAGAACGTTAAAGAACTAAAAAGTTAAAGAATTAAAGGACTAACGAGTCAAACGTTTATTGTGATAAAAAAATCTAACAAGTTTAATAGCGCCGTATTGCTGTTGTGTTTGGGTTTTCTCATTGCTGGTTGCTCGGCACCAAAGCCTTGGGTGAAACCCTACGAGCGTAATAACCTGGCAGACCCGATCATGAGTTTTGACCGCGATGGCGTTGAAGGAAGTTACATGCATCACGTACATCAAGCCAGAGAATCTGCACGCGGTGCAGAGGGCGGCAGCGGCGGAGGTTGTGGTTGCAACTAAGTCGCTATCCTTTAATGCCTGAAGTGGGCATAAAGCAGAGCCGATGCAGGTCTGAAATAGACATGAAGCAGACATGAAATAAGCATGAAAATCACATATTCCCCTTTAAAAATAATCCTTAAGTTTGTTGTAACCAGTGCCTTAGTGGGCATGGCTGCAATCGGCAAGGCCGCCATTCTTCCTGAAGACCGAACAGACCTGTTGTATCACTCATACAGCGGCGGCGGCGTGACTATTGAAGGGCCATCGTTATTGATTAGAAAAGGCCTTTCAGATTCTGTTTCTGTTACCGCAAATTATTATGTCGATACCGTAAGCAGCGCATCTATTGATGTGGTGTCCACCGCCAGTGCCTATGACGAAGAGCGCATAGAAACCAGCCTTGGGCTAGATTACTTGCACGAAAAAACCCTGATCAATTTTGGCTACACTGAAAGCGAAGAAAACGACTATTCTGCCGCTTCCATTCGGTTTTCTATTAGTCAGGATTTCTTTGGTGACTTAACCAATTTATCGATTGGTTATTCGCAAGGCTCCGACACCGTCGGCAAAACCGGTGATACCAGCTTTAAAGAAGATGCCTCAGGTCGCAATTACCAGTTTAGCCTTTCGCAAATATTGACCAAAAATTGGATTGCAAACATCAGCGTTGAAACCGTGACTAGCCAAGGGTTTTTAAATAACCCCTACCGTACCGTGCGTTACTTAGATCCAAGCGTTGGTTTGGGCTACAGCTACGAAGCGGAAAGATACCCCGAAACACGCACCAGCGACGCCTTTGCTATTAGGTCAATGTATTACCTTAGTTACCGAGCATCGTTGATGTTGGAGTACCGGTACTTTCGTGATACGTGGGATATCGAAGCCGACAACGTCACTGTTCGCTACACCCACCCGGTGGGCGAGCATTGGATATTCGAGGTTAATGCTCGGCTTTATAACCAGACCGGCGCAGATTTTTATGCAGACATTTACCCTTTTTCTAATTCCCAAACATTCCTTGCGCGAGACAAAGAGCTCAGCGCATTTAGCTCGCAGCGCGTAGGTTTTGCAGTGTCTTACGAGCACTCGCTTACATCATCTTTTCTCGAACGGGTCAGCCTTAATCTGAAAGTAGATCAACTCAATTTTGACTACGATGATTTCAGAAATGTTACCGCAAGCGGTGCACCTGGCGCAGAGCCTTTGTACAGTTTATCGGCGACTGTGGTTCGGTTCTTCTTTTCCGCATGGTATTAGTGCTGCGCTGGCGCTAAGATCTCCGTTTTATATCTGAGTGATTCCGCCAACATGAGCGCTATTGAAACCATCCAACAGCGGCGATCCGCGCCAAAACTAACCACTCCAGCTCCCAGCGCGGAGCACTTGCAGGCAATTTTAGCCGCGGGTTTGTATGCGCCAGATCACGGCCGTCTTAAACCTTGGAAGTTTTTAACGGTTGAAGGTGATGCACGCATCAAGCTTGGGAAGCTTTACCTAAAAGCCGCCTTGGCTGAAACGGCTGATTTGTCGCAAGAGCGTCAGCAACGCATCAAAAATATGCCGTTACGCGCACCCACTGTGGTTATTGCAGTAGCGCAACCGGTTGAAGGTCATAAGGTACCGGTGCTTGAACAGCTCATAGCCACCGGTGCTGCCGTGCAAAATATGCTGCTCGCTGCGCAAGAGCTTAATATTGGCGCGATGTGGCGAACCGGCGAAATGGCGTATAAATCTGTTGTGAAAGCCGGGCTTGGGCTACAGTCAAAAGACGAGATTATTGCTTACTTATACCTAGGCACAGCGGTACTTACAGCAAAACCACGCGAACCCGACGCGGTCGACCAATACTGTGTTTCGTGGACAGGTGACGACTAATTCAATAAGCCAGTCTATAATGCTCGCCGGTCGCACCGGTAGCCTATGTTGGGTTGATCTGTGACCGCTTCTTGCCGATACAATACTAGAGGTTCTACTTGTTACTTTCCGATCTTACTCTTCAGCCAAACATACACCACGCACTAGAATCTCTGCAGTTTCTTGAAGCTACTCCGGTGCAAGCTGAAGTCATCCCAATAGCCCTTGAAGGCAAAGATGTTCTGGTCAGTGCAGAAACCGGCAGTGGCAAAACCGCTGCATTTTTGCTGCCCATTCTTCAGCGCATGTTGGTATCGACTAATCCAGCTAGCGGAACCCGCGCACTTATTTTGGTGCCAACGCGAGAGCTAGCACGGCAAATCAACAAACAATGCCGCGACTTTGTGCGCTACACGCCCATCAAAGTGGGTGTCATCACCGGCGGCGACGAGTTCAAATATCAAAAAGCATTGTTCCGAAAGAACCCAGAAATTCTGATAGCCACGCCAGGCCGCTTACACGAGCACATGGATCGCGGCCACGCAGATTTCACCCAGTTAGAAGTACTAGTACTGGACGAAGCCGACCGAATGCTCGATATGGGCTTCAGTGAAGAAGTGCTCGATATCGTCTCGCGTTGCAACAAACAACGCCAAAGCATGTTGTTCTCGGCAACCCTAAGCGAAAAATTATTAGGGGGTGTAGCGGGTGAAGTACTCAACGACCCAACCACCATTACCCTTAACAGCGTGCAAGACCAACACGAAAATATCCGCCAAGAAATTGTCCTCTCCGACAGCCTCGAGCATAAAGAGAGCCAACTGGGTTGGCTGATCAAAAACGAAACCTTTGTGCGTGCCCTGGTATTCACCAATACCCGCAACCGCGCCGACAAACTCGGCGGCATGTTGCGCGGC
The DNA here is from genome assembly GCA_016763075.1 of Pseudomonadales bacterium. Classification (GTDB taxonomy): domain Bacteria; phylum Pseudomonadota; class Gammaproteobacteria; order Pseudomonadales; family JAHRWD01; genus JAHRWD01. The sequence continues at coordinate 20,877 of JAESUM010000033.1, forward strand.
GGCGAGCGCCGTGTAGGCATTTTGCATGGCGACATGGACCAAACCCAACGTAACTATGTGCTGCAACAAATGCGCAATAGCCGCATAGATATTCTCATAGCAACTGACCTTGCGGCCCGTGGCTTGGATGTTAAAAATATTGACTTGGTAGTTAACTTCGATATGGCCCGCAGTGGCGACGACTACATTCACCGTATTGGCCGAACTGGCCGCGCCGGAGCCAAAGGTCTAACCATATCATTGATCAGTGCATACGAATGGAACCGCATGATCAATATCGAACGGTACCTGCGTCATACATTCGAGCGCCGAGATACCGCGGAACTCAAAGGTAAATTTAAAGGCCCAGAAAAGCTTAAAAATTCTGGTAAAACCGTTGGCACCAAAAAAGATAAAAAGAAAGAAGACAAGGTGGCTAAAGACGAACCCAAACAACGCCACCGCGATAAAAAGAATGTTGGTAAACGTAGAACACCGACTGATCCAACATTAAGAGATGCTGCGCGAGAAGTAGAAAGAGAAGCCAAAGCTAAAGAAAAACTAAGAGTACAGCGCGCCGAACAAGCTGAGTTCGACGAATGGGACGACGATGATATTGTTGAAGGCGCAACGGAAAGATCGGCAGAAAGGTTAGGAGAAAACACAACAGAGAAAACAGAAACTAAGCCCGCTAAGAAAAGTGTTTGGGGCGATAGGTCCGACAAACCAAAACGTGATGGCTACGCAGCGTTTAAAAAGAAGCCCAGAAAAGATTAGCCACTAAAATTGGCAATGGCGCGTGGACACTGAGCTTGGTTTCGAATATCGAATCGTTCGTTCAAAACGTAAAAGCGTCGCCATTCACCTTCGTAATGGTCAGGTTGAAGTCCGTACGCCACAGCGGGTAGACCCAGCCTGGGTTCAACAGTTTGTAGCCAGTAAGGCTGGCTGGGTTAACACTCAGCTCGCGCAGCAACTCAAAAACAAGTCGCAGCAATACCGCATGGCCGAGGGTGAAATCATCACCTTTCTCGGCCGAAAACTTCAATTAAAATTACGCATAGCGACCCGCAATAAAGTGTATATCGAAGCCGGTAAGCTCTGTATTGAGGGCCGAATCGAACGGCCAGAGAAAGCCTTAAAGTTATTTCACAACTGGCTTAAAGAACAAGCTCGTGTGTACATGATACCCCGCGCAGAAGCCTATGCCGCCCGGCTGGGCGCAGAAGACAAGCTACAACAAATTCGTTTTCGAAAAACCCGCAGCAAATGGGGGCACTGCTCCAGCAAAGGCATTATTCAGTTTAATGAGCTGATAATGCTGGCACCGGCGGAGGTAGTAGAGTACTTAATGATTCACGAAGTATGTCACTTGGTTCATATGAATCACTCCAAACAATACTGGAAGCTAGTGGCGAGCCATTGCCCAGCGTATAAAAAACCACAAGCTTGGTTGGCGGAAAATGGTCATCGGTTTTGGTTTGATATTGAAGCTTTATAAACGGGCATTTAACTGCGAATGCGGGAGGTATTCAGATGCCTGGTAGTTGATTAGACTAGGAAATTCGTTCCCGGTCTAATCAGCTACAGCAGTCATTGGGTTAAAACAGTTGCTGGCTTTTAGTGGATTCGGAAGTAGGTTTGAAAAAAGCAATTGCCGCGAGTATAGCCGTCAGTGCTTCATACCCCAGTGCTCCAAATGTATAAGAGGTAACGGGGTCTGTTGTGATTGCAAACGAGACAGCACGAACAGCCGCAAGGCCCCCAATCAAACACATGATCATCAGTAAACCTGCTTTGTTGTATTCAGGTTTGAGTGCGGCGATTAGGCAAAAAACACCCAATCCTGTTTGAAGTCCACCGTACATCGCCGCAGTTTCAATCCATGAATCGGCGTTGTTTAAAATAAGCCCACTGTATGCAGCAGGTATTTGCGGAGCGATGATACAAACGAGACCGTAGCCAATAAATACTACGGCGGTGACCCATAAAACGGCTTTGTTTATCATGTTGAATTCCTCTTATAGTTGTTGTTTGGAATGTAGTAAGGCGAGTGTGTTATATACCAAGCTAAAATTCAGCTTGCTTGTGTGCATTATTTTTTCAGGGTGGCTTTCAAGAAATAGAGCGCATTCTTTAAATCCTTTGTGGACACACCAAGAACTCATTTAAAGTTAGAGATTAGAGGCGTAAAACTCCAGGTTAATTTGATTGTTGAGCTTTTCTATAATCGCGTTACATAACATCTTGGTTTTCCCTATAGGCTGGCTGAATTTGAGGTGGAGATGGGCTGACTGTGGGGAGGTAGGCTACGCCAGCGAAGCCCATCAGTCTACAGCCAAGAACCTAGGCCGTGCTTAATGCTTCTGCCGAACCTAATGCGGTATATATGTTTCCTTAGTTACTATTTCTTCTGATCGGTTAAATTCACCGCCCCAATCGCGAGATATATCGTATTCGACTACGTAGAATTCATTTTAGAGATAAGCAATGGCGTAAATAAATCACTGTTGTGGCCCATTGAGTATACTTTGTTCCGGTTTATGAGATAACAAATAAGCTTGCTAGCATGAGTGTGAGTTTTTTCATGTAAGTCTCCTTTATAAGTACACAATGGTTGTCAGTATCTTAATCGTATAAATTCTAGAATTCCGAATGATTGGAATCGTTAAGCTATTATGAATCTTCCGAAGAGCCGACCTACTCGCTACATATTTGGCTTGAATGGGGCATGGTTATTTTGAGTAGGAGCTACAAATAAAAACAAAAAAGGCCGCCACGTTCACCTGACAATTTAACTTGCGAAGGTGAACGTGGTGGCCTTTTAATTCGGTATTACTCACTGGAAGCGAATCAGTAATGCCGTAAACGTATAGCTTGTTTAAAGCAGGTGTTAACCCACAATAGCGAGTAGCTCCACATCAAAAATCAAAGCGGAGTAGGGGCCAATGTCGCCGCCTGCACCATTTTCACCATAGGCAAGTTGGTAGGGCAGATAGAGTTTCCATTTTGCGCCTACTTCCATCATTTGAAGTGCTTCGGTCCAGCCTGCAATTACGCCACCAACGGGGAATTCAGCCGGATCGCCACGATCGTATGAGCTATCGAATACTTTTCCGGTAATCAATGTGCCGTGGTAGTGGGTACGAACGGTTGAGCTAGCGGTTGGTTTTTCACCATCACCGGCATTGATGATTTCATACTGCAAGCCTGATTCGGTCACAGTGATCTCTGAACGTTTGGCATTTTCTGCCAGGAATTTTTCGCCTTCGCCTGCTAGTTCCATCGTTTTCTCCGTTTTTTGGGCTTGCATATGTGCGCTGATCTCTTTGAATGCCGCATCTAAAACTGCTGGCTCAATGGGATTGGCAGCATGGTTGAGTGAGTCGCTAACACCTTCGATGACGGCTTCGATCGACATGCCATCAAATGGGTTGCTATTGAGTTGGTCACCCAGTTGGCGGCCAATGCCGTAGCTAACTTGTTGTTCGGTTGTGCTGTACTTGTCTGACATATTATTACCTTCTTATGTATTCAACTTGTGCATTTAACAGTGTTCTGGGTTAAGAGCTGATTTGGTTCTACCTACGGGTGTGTTAGTCGCCCTGGCTACGTAGGTACTCTTCATAGCTGCCTTTAAAATCAACTACACCTTCGGGGGTGAGTTCGATAATTCGGGTTGCCAGTGAGGAGACAAACTCCCGGTCATGGCTGACAAAAATCAGTGTGCCGGGGTAGTTGTCCAGCGCTAGATTAAGGGATTCGATCGATTCCATATCCAGGTGGTTGGTGGGTTCGTCCATCAGCAATACGTTGTCTTTTTGCAACATTAATTTGCCGAACAACATGCGGCCCTGTTCGCCACCGGAAATAACCTGTACGGACTTTTCAGATTCATCACGGGAGAACAGTAGCTTGCCGAGAACACCGCGCAGTACTTGCTCGTCGTCGTTGGGTTTGCCCCACAGGCCGATCCAGTCGAACAGGCTCATGTCGGTGCCAAAATCGTCGCTGTGATCCTGGGCGTAGTAGCCTTTGGTGGCATTTTCAGACCATTTTACGCGGCCGCTAAGGGGTTCTAGTTCGCCTAGTAGTGCACGCAGTAATGATGTTTTGCCCGCGCCGTTTGGCCCGATAATAGCGACTCGTTCGCCGGCTTCAATCATTAGGCTGAGGTCTTTGAACAGCACCAGGCTGTCAAAACCTATGGTGAGATCAGCCACTTCAAGTGCTTGCCGGTGTAATTTCTTTTCCTGGTCAAAACGAATAAACGGATTCACTCGGCTTGATGGTTTCATTTCATCAATTTTGATTTTGTCGATCTGCTTAGCACGCGAAGTGGCTTGTTTAGCTTTGGACGCATTGGCGGAAAAACGGCTAACAAACGCCTGCAGTTCAGCGATTTGAGCTTTTTTACGTGCATTTTGGTTTTGCTGCAGTTCGCGGGACTGAGTAGCTGCAATCATGTATTCGTCATAATTTCCGGGGAATAGCCGCAGTGCGCCATAGTCGAGGTCAGCCATGTGTGAGCAGACGGTATTTAAGAAATGACGGTCATGCGAGATGATGATCATGGTGCAGCTGCGGCGGTTAAGCTCTTCTTCCAGCCACGTAATGGTGTTGATGTCCAAGTTGTTTGTTGGCTCATCGAGCAGCATGATATCGGGGTCTGAAAACAGCGCCTGCGCGAGCAGTACTCGTAACTTCCAACCCGGTGCGACGGCGCTCATGGGGCCTTCGTGTTGCTCTAGCGGAATGCCTACTCCAATCAGCAGTTCGCTTGCGCGGGATTCTGCCGAATAGCCATCCATTTCGCCAAATTCTACTTCAAGATCGGCTACGCGCATGCCTTCGTCTTCGCTCATTTCAGGCAAAGAGTAGATGCGTTCGCGCTCTTCTTTAACTTTCCAAAGCTCGGCGTGACCCATAATGACGGTGTCGACGACTTTATATTCTTCGAAAGCAAATTGATCTTGCTTCAATACGCCCAAACGCTCATTTGGATCCGTCGAAATATTACCGCCGGTAGCTTCTAATTCGCCGCTGAGAATCTTCATCAGGGTCGATTTCCCGCAGCCATTTGCGCCAATCAGGCCATAATGGTTACCGTCGCCAAATTTGGCAGAGATATTTTCGAACAGGGGTTTGGCCCCAAATTGCATGGTGATGTTGGCTGTTGAGATCAAGATGGTGTTCCGGAGTTGATTAGGCGTTGGTATTGGCGCGGAATTCTAACATACTCACGGGTAGATGCTGCCTAGCTTAAGCGTTTTACGAACACCACGGCGTTTACCAAAGCTCGATGTTCTCGCCGTCGCTGCTAGCTACGGCCTTAGACGCTGGTTCAGCTGCTTTTTTGAAATTGGGTTTCGGTTTTTCAGCGCGAGGAGTATCCATTTCATCAGCACGGACGTCTACCCGTTTGCTGATATCACCGATGATATTAAAGCGGTTAAGGTTACTCTTCATCGCTTTAGCCAATTTACGAAGGTCGCCTGCGGAAACACGGTGCATGTTGGAGTTTTCGAGTGCCCCGGCGTTTAAGTTCCCAAGGGTATCTACCGCTAACTGTACTTCGCCTGCAGCACCTGATTGCACTTTAATAGATGCACTAATAAGTGAGGCGGCCTCGCATGCTTCTTCACTACTGGTAGAGATCGACACCAGTATGTTTCTAATTGAATTGGTTTGTTCTCGGGCTGTTTGCGTATGGGTATTGCTCGATTCCATGCCTACAGAGATTTTTTTTGTGGTTTGTTGGATAGAATCGACAATGCCGTGGATTTCTTGTGTCGCTTCGCTGGTACGTTGGGCCAAATTACGTACTTCGTCCGCAACGACTGCAAAACCTCTGCCGTGTTCACCAGCCCGCGCGGCTTCAATAGCGGCGTTGAGAGCGAGTAAATTGGTTTGATCGGCTACCGAGCGGATCACATCGACGATCGTTCCAATATCTAAACTACGTTCTTGAAGTAAGATTAAGTCTTCAATAGCTTGTTGCATATCTGAGGTTAAAATATCCATTGTACCTACGGCTTGTTGAACCTCATCGCGACAGTCAGACACCAGCTCACTGGTTTCGTTTTCTGATTTGTTGATATGGTGTACCTGTTGCCCTGCTGCGAGGGAGGCTTCGCTCATACGCGATACAACCTCGGCAACCTTTTCGCCAAAGTTCGCTTGAATATCGGCCTTCTGAGCCATGTTTTGGTAGCTTTCGTGTAGCTCGTCTGCCATGGGCAACAAGCGCGTGGACGAATGGGTAAGGGAAGATATGGCTTCTTCTGTCGAACTGATCAGTTCTGACAAATACTCGGTAAAGCTATTGATGATTGGGTTTTTCGATGCAGCTAATTCGACGTTCAAATTAATTTTATCGCCGCTGTTAATGACGGACAGGCTTTCGCCGAGTTTGCTGAGCTCCTGCGCCATCCATGTGCGATAAATCCATATTCCAGCAGTCACCGTGACGATCGATTTCGCCACCAGTAGGGCAAGTAACGATGTTTCAAGACCGTACATAGAGTAGAGAACGTAGTCAGGTATAGAGACGAGAGCAGCAGCAATGGCCAAGATTACTACGAGCTGTTGTTTTTCCATCTACAGTGACCCTTTGAGACATTTAACAGCGCCCTATTGTAGGTTGAATTATCCAGCATTCTAAGGGCGCGTGGACAAGTTTCCTCAGTATAGATACAAATTAGAATAGTGAAGGGTGACTGAGCGATAAACCTTTGATTGCCGACAGCGGTGATGATTGAACGCAGCTCAGCGCTGGCTTGCTGGGGATATATTGGTATGATCCCGCGGTATAAATATGGACCCACTGTTTAGGGTTTTTGTATTGAGCAAACATTGAGGCTTGGATAATGAGTGAAGAAATATCAGATTCGGATGTTTTACGAGCAAAACTCAATGCTGAAACCGCAGAAATTAGTTGGATGGAGCTTCAACGTCCTCACGCAGCAGGCAATGTGATTCAAGTCAGTGCTACGCTAGATTTGGTAGAAGTTGGCGCACATTTTGTGACGGACAATAGCGCTAAAATTCAAACATGGACCACCGCTGGAGACATTCAGCCGGTAACCGATACGCAGGCGGCTGCTTGGGTTGTGGTAAACCAAACGTTGTGGGCCTTGGTTATTTCGCCTTGGGTGTTGGTGCAAGATAAACAAGAAGATGAAAACAAAAGTGAATAACGACATTGATGCGCCATATAATAATGTCCGCATGAGCGAGGAGTAAAATTTTTGGAAAATCGACTAGCCGAAATTGAAATACAAATCGCTCATCAGGAAGAGGCGATACACCAACTGAATCAAGTGATTTATAAACAGCAAAAACAAATCGATTTATTGGAATTAGGTGCCAAACACTTGATGGGCCGAATCCATACGTTATCCGACGGCAATGACGATTCTTCCGAGCAAGAGCTGCCGCCTCATTATTAATAGCGCGGCGCTTTTGCGGGCTAAGACGATTGTTTTGAATAACGGTGGTAACTAAAGGCCGCGCTTGCACAGCACAACAACCCTAGTAGAGCGCCGGCCAGCACATCGCTGAACCAGTGAGCATCTAAATAGAGCCTGCTAATGGCTGTGAGTAAAATGGCAATTGCCGCGACTAAATAGACCTTCCAATGGTGTTGGCGCTGCATATATTGACAGACCAAATAACCGCCAAACCCAACCAGCAATGTAGCCAAAACCATATGGCCGCTCGGGAACGAGTACGCATCTATGCCATGGGATAGTGCTGAAGGCCTGGTCACTTGCAGCCAACCTTTCAACCCCAGCACCGCTGCAGCACCCGCCACAGAAATGGCCCACGCGTGATTAACTGTCCACTTGTTTTGGTGTTTAACACTGTAAAGCGTACATGCTATTAATAAAGCTGCGAATAACCGGTAGTCCCCCAACCACGTTATACCGCTGAAAAACGGTTCGGCTAGTGACGTGTTTGATGTGCTTTCAGCAAGAACACCGCGTAACTCTTGAAGCCATTCGCGTAATGCCACATTGAGCTGAACGAGGCTTGGTAGTTCTAGCGCCATAATGGTTATTAGGCTGATCAACAGCACCACGCACAGTACAATTAATGCAGCCGCGCCCAGCGGAAACCAGCCAAGGGTATTTTGATGCGTGCCAGCAGCTGCGGAGCCACGCGTTGTATTAAAAGGTTGCTGGTAACGTAGCCAAACCAAACGCGGAACATTGCGGGCACTGGCCCAGCGCTGGGCTTTTAAATAGAAGCTGCCATTAAACGCCAATTGTTGCAGCGCACGCTGCAATAGCCACAGCAATGCCCAGCCTCCCATGGTGCCAAACAGAATCCACAACATAATGTTTTGTGTGAGTTCATCGCCGGCTTGTACTGATGCGCCAATGTAGTAACCCGGCAGCAAGTACACCGGTGCCCAAGCTAGCGCTGAAATAATATTGGTGGCAATGAAGCGGCCAGCGGGCATATCCATCATGCCTGCGACCATTGGGATAAACGGCCGAATAGGACCAATAAAACGCCCAAAAATTATGCTTTTCCCACCGTGATTCAAAAAAAAGCGTTCGCCGTTTTCGATCCACTGTGGGTGACTGCGAAAAGGCCAGTAGCGCTGTAAGTGCTGATGAAAATAGCGCCCAACAAAAAAGCTCAGGCCATCGCCGACAATAGCACCAAAGAATGCCGCGGCGAGAACCGGCCAAACCCCCAACACGCCGCTACCGGCAATGGCTGCGATTCCAAACAACAACACAACGCCGGGCACAATAAGCCCGATCACCGCCAATGACTCCGCCATAGCGATCAAAAAGATCATCCAGCCAGTCCAGCTGGGGTTGGCTTGTAGCCAGTCGAAGATCGGTTGGATATCAGGCATGCGTGTTAGGCAGATCCTTTATTTGGTTGTGAGTGTGATTACGAGTGCGAGGGTTGTGCTTGGTACTTGGTGGTGTGGAATTTGGCCGCTCGGTGTAAAACACTGGGTAACGGCGCGTGCTGCGCAGCAGCTAATGTTGCAAGCAGCGGTTACCAGCCGCTATCAGCCGTTGTGCGCGTTTGAACAACAAAACCATAACAGCCGCGCAGTATATAGGCTTTCGGGTTTGTTTCGTAACGGTTTGGCGGCGCGGCATGTATAATGCGCAAAAACAGGTTTGAGGTCTTTTTGCGTGTTTGCAATAAGCCTTATTTTAACCCCTTTTTCCGATCACTTTTCTAATCACGATTAGAGCGTTACAGGCAACATCATGGTCTCCAATATCAAGAATTATATGGCAGAGCTTGGCAGCAAAGCGCGCCGTGCTTCTCGTAAAATGGCCAGCGCATCAACGCAGCAAAAAAACCAAACCTTGTTTGCGATCGCCAAGCACCTTGAGCTGCAAAGCGAAGCACTGCTTAACGCCAATAAAAAAGATATGAACGCAGGCGTTGAAAAAGGTTTAGACGCAGCATTGTTAGACCGGCTTGAGCTGACTCCTGCACGTATTGACAGCATGATTGAAGGTCTAAAACAGGTCGCTAGTTTGTCTGACCCCATTGGTGAAATCAACGGCATGAAATATATGCCCAGCGGAATACAGGTAGGCAAAATGCGCGTGCCATTGGGGGTGATTGGCATTATTTATGAATCGCGACCCAATGTAACCATTGACGCCGCAAGCCTGTGCTTAAAGTCAGGTAATGCGACCATTTTGCGCGGTGGCTCTGAAGCGCTGCATTCGAACCAAGCGATAGCCGCCTGCATATATGCAGGGCTAGAAGAAATCGGCATGCCGCTTGATGCGGTACAAGTGGTGAGCACCACTGACCGCGAAGCCGTGGGCGAGCTCATCACCATGCCTGAGTTTGTCGACGTAATTATTCCGCGTGGCGGAAAAGGCTTAATTGAAAGAATTAGCCGCGATGCAAAAGTCCCTGTTATTAAGCATTTAGATGGCATTTGCCACGTTTATGTCGATGACCGAGGCGACTTAGAAAAGGCTGCTAAAGTAGCGTTTAATGCCAAAACCCAACGTTACGGCACGTGCTGCACCATGGAAACATTGCTGGTGCATGAGGCGGTAGCGGCTGATTTATTGCCAAGTTTGGCAGCACTTTACCAAGAGCAAAACGTAGAACTACGTGGTTGCCCTAAAACAATTGCGGCCATAGCCGGCGCAGTGGAAGGTGTTATAGCGGCCACCGAAGAAGACTGGAGTACAGAATATCTGGCGCCGGTGTTGTCTATAAAGTGCGTGGATTCAATGGATACTGCTATCGAGCACATTAACCAGTACGGGTCGCACCATACGGATTCAATCATCACCGAAGATTACACCCGTAGCCGGCAATTTATTACTGAGGTGGATTCAAGCTCGGTAATGGTTAATGTATCGACACGTTTTGCAGATGGCTTTGAATATGGCCTAGGTGCTGAAATTGGTGTTTCTACCGATAAAATTCATGTGCGTGGGCCAGTAGGGTTAGAAGGGTTAACCTCTGAAAAATATGTAGTGCTGGGCGATGGTCATATCCGCCAGTGAGCGAAACGTTAGATCAAACTGAGTCCATGAGTACGCCTCGTTCAGTGGTCGCTTTTATGGGTGGCACCTTTGACCCCCTGCACTTTGGTCATTTAAGAATGGCGCGCGAGCTGAAGCAGGCCATTGCAGCGGGCCAGTTTAGGTTGGTTCCATGCGGCGATCCGTACCATAAAGCCCATCCGGTAAGCCCTGCCAGCCAACGCGTTAAAATGCTGGAGCTGGCGCTGGCGAATGACGCTGAATTGGACCTTGATACCCGCGAGCTAAAGCGCGACGGCCCCACCTACAGTTACGATACGCTGGTGTCGTTGCGGCAAGAGCTTGGCGCTGATGCAAGCCTTATAATGGTGATGGGTATGGATAGCTTTTTATCCTTGCCGAAGTGGCATAATTGGCAAAAATTGACCGAACTAGGGCACATATTAGTCGTGCACCGGCCCGGTTCAGAGCAAGCTTTGAGTGAACCGTTGCAGAGCTGGTATGCCAACTGCAAAGCCACGCAATTGGAACAACTTCGTAGCAGCAGTCATGGCTTGGTGTTTGATTTAAGAATGACCATGTTAGATATTTCTGCTACACAAATTCGGGGGTTATTGTCTGAAGGACAATCGCCGCAATACTTATTACCGGAAAGCGTGCTTGAATATATAAACCAGACCGGTTTGTACTGCTCGCAGCCTGACTAAACAAACACATTTGAACGATAACGCTACGGCCAACAATATGATGACACCAGACCAATTGAAACAACGCATCCTCGAATTACTCGATGACAGTAAAGCCAAGGATGTGCTTTGTATTGATGTGAGAGACAAGACCAGCGTTACCGACTATATGATCATTGCTAGCGGCACCTCCAGCCGCCATCTCAACTCCATTGCCGAGCATGTTGCACTTGAAACCAAGCGCCAAGGCGAAGTGGCTTTAGGTGTTGAAGGTAAGGGCGGCTCTGAATGGGTGCTGCTCGATCACGACTGCGTAATCACGCATATTATGCTGCCTGAAGCTCGCGAATTTTATGACCTTGAGCGTTTATGGCAGCCATTGGCTCCCGGTGCAGTTAAGCTTGAACAGGATCAAGATCACAACCAAGAGCCTTAATTTTTAACATGCGTGTTCGATTAATCTGCGTTGGAACCCGCATGCCCCAATGGGTCACAAGCGGCTTTGGTGAATACCAAAAACGGTTAGTGAATGATCTGCGCCTTGAGCTGGTTGAAGTAAGCGCCGGCGTTAGAAACAAAAACGCAGACTTAAAAAGAATCGTCGCAAAAGAGGGCGAGGCATTGCTAAAAGCAGTGCCTAAAGGCGACTTGCTGATCGCGCTCGACTTGACCGGTAAACAGTGGAGCACCGAGCAACTCTCCAAAGATATTGTTGGCTGGCAAGGTCAAGGCAGAGATGTCAGCTTGCTGGTTGGCGGCCCCGATGGCCTGCACGCCAGTTGCATACAGCGCGCAGAATTTAGCCGCTCATTGTCAAAGTTAACCCTTCCTCACCCGCTTGTGCGAGTGCTGATGGCCGAGCAAATATACCGCGCGTGGAGCCTTAGCAAGGGTCACCCTTACCACCGTTAAGTTGCTCAATAGGTGAACCTACCGCAAGCACCTGTGTTAACACAGGTTCAGCGCGGTTAAACTAGGTCAATTCGAATAACACCCAGCTAAATTGACCTCCTACCATGCCTGAGCCGTTACACCTCAATAACCCCGTGACCGAACGCCGCATATTCAATGCAAGGCTCGCAGTGTGCTTGCTTATTGTCGTATTGATGGCGGTGGGTTTAATGGTGCGAGCGGCCTATTTACAGCTGGTTGAGCATGACCGGTATGCAACCCTATCCGATGAAAACCGCCTCAGGGTTCAGCCAGTAGCGCCGACTCGCGGCCTTATTTATGACCGTAATGGAGTTTTGCTTGCGGACAACCAACCCGGGTTCACACTGGTTATTGTGCGTGAACGAGCTAAAGATCTTGATCAGTTGCTGATCGAGCTGCAATCTATTATCGAAATCTCGGACCGAGAAATTCAGCGCTTTCAAAAACGCCGTAAACGCTCCGGGGCATTCTTTGCATCACTGCCGATCAAATTCAAACTCACGGATCAAGAAATCGCCAAATTAGCGGTGAATAAACACCGATTACCTGGGGCCGAAATACGCGCCCAATTGGTACGGCATTACCCAATGGGCCACTTAACAACCCACGTGGTGGGCTATGTAGGCCGTATTAACGAACGTGAACTACTCAAAACCGACCGTGTTCAGTACAGCGCAACCAACCATATTGGCAAAACAGCCATCGAAAATTTCTACGAATCGGTGCTGCATGGAAGCGTGGGCCATGAAACCGTCGAAACCGATGCGCAGGGCAGGGTGCTTCGCACGCTTGAGCGCATCGACCCTGTTCCGGGAAGTGACATACAGCTTCATTTAGACATTGAGCTGCAGCGCGTCGCAGACCAAGCATTGGATGGTAGGCGTGGAGCAGTGGTGGCTATAGAAATTGAAACCGGTGGAGTACTGGCGATGGTCAGTAAACCTTCTTTTGATGGCAATAAATTTGTCACAGGAATTGACAGCAAAAGTTACAACAAGCTGCGAGATTCACTGGATTTACCGATGTTTAATCGCGCCCTTCGCGGTGTGTATCCGCCAGGCTCAACCATTAAACCTTTTATTGGATTAGCCGGTTTGGATACCCGCGTGGTTAATTACTACAGCCGAGTACGTGACCCGGGTTGGTACCAATTAGAAAACGACGAGCGCTTCTACCGTGACTGGAAAAAAGGAGGCCATGGGTGGAGGGTAAATTTGCAACAGGCCCTTATTGAATCCTGCGATACCTATTTTTATGACCTATCTTTTAAATTGGGTATTGACCAAATTCACAACTACCTTAACCGTTTTGGTTTTGGCCAGCGTAATTTGGTGGATCTTCCCGGCGAGGCCTACGCTACGTTACCTTCGCGTGACTGGAAAATGAAAACCTACGGTAAATCCTGGTATCACGGCGAAACATTGCTAGCGGGTATTGGCCAAGGGTACTTTTCGGTTACCCCAATGCAGCTGGCAACCGCGACGGCAACCTTTGCCAGCAGAGGTAAAACCGTGCAAGCACGCATGTTGGTGACAACCCCTGAAGAAAACTGGCCAACTCTGGAGAGACAAAAGTTACCCAATGTTGAGCTAAAGAGAAAGGCCGATTGGGATTACCTGTTCGATTCGATGGAGAAAGTAGTGCACTCTGCCCGCGGTACCGCGCGGCGAATAAGCATTGGAAGCCAATACCGTATTGCGGGTAAAACCGGAACCGCCCAAGTAGTAGGGATTCGTCAAGGCGAAGAGTATGATGCTGACGCATTGGAAGAGCGAAAACGAGATCACGCTCTGTTCGTTGGGTTTGCGCCGGTAAAAGCGCCAAAAATAGCGATTGCCGTGATTGTCGAAAACGGTGAGCACGGAAGCTCCGTAGCGGCCCCGATTGCCCGCAAATTATTTGATGCGTATTTACTGACTAAGCCAAACATGGGTTTAAAATTAAGCAACACACCTTAGATTACCAAGCGTTTAAAATAAGGCTTTGTGCATAAGGTTCTGTAAATAAGATTTTGTAAGCAAGCCTCTGCAAAAATAGGCGAAGGGAATAGATTCTGTAAAGTAGGTTATGCAAAAAACGTATCAACATCAGCTGTCTAATTATCAAAACCCCAAGCCCTCATTGGGCCCGCGTGGGGTGCTTGCACGGCTTGATCTTATTTTGCTTTTTCTAATCATTATTCTTAGCGGCTTTGGGCTTATCGTACTGTACAGCGCCAGTGAGCAAAGCCAGGCCATCATGGCGCGCCAGTCGAGCTACCTAGGCGCTGCGTTCTTAGGCATGTTGATACTCGCGCAGATTCATCCACGGCATATAGAACGTTTGGCCACGCCCTTATTTGTGTTCGGTACTCTTTTGTTAATAGCCGTGTTGGTTATGGGGACAGGTGCCAAAGGCGCGCAGCGTTGGCTGGCTATACCCGGGTTACCGCGTTTCCAACCCTCTGAATTAATGAAATTGTTCGTGCCCATATTAGTGGCAAGTTATTTGGCCAGAAGGCCGATACCGTCGTCACTTAAGCACCTGTTTTTTTCAGTGGTGTTTATTTTGTTATCCGTAGGGTTAATTGCGCAGCAGCCTGACCTTGGCACCTCAATTTTGATCGGCGCATCGGGCTTCTTTGTGATATTTTTGGCAGGGGTTTCGTGGAAGGTTGTGATGGCTTCTATCGTGGCCGCTTTAGCATCACTACCGGGCTTATGGTATGTCATGCGTGACTATCAGCGGCAACGAGTATTAACTTTATTAGACCCTGAGCGTGACCCATTGGGCAGCGGCTGGAATACTATCCAATCAAAAATTGCGATTGGCTCTGGCGGAATGGAAGGTAAAGGCTGGCTCAACGGTACGCAGTCGCATCTCGACTTCTTACCCGAGGGCCACACAGATTTTATTATCGCTGTACTGGGTGAAGAGTTTGGGTTTATTGGAATCCTATTCGTGATGCTGCTTTATTTGATGATTGTGGCGCGTGGTGCTTATATAGCCATCACTGCAGACGGCACCTTTAACCGACTGTTAGCGGGAAGTATTACTCTCACGTTTTTTGTCTACGTATTTGTTAATATCGGCATGGTTACTGGTTTGTTACCGATCGTTGGAGTGCCGCTTCCTTTGGTGAGCCAAGGGGGAACTTCTCTCATTACGTTGATGGCGGGTTTCGGTATTTTGATGTCGATCAATTCGGACCGCTCCTTAATGCGCCATTAAGATTGGCTGCGCAATTCCGGGGTTTTACTTCATTGAACAAGAGTTTTAAAACACAAAGGATCAATATGTTTACGCGTTTATTTATAGCTCTATTTACGTTGGTTGTTTCTCAGCATGCACTAGCATCTGATGACCCAACACCCTATTTAGGCTATTCAGAAGTGAATGAGCTGATTGACTCGATGGTTAAAGAGCATGGATTCGATCAAGCTGAACTCAAACAGCTGTTTGGCGCTGCTAAGCGCAAGCAATCAATCTTGGATGCTATTGCGCGCCCGGCTGAAAAGACCAAAGAATGGTGGGAATACCGCAATATTTTTATCAAAGATAAACGAATTGCGCAGGGCAAAGCTTTCCTGAAAAAGTATCACGTAATTTTAAGCGAGGCTGAGCAGAAGTTTGGCGTACCTAAAGAGATTATTGTGGCCATTTTGGGGGTGGAAACTCGATACGGTCAATACACCGGCGGTTATCGAGTGATTGATGCGCTCACTACACTTTCATTTGATTACCCTCGCAGGCAAACGTTTTTTCGTAAACAGCTGGTCGAATTTTTATTACTGGCTCGTGAAGAGAACCAAAACCCAGAAGATTTAATGGGGTCCTATGCTGGTGCAATGGGCTATGGCCAGTTTATGCCTAGCAGTTATCGAGCCTACGCAATTGATTTCGACGGTGACAATAAACGCGATATTTGGACGAATCCGGCAGATGCCATCGGTAGCATTGCGAATTACCTTAGCCGGCATGGTTGGAAGGCAGGGGAGCCAATCATTGTCCGTGCAAATGTCAAAGGTAACGATTTCGAGTCGATTGCCAATAAGAGCTTAAAGCCGGCTCATAGCGTTGCGAAATTATCCAAGCTGGGTGTGGTTGCCCAAGGCCAATATCCCAATGATGCACTGGCGTCTTTGGTCAAACTCAAAAATAAACAACGTGTTGAATATTGGATTGGGTTTAAGAATTTCTACGTGATTAGCCGCTATAACCACAGCCGTTTGTACTCAATGGCGGTATTTCAGCTCGCACAGCTTGTTAACGAATGATCAAACGTAATGCGTCATTAACCGCAAAATATTGTGCGGTTTTAGCCATTGTTTTAGGTGTTTTCGGTTGTAGCCAGTATCAACGTGATGGCGCCCCTAGCGGCCCACTTGAGCTCGATGAAATTGAACCTGTCACGGCCAAGTATGAGCCGCGTTCACGCGGGGGGAACCGCAACCCGTATACGGTTTTAGGCAAAACCTACCAACTATTGCCAACTAACCAGCAGTACCGCGAACAAGGCATCGCCTCGTGGTACGGCACAAAATTCCACGGTAGAAAAACCGCAAATGGCGAGCGCTACGACATGCGCGCGCTTTCGGCCGCACACCGAAGTTTGCCGATACCCACTTATTTGAAAGTGACAAACTTGTCAAATAACCGCTCTGTAGTGGTGCGGGTTAATGATCGCGGGCCATTTCACAGCGATCGTATCATCGACTTATCTTTTGGCGCGGCCTCCATGCTGGGTTTTGCTAACCAAGGTACGGCTAACGTATTGCTTGAATCGATAGATTTCCCTGAAGCTAAGTTAAGCTCTGCGTCAACAGAGCCGGCCGCAGCAAATCATTACCTTCAGGTTGGAGCATTTTCTAGTGAACGTTCCGCGCAAATGTTAAAACAAAAGATTGAGCAACTGGTTGTTCACGCGGTTGAAATCAAACACAACGATGCCCAAAAGCGGCTGCTGTACCGAGTATTTGTCGGGCCGTTTAACTCGTTAGATGTATTGGCCTCAGTGAAACAAAAGCTCTATTTTGAAGGAGTAAAACAGTCGCATCGGGTACCTGCGCCGATATTATAGCCGTTGCAAACCATCTGCTATTCTCAAAGCGTATATACAGCGTTATGGTAATTACATGGCCGCTTCGATTGGTATACAATTGCTGTCGTTTACGCTCTGTGCTCTGCGTCGTGCGCCACACTCCACACTAAGACTTTATACTGAGATCAAATGATCAAATTTTCGCTGTTAAAACCACTTTCGTGCCTGCTGTTTATATTGAGCGCCGCGGTTGCGAATGCTGCGCCATTGATACCTGCGGCACCAAAATTAGCGGCCAGCGCTTTTCATTTAATAGATGCCCACAGCGGAAAAGTGATCGCGTCAAAAAATGCAGATCAGCGCTTACCTCCCGCTAGCCTGACTAAAATGATGACCAGCTATATCGTTGCTTATGAAGTCAGTAAAGGCCGAGTGAGCCTTGATGACATGGTACCAATCAGTATTGCTGCTTGGAAGAAAGGCGGCTCAAAAATGTACGTACGTGAAGGTACGCGGGTTAAATTGCGTGACCTGCTTAAAGGCATCGTGATCCAATCCGGCAACGATGCAAGCATTGCGGTGGCTGAATATATCGCCGGAAGTGAAGACGGCTTTGCCGAGCTGATGAACCACCAGGCTAAGCTGCTTGGTATGAAAAACACTCAATACATGAATGCAACCGGATGGCCTGTAGAAGGGCATTATTCAACCGCCGAAGATTTGGCGATTCTGGGCGTGGCAGTGGCTCGAGATTTCCCCGAACATTATAAAATTTATTCCGAAAAATATTTCACCTACAATAATATTCGGCAACCGAACCGCAATAAATTATTGTGGCGCGATAACTCTGTTGACGGGCTAAAAACAGGCCATACTGAAGAAGCAGGCTACTGTTTGGTTGCTTCTGCAGTTCGAAAAAACATGCGCTTGGTTTCGGTTGTGATGGGCACCAAATCTGAGAAATCTCGTTCTCAGGAAAGCCAAAAATTATTGAACTATGGGTTTCGGTTTTATCAAACGCATCGGCTGTATCAGCAGGCAGAAAAAATACACGATGGCCGTGTTTGGGGTGGTAAACAAGATCAATTGCAGCTGGGTTTGAGCGAAGATCTTTACGTCACCATTGCGCGTGGCGAATATGCCAACCTTAAGCCTTCACTTGAGTTAAACGGAGTGATCAATGCGCCGGTAACGACAGGCCAGGCATTAGGTTTAGTGCGTGTCATGCTCGACGGTAAGCTGGTATCAGAGCGGCCGCTGGTTTCACTTATGGATATCGAGCAAGGCAGCATCATTAAGCGTATCGGTGATTCAGCTGAACGGTTTTTCTCAGAAACCTTCGAATCGATCTTTGCCGACTAGAATACGTTCACAGAGTATTATTATGGACCAAGAGCCACCTAAGGTTGAGTTTCCCTGCCAGTATCCGATAAAGGTGATGGGCCAAGCCGCGCCAGATTTCAAAAGATTTGTGTACGACACCATTAAAAAACATGCGGATGATCTTGAATATGAAAACGTCAGTATTCGAGAAAGTCGTACCGGTAAATTTCATGCGGTAACGGTCACGATCGAGGCAACGGGAACACCGCAGTTAGAGGCTATTTTCAAGAGCCTTAAAGATAGCGGCCGAATTAAACTTGTACTTTGATATTGGCTTAGTGCGGTGATTAATATTCGTCAGATGGGGATGCGGCAATACGCCGAAACCCTCGAAGAAATGCAAGCGTTCACGGCTGCTCGCACGCATAGCACGGAAGATGAAATTTGGCTGTTACAACACTACCCCGTGTTTACCCAAGGCCAAGCAGGTAAGCCGGAGCACTTGTTGCATGCAGGTGTAATACCGGTTGTGCAGTCTGACCGCGGTGGCCAAATTACCTATCATGGCCCGGGTCAACTTATCATCTATTTGCTGATCGATATTCGAAGAAGGAAAATCGGAGTACGCCAGCTGGTCGATTTAATCGAACAAACCATCATCAGTTTATTGGATGAATACGCAATAGAATCCCGCGCTAGAAAAGATGCCCCGGGGGTGTATGTTGGAGCATCAAAAATTGCAGCGCTAGGTTTACGTATTAGGAAAGGCTGTAGCTATCATGGCTTGAGCTTGAATGTCGACATGGATTTACTACCCTTTAACCAAATCAATCCCTGTGGAATGCAAGGTCTTGGTGTCACTCAAATGAAATCATTATGTATCGATGCTGAGCTTGAAGCGATAGGTGAACGACTAGCCTGTAAATTAATAGAGCAACTATAACCTAATAGAGCAGCTAGTAGCTTGATCTTAAAGCCGGACACTAAGCCCTAGTCCGGAAAAATTCGAAGTACAATATTAATCCGGAATATAGTGTCAATGGAAAAAATACCTCGGGATTCTCAGCCCGAAACCAAGGGTCTCACTCCTATACAAAACACCCCAAAAAAACCGAGAAAGGTGAAAGCGGGTGAGAAATTACGTGGTGCAGAAAAGGTTGCCCGCATTCCAATTAAGGTAATACCGACGGATAAAATTCCACGTAAACCCGACTGGATTCGTGTTCGTATTCCCGCTTCCAAGGAAGTGAATAATCTTCGTAAGCTTCTGCGTAAGCACAAACTAAGCTCGGTGTGCGAAGAGGCATCCTGCCCCAACCTTGGTGAATGTTTCCAAAATGGTACCGCGACATTCATGATAATGGGTGAAGTGTGTACCCGCCGTTGCCCATTTTGCGACGTGGCTCATGGTAGGCCCAACCCGCTTGACCCAAATGAGCCTTATGAGCTTGCCGCTGCAGTATCGGAAATGAAACTGCAATACGTGGTTATCACATCGGTAGATCGGGACGACCTTCGTGATGGCGGTGCTGGGCACTTTACAGACTGTATTCGTGAGATTCGAAATCTTATGCCTTCAATTACGATTGAAGTATTGGTACCAGATTTTCGTGGCCGAATGGATAAAGCCATGGCCATTCTTGCGAAAACCCCAGCTGATGTGTTTAACCACAATATGGAAACTGTACCGCGGCTGTATAAAAAAGCGCGCCCCGGTGCGGACTATCAATGGTCACTGGATTTATTAAAACGCCATAAACAAGAAGTACCGTCTGTGCCAACTAAATCTGGCCTGATGTTAGGGCTTGGCGAAACCGACGAAGAAATCATTGAAGTGCTTAAAGATTTGCGTGCACACAATGTTGATATGATTACCCTTGGGCAATATTTGCAGCCTAGCCGGAATCATCTAGCTGTCGAGCGTTTTGTTACACCCGATGCATTTGATGCATTGGGTGAAATTGCGAAAGAGCTCGGTTTTAGTAGTGTGGCAAGTGGGCCGCTGGTTCGATCGTCATATCATGCAGATGAGCAAGCTAAAAAGGCAGTCAAGGAAATAAATTAAAGTTCGGTTGTCGTACATTGTACGTAATGCGAGAACTGTTTGAATTGAATATTCGCAAAACCAAGTTCTGATAATTAAGATGACAGTGAATCTCTGACTACGTAAAGTTAACTTGATTTTTTGTGCGTAAAAAATAGATAATTGGTCGTTGAATTGATTTATACTATGCGGCGAACCGAATTTCCGTTGGGAAAACTACGTTTGATCGACAACCTATTATATAAAAAATTGTAGAGGGGCTTTACATGAAGAAGATTATTTTAACTTGCGCGACTACCGGCATTCTTTTAGCAACACCCGTTATGGCTGAAGTCAGTGCGAGCGCTGCTTTGTCCACCGAATATATCTGGCGTGGTGCTACACAAACTTCGGACGATATGGCTTATTCCGGCGGCGTTGACTATAGCAATGACAACGGCGCATATGCTGGTGTTTGGGCATCTAACGTTGATTTCGGCGATGCTGATATCGAAGTAGACGTATACGGTGGTTATTCTGCTGCTATCAACGATGACCTGTCTTGGGATGTTGGCTTCATTAGCTACAACTACCCTGGTGCAAAAGGTCGTTTTGATGAGCTTTATGTTGGCCTAGCTTATGGCGCATACAGCATCACTTATTATGATGATATCGACCTGCGTGCAGATGGCAGTATTGGTAGCTACGTCGAAGCAGGTGCTGATTTTGAAGTTGGTGACTACGGCGTAAGCTTGCACCTTGGTAACTATGACTTTGAGCAAGGCTATTCAGTTGTCGATTACAGAGTTGCTTTTTCAACCGAAATCGAAGGGTTTGGTGTTGAGCTAGCAGTTTCTGATTCTGATGCTGAAAAAACAGCAACTGATGTTACTTTGACAGTGTCAATGGGATTCTGATTTTGAGATCGGCTCTTTTACTAAGCTGATTTCGTCAGACAAAAAAACCCCGCTTTTGCGGGGTTTTTTTTGCCTTTGATTTTGTTTGTGATTTTACGTTGTGCGGTATTCCGTGGGTTAAATGTCTGGGTTCACCTGTTGGCACACAAGACGGTTCAAAGCGGTTTCAGCTAACTATTTTTGAGCTTTCTTCTCGAGCAATTGCGCGGTAACCGATATCGGTGCGGAAATATGCATCTTTCCAGCTTATCTGGTTAACTGCTTGGTAGGCTTTTTCCTGTGCTTGCGCAACGCTATGGCCAAGCGCAGTAGCGCAGAGTACTCGGCCACCGTTGGTGACTACATCGCCGTCTGATTGACAGGTGCCGGCATGGAATACTTTCACGTCAGGTCCATCGTTGCTGGTTAAACCAGAAATAGGCAGTCCGGTGTCATATTTCTCGGGGTAGCCACCTGAGGCAAGTACTACGCCTAATGCGCAGCGGCTATCCCATTTTGCTACCGCTTTATCAAGGTTTTGGTCGATCGCTTGGTTGCACAGCTCAAATAGATCTGATTTGAGCCTAAGCATAATTGGCTGAGTTTCCGGATCGCCAAAACGGCAGTTATATTCAAGTACTTTGGGTACGCCGCTTTCGTTAATCATCAATCCTGCATAAAGAAAACCAGTGTAACGATTCCCTTCATCTGCCATACCTTTAACGGTTGGTATGATCACTTCGTTCATGACTCGTTGATGAATCTCGTCGGTGACCACCGGTGCGGGTGAATACGCACCCATGCCACCGGTGTTTGGACCCAAATCACCATTGTCGCGTGCTTTGTGATCTTGTGATGTAGCTAAGGGTGTTATGTTTTCGCCATCCACCATCACGATAAAGCTAGCTTCTTCACCAAACAAAAATTCTTCGACGACAACACGGTGACCAGCTTCTCCAAACTGATTACCGCTTAGCATGTCGGTGACGCTATCAATGGCTTGTTGTTCGGTTTGAGCCAGAATGACACCCTTGCCAGCGGCCAGCCCATCGGCTTTGACCACGATAGGGGCGCCCTTGCTGCGGATGTATTCGACTGCTGGAGCAACTTCAGTGAAACTTTGATACCAGGCAGTCGGAATGTTGTGGCGTGCCAAGAAGTCTTTGGTGAAGGTTTTAGAGGCTTCTAATTGAGCCGCGCCTTTGGTGGGCCCAAAACAGCGTAACCCGGCATCGTTAAACTGATCAACAATGCCCGCGACAAGCGGTGCTTCCGGGCCAATCAACGTCATTTGCACGTCGTTATCTTTTGCAAACTGTACCAGTGCATCAAAATCCATCGTGTCTATCGCGATATTTTCTATACCGGGCTCAAGATTGGTTCCAGCATTGCCTGGAGCTACGTATACCGTAGACACTTGGTCCGATTGAGCGAGTTTCCAGGCAAGCGCGTGCTCACGGCCACCGTTTCCAACTACAAGTACATTGGCAGGCATGTTGAGATTCCTTTAAAGATAATGCTGCGTCACATCAAAGATTCGCAACATCAAAAATGGTAAGTTTTGGGTTAGGCGGGCCGTTAGTGTCTGAAGTGGCGCATGCCGGTAAAGACCATAGCCATTCCGGCTTCATTAGCGGCTGCGATAACTTCATCGTCACGAATAGAGCCGCCGGGCTGAATGACTGCGGTGATACCTGCTTGCGCAGCGGCATCGATGCCATCTCTGAACGGGAAGAACGCGTCAGATGACATGACCGACCCTTTAACAATAAGCCCTTCATCTTGTGCTTTGATGCCCGCGATTTTTGCGCTGTAGATTCTACTCATTTGACCTGCGCCAACGCCGACAGTCTGGCCGTTCTTTGCATAAACGATAGCATTGGATTTAACGTATTTGGCTACTTTCCAAGCAAACAATAGATCCGTTAGTTCGGTGGGTGTTGGCTTGCGTTCAGTGGCTGTAGTGAATTGATCTAAAGTAACTTCTGCTATATCGCGATCTTGGACCAATAAGCCGCCGTTTACGCGTTTAAAATCTAGATCCGCTGTTCGCTGTATTGGCCATTGGCCGGTTGCCAGCACTCGAATATTTTTCTTGGTGGCTAAAATCGGTAAAGCGTCGTCAAGTATGCTTGGCGCAATGAGAACTTCTACAAACTGGCGGTCAAGAATCGTTTGAGCCAAAGAAGCTGTCAGCGGGCCATTGATAGCAATGATTCCGCCAAAGGCTGAGGTTGGGTCTGTTTGGAAGGCCTTGTCATAGGCTTCCGCAAGGCTTGAAGACGTTGCAACACCGCACGGGTTGGCATGTTTTACGATCACGCAACTGGGCCCTTCAAAACTGCGAACACACTCAATAGCGGCGTCAGAATCGGCCAAATTGTTATACGATAATTCTTTACCTTGAATTTGCGTGGCTGTGGATATGCCAGCTTCCATCGGTGTGTGTTCTTTGTAGAACGCGGCCTTTTGGTGAGGGTTTTCGCCGTACCGAAGGTCTTGAACTTTAACAAACTGTTGGTTAAATGTTGCTGGGAACGGAGTCTCTTCGTTACGTGCGCCAAGATAATTGGCGATAGCGCCGTCGTAGTGAGCGGTGTGTTCAAATGCTCTGCAAGCCAATTCGAAACGAGTGGCACTGCTGACCGATCCGTTGCTGTGTTGGAGTTCCTGCAGTACTCGCTCGTAATCGCCGTTATTTACGACAATGGTGACGTCGTTATGGTTTTTTGCAGCAGAGCGAATCATCGTCGGGCCGCCAATATCTATATTTTCAATAGCATCGGCTAGTGTGCAGTCGTCCTGAGCCACGGTTTGCTCAAATGGGTATAGGTTGACTACGACTAAATCGATGAAGTCGATATCGTGTTGTGTAGCGACTTCGGTATCGGTATCACGGCGGCCTAAAATAGCGCCATGTATTTTAGGGTGAAGGGTTTTAACCCTTCCGGACATGATTTCCGGAAAACCCGTGTAGTCAGAAACTTCTTGTGCGGGTACACCGTTGTCATTTAACAGCTTGTGAGTACCGCCGGTCGACAATATTTGTACGCCCAGTTTATGCAAACCTTGGGCAAACGGCACAAGATTAGTTTTATCAGAAACACTGATCAATGCGCGTTTAACCGGCGCCGAATGTTGGATGTCGCTCATGTTGTAGGTATCTGTAACTCGTCGGTGGGATTAGTGAAACGGGTCAAGCTGAAACGATGCAAACGAGTGCCAAATTTAACGAATAAAAAATAGCGAGGCGGATATAGCAATGAATGCTATACCCGGTATTTCGAGTAGTCGGTCGTTTACAGCATGCCGTAAGTTTTAAGTTTTTTACGTAATGTACCGCGGTTTAAGCCTAGCACTTCTGAAGCTTTAGTTTGATTTCCGCGGGTATGTTTCATAACCGCTTCCATCAGCGGTGCTTCTACTTCAGACATGACTAGCTGATACACATCTTTTACGGACTGTCCGTCGAGGTGTGAAAAGTAGTTTTCCATCGCTACTTCTACGCTTTCTCGTAATGAATGAGTGGTATTAACCGGCTCATCGATCGGCGTAATATTCTGTTCCAATACGATATCTAATTCGCTCATGCTGCTGCTCCCTTTGGCGGCTCGATTTTTCTAATAATATTTTTTATAAAGTCGTTTTGGTCATCTACTGATGTTAAAGCGTGAAAGCTTTGTACAAATGAGTGCGAATCTTGTGTCGATTGTACAAAGAAATCTTGCTTCGCGACGGCTTGTTCGGTGTACCAAGCGATGTGTTTCCTGGCAATCCTAACGCCGATGCGTTCACCGTAATGATTGTGTATTTGACGGACATGGTCCTGTACGATTTTACCTTTCTCCAGAACAGTCAATTCCTTTTTCTGACGTCCGGTCTGCAGAAAGTACGCGATTTCACCGAGTAACCAAGGTTGCCCTTGAGCACCACGGCCAATCAAAATAGCATCACAGTTTGTGTATTCTAACACCACTTTTGCTTGTTTGGCTGTAGTGATATCGCCGTTTGCAAAAACCGGTATATTTAATCGAGATTTTACGTTCGCGACGGTTTCATATTCGGCAGTTCCAGTGAAACGACTGACCCCGGTACGGCCGTGTATCGCAATGGCTTGGATGCCGCAATCTTCTGCAATTTTTGCGATGCTCAGTGCATTTTTATTGTCGTCGGCCCAACCGGTTCGTGTTTTTAATGTCACCGGTATATTTACCGCGCTGACAACCGCAGCGAGAATTTCGGCGATTAATGGCTCGTCGCGCATCAATGCCGAGCCAGCGGCTTTTTTGCATACCTTTTTTGCAGGACAACCCATATTGATATCAATAATTTGAGCGCCTAATTGCTCGTTCATGCGAGCAGCTTGCGCCATCGCCTGCGGATCATTGCCAACAATTTGAACTGAACGTGGTTCGTTATCGTCAGGTAATATTATTCGCTGCTGGGTTTTTCGGCTGTTCCATAATTCCACTTTAGACGTGATCATTTCTGAGGTGGCAAGCCCTGCGCCCATGCTCATCACGAGTTGCCGAAATGGCCGATCGGTAATACCAACCATAGGAGCAAGTAGTACTGCAGATGCAAGTTGGTATGGCCCAATGCTCGGCGCAGGGTAATTGTGGCTAAGCATTGCGTCGGGCGTAGATGAAATGATCTGCATGAACGTATTACGGCTTGGAGTTTTATTTAAACGTTGGTAAGGATGGTTACTGCGTTAATAGCGAAACGCTACTGCACAACTTTAACGCTGAAATTTGTGGCTTCATCACCGGGATGTTTTATTTCAAAGGATAAATGTATCGGCACGGCGATTGGCATTTTATCCAGTGGTGTAAAGTCGGCGTTTAAATATTCTTCGGGCGTGAACAGCCGAGTAGCGACAAGCTGTTGTTCAAGGTTGCTAAAATCGAGTTGAACTTTAGGGAATGATTGAGAAAAAGTTGCGTTGTTAATCAAAATTAGATCGACGGTTAGGGCGTTTTTCAACGTAGGGTGTGGCCGTATGGTCAGTCCCGTACTGGTGATGTTCGATACATCTACTTGGGGTGGCAGTTCACAATCGAGTTGTGCGCAAATAATTTTGTATGCAGGTCGAAGTCTGTCGTCTATCGCAAGTTGATCAAAATAGAAAAACCCTAATTGTGCGACGAGCGCGACTACTGCAACCAATGTCAATAACGGCCAAAGAAAACCGAATAGTTTTGACGAATCTTTGGTGTTGGTCGCAGTGGTGTCGTTAATATCAGAGGAGTCGAGTCCCAAATCTGGGATATGAAAATCATCGTCATGACCATAGAAATCGACAACTTCGTCTACTGGACTTTCACCGTCGTTCTCGGTGTTTGTCGTAGATTCGTCATCAACTTTTGGCCGAGGGGTCTCTGCGGTTTTCGTTGTGTTATCCGTAGCGGCTTTTGAATCGGCCTCAAGTAATGCGAGGACCCAATCGTCTTCGCTGACCGTGTTGTAATTTTCCTCGTCTTGAAATGCCTCAGGCGTAAAACCTTCTGCGGTTGCTTCCCCGAGCGACATCGATTTGAACGATTCGCTAAAAGCATCATCGCCTACCACGTCTATGTCGGAAAGTTGGTCAGGGAACAGACTGCCCGTTCCAGTAGCCTTGGCTTCATCGTCTGTTGGCGAGGTAGGCTTTGTTGACGGCGAGATGGGTGGTTTCGATTGGCCCGCTTGTGGTTCGGAGATCTTGCGTTCAGTCGCCGAGAATATATGCCCGCAGGGTCCACATCTTACCGTACCTAGCGCCGCACGAAGCTGAACGTCGGTTACGCGGAACGCGGTTTGGCAGTGAGGGCATTGGGTATAGATCATGAAGAATTTTAATGTCGGTTGAACGAGTGCGCTATTATCTAATACTTTCGGTGAAATTGCAGGCAATCGTAAATTTTGCCGTTAGAGTTTATTTCCGAACAGCCTTTAGAAGCACCCATTCTTCTTTAACTTTGGGTTCTTCAAATACAAACCAAGTCTCATAAGCAGATCGAACCGATTCAATTTGATCAACTAATATTCCCGACAGCGCGAGTAAACCATCTTTATCCACGAGCGATGAAAACAGTTCCGCAAGTTCGATTAATGGCGTGGCGAGGATATTGGCGACCAGAATATCGGTTTGGGTATTTGGGAAATCTTCCGGTAGATAACATCTGATTTGGTAGCTGTTTTGGTCATTGAGCTCGGCATTTTGCGTAGTCGCTTCGAGTGCCTGAGTGTCAATGTCGATCATGTGGTTTTCGCGAGTACCGAGTAAGCATGCGGCAATGCCTAAAATCCCCGAGCCGCAGCCAAAATCGATCAACGTCTTATTTGTCAGCTTCTGTTGCGCAAGCCACTCTAAACAAAGTGCAGTCGTCGGGTGGCTGCCGGTACCGAAGGCAAGCCCAGGGTTGAACCGCAAGTTGTTAGCTTCAGGGTGAGGGGCCTCGAACCCCTGTGGAATAACCCACAGGTTATTGCCGAATTCCAATGGCTGAATATGTTTCATCCACTCGGTTTGCCAGGCCTTATCTTCAATAACTTGAATGTTGTGATTTAACGGTGTTGGGCTGGGGTATTGCGCATTAAGCTGCTCAACAAGTTGTTGCGCGTCAGCATTGGCGTCGAACAGCGCGGTAATGCGCGTTCGATTCCATAAAGGATTTGTACCTAAGGCTGGTTCGTACAGCGGTTGGTCTGCGGCGTCTTCAAAAGAGATTGAAAGCGCTCCGAGAAGATCGAGAATGAGTTCGATAGTATCGGATTGCAGCTTGTCGGTTTCGATGCGTAGTTGTAACCAGGCCATAGAAAGTTTTCTTGATCAATATTGATGTCAGTGGCGCGGTGGTAGCTCAGTAAAACTACTCGGCGAACGTAAAAAAGGCCGTTGAACGCAAAAGTTTCAACGGCCTTCTTAGGCTTTTAGTTAGGGGCTGTAAGCGTTATGGCTCACTGGGGCTAGCTGGCGGCTCAGTTGGTTTAAGAGCGAACTCGGAAGACGCACTCTTTGCTTCGCTAGGTTTTGGCGTAGCTTTGCGTGCGCGTCTTGGATCATTCGATGCACGACGAGGTTTTTTCGGAGCTTCTGGTTTCGATTTTTCAGCAGGCGCTTTTGGCGCTTGTGCTGCTTTTTCAAGACTAGAGACTTTCTTTTCAGTGCTTTCTGCTACAGCAGGTTGTACTGCTGTAGGTTTCGGCGCAGGCGTTTTCTCCTGTTTAGGTTTCGGCGCAGGCGGTTTCTCCTGTTTAGGCTTGGGCTGCTCAGCTTTAGCTTCTGGCTTATTGGGCTGTTGAGGCTTTGGCGCTGGAGCGCGCTGCTCTGGATTAGCCTCGTTTTTAACTTCGGGCTTAACATCCACTTTCGCTTCTGTCTTAGCGTCCGGCTTCGGCTCTGATTTAGGCGCAGCAGCTGGTTTAGCTTCAGGTTTTGGCGTTGGCTTTTGCTGCACGGCGGCGTCAGGCTTCTTAGGCTTGTCGTTGCGCTCCTCGTTGGGTTCTACTTTAGCTTCAGGTTTATTGTCGACTGTTGGACGAGCTTTTGGCTGCCGGTTAGCATTTTGGTCACGACCAGAATTTTGGCGAGTGTTACCGTTCGGCGCATTATTAGCGTTGCCGCTCTCATTACCCGAGTTCTGGTTAGTGGTGGGTTCAGCTATATTACCGTTGCTTTCCGACTCTTTTCGTTGGTTGTGGCTATTTCTAGGTTTGCGTTGAGCGGGGCGCTTGTTTGCTTGTTGGCGATTATCATCAGCTTTTTTCTGGCCGCGGTCTTCGTTTGAATTGCGCTTGGGTCGGTCATCTTGTTTTCTCTGGTTGTCAGAGTTATCAGATGATTTACGCTGTTGTGGACGATCTTGTTTCTGTGGTCGTGACCGGTTCTGAGACGAACCTTGTCCCTGGCGCCCTCTTGAACCTTGTTTGTTACGAGACTGCCCAGAAGAGTTCGAACGTTTACGACGTTGATCAGAATTTCCACCGCGGTTATCCCTCGATTGCGAATTCTCTTTCTTAGGTTCCGGTGCTTTGGCTTCAACGGCTGGTTTTTCAGCAGATCCGCCAAACAGTTTGCCAAATACTCCGCCGATTCGACTGCCTATGCCAGGCGTTGGGCTGCCCGGAGGCGGCTCAGGTGCTTTGACGGTCGATACTGCTGGTTTCTGACGTTCTTGATTGTCTTCTTGGCTAGCGCGAACAGGCGTAGGAAGTTTAACTTCGTGGCTCAGTACGTTGGTTTCGCCATCTTTCACCTTGAACACTTCGTATTCAGGTGCTTCCATGTGCGGGTTTGGAATGACGGTGATGGTGGAATCATATGTCGCTTCAAGCGAGCTGATGCGTGCACGTTTTTCATTGAGCAAGAATGATGCAACCGGTAGTGGCACGATAGCGCGAATATGCGTGCCGGGCTCACGTACAGTGGTTTCTTCAATTAAGCGCATCACGGACAACGCGAGGGATTTATCGGCCCGAATGGTGCCTTGGCCATTACAGCGAGGGC
>JAESUM010000034.1 GCA_016763075.1 Pseudomonadales bacterium
CGTAGGTTGGGTTGAAGCATGAAGCCCAACGGGTAACATCGAACGTCCATTGTTGGGCTTCGCTAGCTCTGCCCAACCTACCGGCTGATATATTTTCATGACAATGAGAATATGTTTTCCGCGCCGACCAAGTAGTAACAATCATTGATGTTTATTGGACATAATCGAACTTTGCGTGGTGATTAATATATGAATTCAATCCATCGCCAGAAAGGGCCAGTTGTATCATTCTATCGACATGATGTTGTCCTGCTGAATCATGGCTATATGTGTATGATCGTTGCATTCCTTTAAACCAAACTGTAATTGATTCATCATTTACTTCAAAACTAGCTACTCCAGAGTCACCATTAATGTCAGCATAATTTCTTTCCCAATTAGTTTCGAACCAGGTCACCTCACCCACACTTAGAATCCCCACAGTTCAAGCAAGTCAAACAGCCGTCCATCACAATCGCCGCTTTTACGCTGCACTTCTTACAAAGCTGCGCTTGCTCCGGAAAACTACTCTCTTCTTCCTCGCCCTCTGCTGGGGTTGGCGTGAGTGCGAACTCTTTACGCTTGTCTTCGATCAATTGTTTTTGATGTTCGTCGAGTTCTGGTGCGTGCATCAGGCCTATTTTAATCAGGTGTTGTTCAATCACGTCACCGATTTCAGCCACCAGTGAGGGCATAAAAACACCGCCCTTTTTCCAGTAGCCGCCGCGTGGGTCGAATACTGATTTAAGTTCTTCGACCAGGAAGGTGACATCGCCACCTTTGCGAAATACCGCTGAGATAATTCGCGTTAGCGCAACAATCCACTGAAAGTGTTCCATGTTTTTTGAGTTGATAAAAACCTCAAATGGTCGCTCCAGTTCATGCTCGGTTCCGGCATTCAGTATGATGTCGTTTATCGTAATATAGAGTGAGTGCTCGGATACGTGATCGGGGGTGCTGACTTTGTAGGTATAACCTTTAAGAATTTCCGGTCGCATGACGCGTTCGTGCATATGTATTACGTCGGCGGTTTCTTGCTTGGGTTCTTGTGCGATTTCGGGCTGGGTAGTCTCGGTTTCTGCGGTTGTTGGCGCTTCGGCTTTAACCACTTGGTAGCCGGTAATTTTTTGTTCTATTTTTCTGGTCATGTTTTTGTCCGAATTTCTTTTATCTGGTTTTAAATATGTATGTGTCGGATAAAGTCGCGTCGATCACGGCGCTTTAACTGGAGTTAAAACTTACCGTAATAACCTTCTTTTAATGCGTCGTAAAGGTTGGCGGCGGTGTGGGTTTCGCCTTCGTATTCAAGTTCTTCGTTGCCTTTAAATTTGGCGGTACTGCCGTCGGCGAGGGTGAATTCGTAAATGGTGTTTTCGAGATCTTCCTCTTTTACCAATACGCCCTGGAATACTTCGGGGTTAAAGCGGAAGGTGGTGCAACCCTTTAGCCCTTGCTCGTAGGCGTACATATAGATGTCGTCGAATTCATCGAAGGAGAAATCGGTGGGTACGTTGGCGGTTTTGGAGATCGATGAGTCGATCCATTTTTGCGCTGCGGCCTGAATATCAACGTGTTGTTTGGGGCTGATGTCGTCGGTGGTGATGAAGTAATCCGGCAGTTTGGTGGCTTCATCATTGCTGCTGGGCATGGCGTGTTGGTTGATGAGCTTGCGATAGGCGAGTAGTTCAAAGGAGTACACTTCTACTTTTTCTTTGGTGCTTTTGCCTTCGCGTATCACGTTTCTTGAGTAGTGGTGGGCAAAGGATGGCTCAATGCCGTTACTGGCGTTGTTGGCCAAAGACAGGGAGATGGTACCAGTGGGTGCAATAGAGCTGTGGTGAGTGAAGCGGCAGCCGATTTCGGCGAGTTCGTCTACTAGTACTGGGTCAACTTCGGCTACTTTTTGCATGTAGCGGCTGTATTTTGCGTGCAGTATTTTGCCCTGGACGCTGTCGCCGAGTTCATATCCGTCTTTACGCATTTCCGGGCGCTGCTTGAGCATCTCTGCGGTGACCTGGAAGGTTTCGTTCATGATGGGAGCGGGGCCTTTTTCTTTGGCCAGTTCCAAACCTGCGCGCCAACCAGATAGCGCCAGTTCGCGGCTGATCTGCTCGGTGAGTATGGTGGATTCTTCAGATCCATATTTCATCCGTAGCATCGCAAGGGTGGAGCCGAGGCCCAAAAACCCCATGCCATGGCGGCGTTTGTTGATGATTTCGTTACGCTGTTGCTCAAGGGGTAAGCCGTTGATTTCGACTACGTTGTCGAGCATACGGGTAAATACTGCGACTGCCTCGCGGTATCGCGGCCAGTCGAAACGGGCTTTTTCGGTGAAGGGGTCGAACACGAATTTGGTCAGGTTTACCGAACCCAGCAGACATGAACCGTAGGGTGGTAAGGGTTGCTCGCCGCAGGGGTTGGTGGCGCGAATGTGCTCGCAGAACCAGTTGTTGTTCATCTCGTTGACCTTGTCGATCAGGATAAAACCTGGCTCGGCAAAATCGTAGGTGGATTTCATGATGTGATTCCAGAGCTCTTTGGCCGGTAGCGTCTGGTAGATTTTGCAGGCGACGGCGCCTTCATCGTTGGTGATCAGGTTTTCAGTGGTGGGCCAGCTGAGCCAAATGAGTTTGGAATCTTTTTTGAGGCCTTCGAGCTCGTCGCGCTCTTTGCGGCTTAATGGGAAGGCTAGGTCCCATGGTTTGTCGTTTTTAACGGCTTCGATAAAGTCTTCGGTGATGAGCAGTGACAGGTTAAATTGCCGTAACCGGCCATCTTCACGCTTGGCTTCAATAAACTCCATTACGTCTGGGTGGCGTACGTCGAAGGTGGCCATTTGTGCGCCGCGCCGGCCACCGGCCGAAGATACGGTAAAACACATACGGTCGTAGATATCCATAAAGGACAGTGGGCCAGAGGTTAACGCGCCAGCGCCAGAAACATATGCGCCACGTGGGCGCAGGGTAGAGAAGTCGTAGCCAATGCCGCAACCGGCTTTTAAGGTAAGGCCGGCTTCGTGTACTTTGCCGAGAATATCATCCATTGAATCTTCAACGGTGCCGGATACGGTGCAGTTAATGGTTGAGGTGGCGGGTTTGTAGGCCAGCGCGCCGGCGTTGGAGATGATGCGACCGGCTGGGATGCAGCCTTGGCGTAATGCCCACAAAAAACGTGAGTACCAGCTATTGGCTAATTCGGTAGTTTCTTCGCAATCTGCCAGGGCGCGGGCTACGCGCTGGTAGGTGGTATCAATATCAGTATCGATGATGTCGCCTTCTTTATTTTTTAGGCAGTATTTTTTATCCCAAATGTCGACAGAAGCATCTTGAAGGTCGATCTCCATGGCGGATGGCAGGTCTTTGTTGACTGCGGTTAAGTGCGAGTGCGGCATCTGGTTGATTCCTTTAGATTTTTGCTTTTGTGCGGAGCTATTTTTTGCTAAACGGCTTTCAGGTGTTTGGCGACGAAGTGCGCATAAAGTACTACATAATGTGTTTCATGAAAACTACTGCACTACATATAGTGTTAAGCAGTAAAGTGCGTTTTTGCAAAGATGACCTCAAAATCACCGAACAGGCGATGAAAATAGGGCGAATATTCGACAGTTGGTGGGCAAAAAATAATTGGGTTTATTTTCGAGTAGGGTTAAAAATATCCAGCCAATAACAATATCCAGTGTGATGGGCTGGACGCTGGCCTACTTCGTCATTTAGTCTTGCTATTCGAATGAATACGCGTACTGAATAAATAGCAATACGCAACCCCATTTCTCTTATAAAGAGCCCACAACATGTTGGATAAAAATTCGTTAGTTGATCCAGAACAAGCCCTGCCTGACCGTGACCAAGAAATGCAGGTGCCGGAGCTTCATCATGTATTGCCCGCCACCATGAAAGGGCCCTTTCCAGAAGGGTTTGAGCAGGCGATGTTTGGCTTGGGCTGCTTTTGGGGTGCAGAGCGGGCCTTCTGGCTGGCCGAAGGTGTGCACACAACGGCGGTAGGTTACGCCGGCGGGTTCACCAAAAACCCAAGCTATGAAGAGGTTTGCAGCGGCCAAACCGGCCACACCGAAGTGGTGTATGTGGTGTATGACCCCAGCAAAATTAGCTATGCAGAGCTGTTAACCCTATTTTGGGAAAACCATAACCCCACTCAAGGCATGCGCCAAGGCAATGATTTGGGCACCCAGTATCGTTCGGCAGCGTATAGCTATTCGCCACAACAGCTGGAATTGGCGCAGGCATCAAAGCAGCATTATCAGGAAAAAATCGCCAAGAAGAATTTTGGGCAGATCACCACAGAAGTGCTGCCAGCGCCGGAGTTCTTTTATGCCGAGCATTATCATCAGCAATATTTGGCTAAGGTTCCAAACGGTTATTGTGGTTTGGGCGGTGTTGGTATTGCGTACGACGAATCATGAAATATATTGGAGCCCACGTTAGCGCTAGTGGTGGCGTAGAAAACGCCCCACTTAACGCGGCCGCCATTGGTGCAAATGCCTTTGCACTGTTCACCAAAAACCAACGTCGTTGGGAGGCCAAACCGCTTACTGAAAAAAGTATCGAAGCCTTTAAAAGCAATTGCGCCAAACATGGTTTTTGCCCAGAGCAAGTATTGCCCCACGACAGTTACCTTATAAACCTAGGCCATGCCGACAAAGACGCCTTAGAGAAATCCCGCGCTGCGTTTATAGACGAGCTGCAACGCTGCCAGCAACTAGGGCTTGTGTACCTTAACTTTCACCCCGGTAGCCACCTGCGGCGCATCAGCGAAACACACTGTTTAGCCTTGATTGCCGAGTCCATTAATATTGCGCTGGACCAAACCCAAGGTGTCACCGCGGTGATAGAAAACACCGCAGGCCAAGGCAGCAACCTAGGATTCAGATTTGAGCAGCTGGCCGAGATTATCGACCAAGTTGAAGATAAATCGCGGGTCGCGGTATGCCTGGATACCTGCCATGCGTTTGCAGCAGGTTACGACATGCGCTCCACGCAGTTATGCGAAGCGGTGTTTGCAGAGTTTGATGCCGTAGTGGGGTTTAAATACCTAAAAGCCATGCACCTAAATGGCTCTAAAAGTGAGTTCAATAGCCACGTTGATCGTCACCATAGCCTCGACCAAGGCAACTTGGGTTTGGATGTGTTTCGTTATTTGATGGCGGATTCGCGTTTTGACCATATCCCGCTAATACTAGAAACCATTGACACCGCGCGCTGGCCAGAAGAAATTGAGTGGCTTAGAGGCCTCGCAGCCGCCTAAAAGGGTGTTAACATGTTAAAAGTAGCGCACTTTGAAGACTGATATTTCGTCAACATTCTGAGTAAATTCTTTATGACTTCGCCGTTTTTCCAACGACTGATCAAGGACAAATTTGCACTCACGGTCTATTACCCCCATGAGCAAGATTTAGCCTTGGTTAAATGGACATTGGTGAACCTTGATCCAAAACTTGGGAAAATTGTGGCGACAAGCCCCGTCATTCAAGACCGAGTAAAGTATTCTGTGCTGGCCTTCACCAGCGAGCTAGATGCCCGCAAGTTTAAAAACTGGGCCGCCGAGCAAAACTTTAAGGTGAAGAAATTCGAAGAAGAAGATTATATCGGGACCTGAAAGACCTACGTATAAAGACCTACGTATAAAGACCTACGTATAAAGGCCCATGCGTAAAGTGCTGGCGTTTGAAGGCGTCACGCTATAGCAGCAGCGTCTTCTATTAACTCTTCACACCAACGCCTAACCTACTTTTCCAGCAGTTGTTTTACTGCGCCTTCTAGCCTGTTTAACCCCGCACTACGGCCCACTTTTAGCGCCTGTTGGCTGGCAATGCCCTGGTTAATTCCGGCATCAATGGCTAACAAAGCACCTACGCGGTCGCCACTGCCGCAATGCAGCAAAATGGGGTAGTCCGCCGGGTCGGCCAATGCTTGAATAAGCGTTTTGGCATTTTGGGCGGTAAGCCCCGCAATGCCTTTTACAGGGATTGAAACGTACTTCATGCCCAGCTCTTCAACGGTGCTGCCTTCGTTCCATAACCCAGTTTCAACGCGGGCGCGAAGTGAGATAACGGTTTTGTAGCCCAGCCTTTTGGCTGCGCTCAATTGTGCTGAGCTAGGTTGGCCGCCGGTTAGAATGCCGGGAAATGGTTGTTTAGCATTCCTAATAGAAAGCGCCGGAGTAGGGCTGGTTGTTTGAGCTACTTGGCTGGGGTTGTATTCAGTGCTCCAACTAGGTGAAGCAAAACATAGTATTAAAGTAGCAGCTAAAATACGCGATAACGGTAAAGATGGCATGATAATTCTCCATTTGTGAATGGTGCAGAATATAACGCTGGGCTTATCAAAACCAGTTGGTCTGATAGTCTCAGCTACTGCGGTAGCAATCAATGCTCATTTTAGACTGGTGAAGCTATGATTTATTCCGTTATCTTTTAATGAGTGATGAGCAGCGGTGGTGGGCCATCGCCGCTTCAATTACAATGCCCGCAGCCGCGCCTTTGTGTGGGCTGGCCGCCTGAATACTTACTTATCCGGAGACTCCATTGGACTATAAAATTGCACCTTCAATTCTTGCCGCAGACCTTGCTCGCCTAGGTGAAGAAGTTGAAAACGTATTGAGCGCCGGGGCAGATATTGTCCATTTTGACGTGATGGATAACCACTACGTGCCAAACCTTACCTTTGGCCCATGTGTGTGTAAGGCATTGGTTAACTACGGCATCAAAGCGCCAATAGATGTGCATTTGATGGTCAACCCAGTAGATCGTATAGTGGGCGATTTTGCCGAAGCAGGCGCAACTTATATTACCTTTCACCCCGAAGCATCCCAGCATGTTGACCGCACCATACAGCTGATACGCGATGCTGGTTGCCGGCCCGGTTTGGTGTTTAACCCAGCAACATCGCTGAGCTACCTAGATTACGAAATGGAAAATATCGACATGATTTTACTGATGTCGGTTAACCCCGGTTTTGGTGGTCAGTCTTTCATTCCATCCACGCTGCAAAAACTGGCGCAGGCGCGTCAGCGTATTGATGAAAGCGGCCAAGATATTCGTTTAGAAGTAGATGGCGGCGTTGGTATTAAAAATATCCGCGCGATAGCCGAAGCCGGAGCCGATACCTTTGTAGCCGGTTCGGCGATATTCGGCACCGACGATTATGCTCAAGTTGTAGAAGCGATGCGCGAAGAGCTTGCGCTGGTTGGATCGGTATAAGCCGTGTCTGTTAGTGGTGATATGTCGCTAAAAGAATCGATGTTGGTGCTAACCGAAGGGAAACCACCAAAACTGGTAATGTTTGACCTGGATGGCACATTGATTGATAGCGTGCCAGATATCGCAGTAGCGGTTGACCGGATGCTCGAAAGCATTGGCCGTTCAGCCGTTGGTGAAGATAAGGTGCGCAACTGGGTCGGCAATGGTTCTGCGGCATTGGTGGCTCGCGCTTTATTGAATCGCCTTATTCCTTCTGAGAGCATTGATCAAACTCTAGATGACCTGCAAACCAATCAGGCTGAATTGTGGCAAAAGAGCGTTGCGGGGTTCCAGCATTTTTACTCCACCGCTTGCGCTGAACACACGAGAATCTATCCTGGCGTAATCGAGTTTCTAGATTATCTGGCCGAGCACCAGGTACCAATGGCTATTCTAACCAACAAGCCCACGCTGTTTACTGGCCCTATCTTGCAAGCCCTAAAGCTCGATCATTATTTTGGTGAAGTAGTCTGCGGTGATACCTGTGAACGTAAAAAACCCGAACCCGATCAGCTTCATTTTCTGTTGGAAAAATACGGAACAAAAGCAGAGCAAGCCTTGATGATCGGTGATTCGATTAACGATGTACTGGCGGCGCGCAACGCCAACGTCCCGGTTATCGCGGTAAGTTACGGTTACAACTACGACGGGCCTATTGCCAATTCTAATCCTGATTTGACGGTGGATTCATTAGCAGAGTTGATTTGAATATGATTGATAGTCGGTGGTGTGGCACTCTGGGTTAGGCTACACTTGGTTATAACATTTGTTATAACCAACGGTGAGCGTTTATGTTGAAAGTAAAAGTTACTTCAGTAGGCAATTCAATGGGAATCCTGCTGCCAAAAGAAGCGCTTAGTAAAATGAAGGCGACAAAAGGCGATACTCTCTACCTGGTCGAAGGCCCCGACGGGTACATGCTTACTCCATACCAGCAAGATTTCGGTAACCAAATGGATGCGGCTGAAGATATTATGAAGCGGTATAAAAATACGCTTCGTGAGCTCGCTAAATGAAAGAGCCTGGCTGGGTGCTCGGTAGTGTAATAGACGCCGTGCATACCATGCTTTTGGCTGAGCACGGAGGAGGGACTGGAACTAGGGACAAGGCTCTTCTTGGTTCTGCAGTAGCCAGAGCGCAACAAAAAGTTTCTTATGAGCCCGATACTTCAATTTTTTTGTTTGCTGCGGCCTACAGTTACGGCATTGCGAAAAACCACCCATTTGTTGACGGAAATAAGCGGACGGCCTTTACGGTTGGCACCCTGTTTCTCGAATTAAATGGTTATATGCTCAATGCGCCGGAAGCAAATGCAGCCCTTATCTTTGAGCAGTTAGCAGCCGGTCAGCTCGATGAACTTGAGTTGGCAAGGTGGTTTGAACTGCACAGTAGTAACCTCTAGTTTTCGGCAAGTTTAAACCCACTTCAGGGGTGCCAGTGTCTGATGTTAATTTTGCAACTGGTGATAAAAATAAACTTGGTCGAGAAATCGCGCACAACTAACTTCATCCTCTAGCTCAGTTTCCTCTACGATAGGAAGCTTCGGATACCTTTCTTTTAAAGCAGAAATAAATAAACCAGAATCCGTTTCAGAGCTACGCTCACCTGTTTTCAAATACAGAGGTGTCGACCCAAACCCACAACTGGGCGAACGGCTTTTTGTAATGTAACCATCCAGCTCGTTTACTAGGTCAAGCTGCGCCAAAAAACCTGAAATCAGCTTATCGTTCAAAGCGCTATTATGTTTGTCAGCGCTAATATCGACGTATTTTAATTTAGGGCTTGCCGAATCACCGACTAAATTCATTGGCGCTCGTGGTGTACCAAACCCCGCAGAAACTTCAGGGCAAAAAGGAACGTATACGAAATGCTGTTCAATGAAATCAGTGCAAGTTTGTGAATGGCTATGGCCGCCATCATAACGAACAGACTGGCCTAGCAGGCAGCTGCTAATACCAATTTTTAGTTTTGGGGTCTGGCTATCCGATGGCATATCAAGCCGGAGTAACTGGGTCTCTATACATAAACCAGACCGTTGGTCCACCGTCTGAAAGGGCCGCTTCACCAATGATATTAAAACCGTATCGCTCGTACAGCGGGTTATTGCGCGAGTTGGTAGATTCCAAATAGGCTGGCAAGCCTTGCTCATCACAGGCGGCTAACCCGGTTTTTAATAAAGCAGAACCAATTCCTTTCCCCTGATGTTCCAGAGCTGCCCCAATGGCGTGTAAATAAAAGTGTGGTTCCTTAGGGTGGTTTTTTGCAAATATTTTTTCTAATTCTGATCCGCGTTTGAGCGCAGCAAGACCTCCCTCTCTTAAAATTGAAAATAAAGTAGTGAGGGTACGCCAATGAAATGGAGATTTGGAAGAGATTCCCCCAGGCAGCCAGAGCGCTGCACCGGTTTGGTCGCTATTGATGTAAACCTGTCCGTGTTTTTTATACAGCGCTTCTGCGCCGGAACGGAAAAGACCGGAATAAATGGACGCCTTTGGGGTTAGCCAGTTCAATACTGGGTCATGGGAAAATGCACTGCCCAAGATATCGCAAACTTGTTTGATGTCGCGGTCAGTCGCGCTGACAATTTTATGTGCAGCCGGAACATCAGTCGATTGGATAGAGGGCTTGTTCATTGTATTACCTTAATTCAAACGGTTTTATCTTTTATTAGCATCGGTTCTACAAGTTTATACAACGTCTCAATATGGGCAGGGCTATCGTTTAATGCTGGGATATAACTGTACTGTTCGCCACCCGCTTGAATAAAGAAATCTCGATTCATAATTTCAATTTCTTCAAGTGTCTCCAAACAATCGGCAGAAAACCCAGGGCAAATCACAACGATATTTTTAATGCCTTGGCTTGGAAGGCTCTCCAGGGTTTTATCCGTGTAGGGTTGCAGCCAAGGGTCACGACCAACCCTGGACTGAAAGGTAGTCATTAATAAATCTTCGGCGGGAATATTTCGTCCAATCAAGTTTTGTTTTATTAGCCGAGCAGTTTCCATGCAGTTGCTGTAATAGGGGTCGCCCAGCTCTGCTTGTTTTTCAGGTGTGCCATGGAAAGAAAACAATACGCGGTCCGGGATGCCATTTTCTTTAATATAAGTTTCAATTGAATCGGTAATTGCATTTAAATAATATTTGGATAAATGATAACCATGAATAAAGTGCAGGCTTGGAACCCAGCGGTAACGCGCCAATACTTTTGCAACGGCATCAAAAGAAGAGCCATTCGCCGCAGCGGAATATTGGGGGTACAGCGGAAGCACAATAATTTCTCGCACATTCTGACGCGTAAGCTCATCAATGCCCGCTTCAATGGATGGGTTGCCATAGCGCATTCCCAGCACAACCGGAATTTGTTCACCCGGCAGTTTTTGCTGAACCAGGTTCTGCAACGCTGCAGTTTGTTGTTTGCTAATGGTCAGTAATGGTGAGCCTTCATCAGTCCAAACCTTTGCGTACAGTTTTGCAGAACTAGCAGGCCGCCATGAAAGAATCGCAATACGTAAAATAAACCACCAAATCAAACGTGGCACCTCAACTACCCGTGGGTCACTTAAAAAAGGTGTGAGATATTTACGCAATGCCTTTGGGGTAGGTGCATCCGGTGTGCCCAGGTTAACCAGCAAGATACCCGTGCGTGTCGGTTCGGTATTTTCAGAGAGGTCGGTTTGACCTATGTATTTCATAGGGCTCCTTAATTAGCAAAGCGTACAGGTTACGATTGTGGGCGGAATATCTCTTACAACTATATATGATTACTGTTTCTTGAAAACGATATGAATCCAATTTGGTTGTGGCTTATAAAATACGTTGTGAAGCCGTTGTAATAAAACAGAAGCTCTCGTTAATACCTTTTTAATGATTGTTCTTGCGGGTGGGTCTATCAGTAGTTGATCGCAATGTATGCACTGCTCTTCTTGCTCATATGTCCCGAATGGATTGCCCGCAAAGTCCATCAAAAAGGTAGATATAACATTGGTACGTTCACAGTTTTGCGCAACAAAAGACACTTGCTCGACGTCGTAAGAGGCGAACAAAGTTTCTAGGCGCTTACGTGTAAAACTATTCACATGGCCCCAAGGCGGGTTCTTTCCACCGCAGGTATAGCATGTCGTACGGCCCACACGAATATCCTGGTTGTATGGGACACCGATGATCAAATAATTCCTCGAAACTCGGCTTAACTCAGTACAAGCTTTTTGAAGTAGATTGGTCGGGATATGCTCGAGTACTTCTGCGCAAAAAACCAAATCGAAGGCGCAGTCACTATGCTGTAAATCTGTAATGTTGCCTTGAACGCACTTTATATTTTCATGCGCAATGGTTGGTTTTTCTAGGTCAAGGGCAGTTACATCATCGTAAAATTCAGTCAGCAATACTGAAAAGTGCCCATCCCGCGCACCAATATCGAGAGCGGTAGTGCCATTTTTAGGACTACCATTAATGAGTCTTACTAGGTCGGCGGTTCTTTCTTTCTCTAGATCTCGTTGTCTGTACTGCTTCAAGTCCATTGCGCCTGTTCCTAATGCGATAGTTACGGTATTAGCGGTGGGTTTTGTTCAGTCGTTACTGTGCAAACTAATATTTAGCCCGCGCCAGTTAGAGGTACTACTTGGGATAGCCTCCACAGCACCCGTTTGGCTGTGCCGCCGAAACAACAACCTCGGCACTCCAGACAAAGAGCGCGCAGGCACAATTTTTCCGTCCGGCATTTTAACCTTAGTACCTGCGGTTATATATAGCCCAGCTTCTACAATGTAATCGTCGCCTAGCGATATTCTGGTTCCGGCATTGGCGCCTAACAGGCTGCGTTCACCAATGGCGTTTACCTGTTTTCCACCATCAGAAAGCGTACCTATAATAGAAGGGCCAGCGCCTACGTCTGAGTTTGCGCCAACCACAACGCCGGGTGTTACTCGGCCTTCAACCATAGCTGGGGCAATGGTCCCCGCATTAAAGTTAACAAAGCCTTCGTGCATCACTGTGGTTCCCTGAGCCATATGTACGCCTAGCCGTACGCGGTCAGCATCGGCCACCCGAACGCCTTGGGGAATCACGTAATCTGTCATGCGAGGGAATTTATCTATCGATGGCACACCACGGTAGTGGTGTTCGCTAACGATAAGCTCGCGAAGTTCATCAACCCGTGCTGGCAATACCGGTCAGGCTATTGTCCATGCAACGTTGAGCAACAGATCAAAAATACCTTCAAGGTTTATTTCGTTGGGCAGAACTTCGCATTCAGATAGCAGATGCAGCCTAAGGTAGGCATCTTCGCCCAATACGTTTCTTCGCACGCGGAAACCAAGTGTCGGTGGTGTTACCGGTTTGCACGTCGATATACCGGTGGCCAATGCGCTTCATTAGAACCCCTCCAAGTTAAATTTGGGTAGGGAACCTGTAAGCTGACGGCGGTCTTCGAATCAGTTGAATGTCATACCTTTGCGCTCCAAACAATGCCTGAGATGAGTGCGAAACTCCACTTGGCTCATGCAAAATAAAATTGGTTGTGGACTGTAGGGTGTTAGTTGGCATTTACTGCTTAAATTGTACGTATATGGCATGCAATGTATCCCAAATGTAATACATATTGGTGCGATTTGAAAACAGAAGTTCTGAGTACACGTATCGACTACGATACTAAAATGGCCTTTAGCCAGGTTTGTAATGAGGTGGGTTTAAGTCCTTCTCAAGCGATTAAACTATTTGCCAGGGCGGTTATTAATTACGGGGACATACCTTTTGAGTTAAAAGCCGCTCAGCCCAACGCGTTGACCGCACAGGCTATTCAGGAACTTGAGAATGGTCACGGCTTGAAGGTAGTTGATGTGCAACACCTACTAAAGGAGTTGGGCGAAGGCAGGTTCGACGATGTATGAGCTTGAATACTCAAAACAGTTTAAAAAGGATTTTTGAAAAGTAACGAAGATGCCAATAGCTGATGTGATTGAGGTGGGTCACGTGATCTCTACCTTGCAGAAAGGTGAAACCTTAGCGGCTAAATATGTGGATCGCGTGCTGGTTGGGAATTGGCTGGGTTACAGGGATTGCCATGTTAAACCTGATCTTGTTTCGATTTATAAGGTCGGTTCTGGGTCTTTAAAGTTGGCGTGTATAGGTTCACATAGTGAGTTGTTCAGGTAGTTTCAAAGTGGGGCGTTAAGTTGCTTTCATCCTCATTCAGCTCCGATTGATATATCCAAATTCTCATGCAAAAACTCAAGCGTACGCTTAACCGCAGCTAACGTTGGATGGCCTTCTTCGTCTACCACTTCGGTTGTGAGTACTGAATGCGCCTTGTTAGAAATACCAAAGGCATTGCCGGGGGATGAATCAATTTCTATGGTCTCAAAGTTAGCGCCCAGTTCCTGCCGTAGCCTGTCGAACCTTTCTGGCGGGCTGGTCACATCATCACTGAACCGCAGTGCCAATATTTTTTGATCATCCACTTTTACGCGTTTTTTTATGCAGGCAAAATCTTCATCGCTGATATGTAACGCGCTGCGCTTATCTTTGCTTAGTGGAAAAGGCAGCGACGGCTGGCTTAATACGGGTGCCATCACCGACGGATCAACCATCAGTGAAAGCGCGAAGTTTCCGGTTAGGCACATGCCAATAGCGCCCACGCCGGGGCCGCCGAGTTCTTTATGCACGCTTGTACACAGTGCGCGTAGGTAGTCGGTGATGGGGCTGGATTTACGGCTAGCGAGTACTTTGAACTCTTTGCTAATGCAGGCGCGCAGCAATTGCCTGGCAATATAGCCGGATGAATTGGGCTTGCCGGGGGTGCCAAACAGGGAGGGCATGACTACGGTGAATCCGCTGTCTGCAACCGTGGTTGCAAAGCGTGCTACTTCAGGCGTGATGCCAGGCACTTCATGCATGATGATGACGCCGGGGCCGTTACCTCGGTGATATACCGGGTAGGTTTCGCCTTCGTGGCTGAATTGGTCTAATGAGAATCCTTCTAAAGGCATAATTTATTCCCTGATTGCGTTGAGCAACTCCATTGGTATCGTTAATCGTCGCTGTAACCAAAACTTTCGATAATGGTTTTAGCTTCATCCGAAC
The DNA here is from genome assembly GCA_016763075.1 of Pseudomonadales bacterium. Lineage (GTDB taxonomy): Bacteria > Pseudomonadota > Gammaproteobacteria > Pseudomonadales > JAHRWD01 > JAHRWD01. The sequence continues at coordinate 14,314 of JAESUM010000034.1, forward strand.
GAATAAATTCCAGTAGCATTTTTGCGGCAAGGTTATTTTTACCGCTGTTTAGCAGCACAGCATCTTGCTTGATGGGACTGTATAAATCTTTTGGGATAACCCAACTTGAACCCTGGGGGATTGCGCCGTTTTCTGCAATTTGCGAGCGCGCAATAAACCCGATCTCTGCATTGGCACTACTGACAAATTGATAGGCCTGGGCGATATTTTGCCCTTGCACTATTTTTGTGGTGATCTGTTCTTCTTCTATCTTTCCATCCGCGCGTAAACGATGAAGCACTTCCATGGCTGCACGACCATAGGGTGCTAGCTTAGGGTTGGCGATGGCAAGTTTATTGAAATCATTACGGCGCAAAATATCGCCATTATTTTGGATGCGATGAGGATTGGCCGACCACAACACCAATGTGCCCACTGCATAGGTGAACCGGCTGCCAGGCACCGCCAGACCCTGCTGTTCAAGTGCGGCTGGTGTGCTTTGATCGGCAGATAAAAAAACCTCGAAGGGAGCACCGTTGCGAATTTGCGCATACAGCTTTCCCGAAGAGCCAAAGGATACCTGCGTTTTGTGGCCGCTAGTTTGGCCAAACTGTTTGGCGATGGCCTGCATCGGTTTTATAAAATTGGTGGCTACCGCGACGTTTACGGTTGCTGCCGTTGATGGGGCGGCTACAAAAAGCTGCACGCAGGGCAGTAGGGGGCAGAGCAAAACCTTTAAAAGGCGGCGCGGCGTCATGGGGTTGGTCCAAAAAAATTCATTGCGGTTTTATACCACAAAAGGCCCCAGAGCCTTGGATCAACTGGTGTAGAATGGCGCGCTCGATATTTAGATATTTTGTTGGCCACGGCTAACGAGCTACTGCAACGAACCACGGCGTACGCTTTGACCACTGATTTCCCTGCAAAACCTAAGTTCAGTTTAAACCCAGAGCAGCTCAAAGCGGTTGAATACGTGGATGGCCCGTGTTTGGTGCTGGCCGGTGCTGGCTCGGGTAAAACCCGGGTGATCACCGAAAAGATCGCCTACCTTATTAAAAAATGTGAGATTGCAGCCAACCACATTACCGCCGTGACCTTTACCAATAAAGCCGCGCGCGAGATGAAAGAACGGGTATCTCAGCAGCTTGATAAAAAAGAACGCAGGGGGCTGACGATATCGACCTTTCATACCTTGGGTTTAAAGATCATCCGCAGTGAACAGCCGATGTTAGGACTCAGCGATGGCTTCTCTATTTTTGATGCTCACGACAGCGGCCAGCTTATCCGTGAGCTGATGTTAGCCTCGGTTGAAGAGGCAGAAGATGCCACCGATCAGGTGAAGTTTCACATATCCAATTGGAAGAACAATCTCATCAGTTGCGACGATGCGTTGTCACATGCTGGCGATAAAGATGAGCAGCTCTCGGCGCGGGTATATGTGGAATACGAGCGCAGTTTGCGGGCTTATAACGCGGTAGATTTTGATGACCTCATCATGCTGCCAGCGCGCTTGTTTGCTAATGAGCCGGGGGTGCTTTCCAAATGGCAGTCGCGTATTCGCTACTTGCTGGTGGATGAATACCAAGATACCAATCAATCGCAATATCAGATGGTTAAATACCTGGTGGGTTCGCGCGCAGCGTTCACCGTGGTGGGGGATGACGACCAGTCTATTTATTCCTGGCGTGGCGCGCAGCCAGAAAACCTGGCTTTACTGGCGGAGGATTTTCCAAACCTTGAGCTAATAAAACTTGAGCAAAATTACCGTTCGTCGTCGCTTATTTTAAAAGCCGCCAACGCGGTGATAGGCAATAACCCACACGTATTTGATAAACGTTTGTGGAGCCAGCTTGAGCATGGCGAGTCGATCAGGGCATTACGTTGCGCCAGCGAAGACGCCGAAGCCGAACGCGTAGCCACCGATATTTTTAACCACCACCTTCTGCATAAGCGCCCCTTTAGCGACTATGCGATTTTATACCGGGGTAACTTTCAGTCACGGTTGATTGAAACTAAGCTCAAAACCCTGCAAGTTCCCTACAAGATCAGCGGAGGTAGCTCCTTTTTCGGCAAAACTGAGATTCGAGATATTCTTTATTACCTGCGGGTCATTATTAACCCCGACGACGACAACGCCTTTTTGCGCATCATTAATGTACCGCGCCGCGAAATTGGCCCACGCACGCTAGAAAAGCTGGCAGCCTATGCGCAACAGCGCGAAAAAAGCCTGCTAGCCGCCAGTGGCGAAATAGGCCTGCGCCACCATCTGCCCGAGCGCGTCACCGAAAAGCTAGAACTGTTTTCGCGCTGGATGGCGAAATTGCAGCAACGCTGCGTGCAAGAAGACCCGATGAAAGCCATCCGCCAGATGATTGAAGATATTCATTACGAAACCTGGTGTTACGAGCAAAGCAGCAACCCGCGAGCCGCCGAACGCAAGATGGAAAACGTCGGCCAGTTGCTGAACTCCATCAACTCAATGTTAGAAAAAAACGAAGACTCAGACCTAAGCGA
>JAESUM010000035.1 GCA_016763075.1 Pseudomonadales bacterium
CACTTTACAATAGAAAACTTAGTTTAATATGTCCATCACAATTACAACAGATTTATATGAATCCTTACCAAAACTCTCAGCACCACCACCTAAGCCTAAGACAAATAAAATAAAATCTATAGATACAAGAATATTACAAGATTATATTCCTCGTGATATATTATCTGAACAATTCTTTATTGATGCTGAAACTGATTATCCATTAAATCAAATAACTGATATCTATGCTAAATATCATTTAGCATATGAAGATGAGAATCTAAACATAGACAAACTAACATTTCATCCAGATGTAATCAACTTCTACTTTCTTTTTGATAAAAGTAATCCTCGTGTATTAGAATCTTTGATACTTAAATCAATGAAACCACCTACATCTGATATGTGGTTAGATGTTTTCTGTACAAGATATGCTCATAGATTAGTATGTACTAATGTTGAACAAGGACAGTTTATGTACTTTACTGATAAATATATCTGGAAACCATATAGTATGTCTAAAGTGAAAAATCTTATATATAATTTTGAAAATAGGATGGATGAGATACCGGATGTTGTTAAAATCTTTACTGATAAATATGGGTACTTTTCTAATATAACCGACCATAATGGTGAGAAACAGAAACAATGGGTAACTGGAAAATCTATCAGAACACAACAAATTCACTCAAAACAAGATAAAATTGGTAGAAGATTATGTGTTGAAAATTGGGATGAATATGCTAAAGCAAATAAATACTTCTTGAAAACTCCAGATTATGTAGTAGACCTTAATACATTTGAACAATTAATACCTTTACCTGCCCACTTTCGTATAACAGGAGGGATGGCAGTTAACCCAGAAGACCACCCAGAAGATGAAATTAGGATCAGAAATATCTTATTTAATTGTGTCAAGGATATGAATATAGTTGATAAAATATTAGAAACTCTATCTTTAGCATTAGTATTCGGAAATGAGGGTAAATGTTATATTGTTTTATATGGACCACACGGAAATGAAGGTAAAACAATGTGGCAGAGAGTAATATATGCTCTATTTGGAGACTTAGCATATACATTATCAACTGGGGATGTCTCAAAAACAAGAGATACTTCTGGAGCAGATGTTGGACTATATCATATGAAAGGTAAACAAGTTGTAATTCTCCCAGAATTAGGCGATGATGTCTTAGATGAACAAATGAGATTATTATCTTCAAAGGATCAATTTAATGTAAGAAATAATTATGACACAGAAATGACTCAAATGCAATTTGGTGCTATGGTTATTACAGCATCGAATGTATATCAATCTTCTGATATTACAGTTAAAGCAAATGCTATCAGAAAATTAGTTGTTTTTATGCAAACACAATTTATGTTAAAAGATAAATATCAACAAAGGTTAGAAGATTTTAATAATAATAAAGATGTAGTACAACTTGGAGAATCTGATATGGAAGAACAACTTCTTGAAATGTTGCCTGCTTTTTTATATATGTTGATTAAATATAGAAAGGCTTATTCTGAACGAGGATGTGTTATCAAAACACCATTAGTTATGGAACAGTTTGCTAATAGAATGGCTATGGAATCTGATAATGTATGGGCATTTTGTGAAATGTATCTTGTAAAATTAGATGATAGTGTTTGGGAAATGTATAGGTCTCCTACAGCAGTAGTTAGACTTCACGAATTGTATGTAAAATATGCTAATAAAATGTTTAATAAAAGTGATATATGTAACTTCCCTAAATTTCTCAAAAAGTTAGAATATTTTAAGATTCCAGTTGATAAAGATTATGATATTTTAACAAGTCATAAATTAAACTATCCTCGAGCAAAGGCTAATTTGAACAACGGTAATCATTTAGCAAGAGCATTTATACATAGAAAAGGTTGTTTAGAATCTCCTGTAGATATGGGCAAACCAATACCTGCTATTATTCCACAAACTCGGGTTGATGCTTGTAGAGTACAATATCAATTAAGATGTGAGGATGAAGGTCAGAGATTATTTAGAGAATATCCAAAATTAGAGGGGGAATCAAAGGATGCAAAGGATCAGAGAAAAGTTCCTTGGTCATTTATGAAAGATTTACAATTGGAATTATATAAAGAATTTGGATATAAGAAATATTCAATGTCTAATATTATGATGTTTTTGAAGGAAAGTGAACCTAATGCTCCAAAAGAATATACAAATACAATTTTTGATAATCATAATGAAGTTGATATGAAGGAATTTTGTGATAATCCAGATTTACACGACGGTTCTATACCACAAGGTAGTTATACTCATACTTCTTCGAGTGAACATGGTTCTACATTTGTTGAATGTCTTAAATGTGATAATAGTTATTCGAAGAAAGAAAGTAGTGTATACTCAGTTTGTACTATTTGTAAGTATAGACATATAGATGAACATAGTTATAATTTGTCGAATTTTAGTGCTTCTTTTGATGTTTTAGTAGAAGAATTAGAAAAACAAAAACAATGTCAAGATTGTAAACTATGGAGGAAATTTGATAAAGATTTTCCAGATGATGAGTTTTGTAGCAAATGTGATAAGAAAAGGGCTTTGGAAGAAGATAATCCAGAGGAGTTTGATAATGGGGATGATAGTTCTTATAGTATGGATTTTAGTAGAGACGAAAAAGTTTCTATAAAAGAAACTAATTCCTGCTTTTTAATACAAGGTGTAGATGGTGAAGAAATTTTAACTTGTATTAAATGTCAGGATAGTATTGAAAAGGAAAAGAATAAATTATTTGTTAGATGCAATTATTGTTCATTTATAAATGCTGATAGAGCTGTATACTCAGAAGAATTAATAAATATGAATGAAAAAGATATATACGATTTTCTATTTTCACAAGGAAAATGTTATGATATAAATTGTGATAAATGGGGCTTACCTGCTGGCAATGATAGATTTAGTTGTCCTGACCACACTACTATGTGGTAATTTATCTAAAACGCGAGATCGGCACCGAAATGTCGTGCTTGATGCTGGCGCCGGCGTATTTCTGGGCTTCCGGGAGGGCCTCGCGGAGGTGCCAGAAATCCGCCGCCTGCTGGCC
>JAESUM010000036.1 GCA_016763075.1 Pseudomonadales bacterium
GACGTTCGATGTTACCCGTTGGGCTTCATGCTTCAACCCAACCTACGCGCCCCTTATGTAAACGTTATATGAGCTTGGAGAGAAAATGGAACGCGGCATAGTAATTACTCCAAATTATAAAATTCTAAATAATGGCCGTGGAATCCAGTTGGCCGGCGGAGTGGATCCTATTAATCTTCGGAAGTATCTTCTTTTTGGGACAAAATTGACTACCCAGTGAACAACATGATTCATGTTGGTGGTGGGCCTGATATAGACTTTTTAGTACAAGAAGGTATTGCAAAAAGTACAGATATACGTTTTCAAAAAATGGAAGCACATGAAAATGGACTTTTGTTTCTTGCTACCCAAATGGAGGCTTATGACCAAAACAATAAGCTAGAGCAGGAAGAATGGAGTATTGCCCAACCCACAGATGTGCTTTTTATTCCGAGTGCTGATGCTAAACTTCAAGGATGTTTAGAGTTTGAATTGTACCAAGCAGTTCAAATACCAACCGCAGAAGTCTCTCTACAAGATGTTTTAGAGTTTAAAAATAGAAGGCTTCCTGAGCTAATAGCTCTGAGAGATTCAATGGATTCAATTGTCGATCAAATTATGGGGGCGCAAGACATACCAAAAAGAAAGAGCAAAGGCCTAAATAAGTTGCATCGAAATTTAAATGATTTTAATAGAGTGATGAAAGAAACAAAGTTTCAAAGGGTTAAGCGCTCATTAACTGCAATTGCTACAGACCCATGGTTTGGGGTTGCAGGAGCTGGTGTTTTGGCAAAGGATTATCTTCCCGAGAATTATCAGCCATATATTCAGAGTTTGAACGTCGCCGCGCTCGGCGCATGTGCTTTAAAATTTGCATATAATGAGCTTTCTATTGGAAAAAATGTGCCCAGTGAGTTTAGACACTTTGCCTACTTGTCATCAATTCAGAAAGAACTCGTATAACAATCGCACACAAGAAAAATCGAGGGTCAGAAAAAACCGGGGTCGGGTCTTTCCATGCAACACTACTTCCTACTTCCCGTTTACAATTCGGCTTATTGTCGAATAGTGTTTTCCAAAATGATCGCCAATTTCCTTCAATGTGTACGCTCCAGTTAAAAACGCCTGCTGAATAGCCTCGTTACTATTCGGGTATTTATCCTGATAGTAATCGATAGGCTTCGCAACTGCTCGTTTCTGCAAGATGGGAATGTCGTCGAGGCTTTCTTTCTCTTCGATGGTTTTGAGGTGCCGGTGGATGAACGCTTTGCTACCCAGAAATACCTGTTTTTGTAGGTAGTCCAAAATCGAGGGCAGGCTTATGCCTTCACGGACAAAGTCAGTGTATTTTGCCCGCGCCCGTTTGCGTTGTTTTCCAAATTGGCTCAATAACCAGTCGCTTTTAAGCCGGAAAAGGAGGGCCAGGTCTACCTATACACCAAAACCGAGTCATGCCTCGCAACCAAACACTACACCATAGCCGGTTTAGACTGGCTTGATATCAACGAATAAACTCGGTTGGTTTTTCAATTTCATATATTGCTTCTGTTAGTAGCTCTAGTCTACTTTCCAAAATAGCCCGTGCATCGAATAGGCCTCTATTGTAATAAAAGGGCGCGATCTCTTTGGAGATAAAATCGAGAAAAAACTCACCATCAAACTGGCCTAATTCCTGATCGAAATTATCTCGAAAATACATTGATAGTTTATGAACTAGGGTTTCTTTTTCTTCGTTAGAAAATTCTATTTCTGACATTGTTTTATGTAACTCCCCAAAACTAGCTAAGCGTACTTCAATATTTTTGTTTATTTACTCAGACGCTCATTAAAAAACGAGATGGTTTTTTCTGCAAACTCTTTTGGGTGCAATAAATATGAGCGCACGTGGCTACCCCACGGGCCCCGCTCTAACACAATGGGGTTATTTAACGCTGCTGGCGTCACCCAAATCTGCGCTTCTGGCAAGATGGCCTTTAACCTGCGCGAGCCAGAAACGGGGTTAACCGGGTCGGCTTCGTTGTGAATTAAAAATAGCTTTTTTCCATCAAGTTGTGCTGCTGCTTTAAGTGGGTCTGTACCGCCTAGTTGGCCGTGCACACTAACCATTGACCATGCCAGGTGCCGCGCTACAAATGTTGGTAGTGACATCACGTGCACTAAGTAATTTTCGATACTCAGCGCTGGCTCTAATGCTGGGGCTACTGCCAATATGGCTTTAATGCGCTGGTCTTTTACACCAGCCATAACCACGGTTGCACCACCAAGGGATGCGCCAATCACACCCACAGCGAGATCGGGATGTTTGTGTTTTACCCAATCGATAGCGCCCATTACATCGTGCACTAAATTTGCAGGCCCTAGTTTGTTGCTAGGGGCTGCATCGCTTTCGCCATGGCCACGCAAATCAACAGACAATACGGCAAAGCCAGCATCTAACATTTTTTTGGATAATTGCATGCCGCCAAAAACATCCATGGTTCGCTGGCCACCGTGGCCATGCACCAAAACCACCACGGCTTTTGCTGCCGGGTTTGGCATCCACCAAGCGACAAGGTTGATATTCGGCTGGGTTGAGCCAAAGGTGACTCGCTCGTGAGTAATGTTAAGCTCCGCCGGAATTGCCGGCACTGGTTTTCTGGTGTCTGGCAATGGCACCAATAGTGGCGCGACTAAGATTACAGCTAAGTACAATACGGTAATGAGCGCCGCACCCAACATCATGTTTTTTGTTTTGAATAATTCCATTGAACCGTTCTCTTTTTATGCTTCATTCAGTTTGTTGGGTATGTTCAGCGCCATAGTTTACAACAAATAAAGCCCACTGTTGGCGCAAGTCGTGGGTGCAATACGCGTAATAGTAATCAGCCCTATGCTTTAAGATTGCTTTAGCGGTACACTTTTTTATTGTCGCAACATGGGAGCTAAACATGAGTACTGGGGTCACCGTACAGGGCTATTTGGCACCACAGTTTGACGCAGTGGCTCGAGCCTTTGAAAGAAATTTTAGTGAGTTTGATGAGCTCGGTGCGTCTTGTTGTGTATATCTCAATGGCGAGCCGGTCGTCGATATATGGGGCGGCTGGGCCGATGTCGCAAAAACCAAACCCTGGCAGGAGCACACGCTTTCGGGATTCTATTCGGTCGGGAAATCCTTTACGGCTCTATGCGCCCTGCGTGCAGCAGATCAGCATGGTTTTGATCTGGATGCGCCGCTTACCGATATCTGGCCCGAATACGGACAAAACGGCAAACAACATACGACGCTGCGGCACCTGCTGACCCACCGGGCCGGTATGCCCGCGATTCGCAAACCACTGCCCGATGACGCACTTTTTGACTGGTCGTTATTGGTCGATACCCTGGCGGAGCAGAAACCCTATTGGGAGCCGGGAACCGAGCATGGTTATCACACCAATACCCTTGGGCTTCTGGCGGGCGAGTTTGTCCGACGAATTTCCGGCTTGCCGATCGATCAATATTTCCAGCAACAGGTTGCGCAGCCTCTTGGGGCCGAAACCTATTTTGGACTTGATGATGAGCAGTTGAAACGAGCCGCTGAGATCAGTTGGCCAGCCCAGGAGCAGCTAGCAGAGCCCACCCCCGCGTCGGCTCAGGAAACACCCGTCGAGCAACACCAGAAGTCATTGAGTTTATGGAGATGATGGCAAGCGCCTATACCAACCCCAGCGGCATATCTAGCCTAGGTGTCTACAATACCGATGGTTGGCGACAAACCGTGGCGCCCTCCGCCAACGGATTTGGAACCGCCAAGGGTATCGCACGTATCTACAATGCGCTGGCGCACTGCGGAACCATTAATGGCTATGAAGTCATTAAACAAAGCACGTTAGAAGAAGCCCGACGAATTCAGTGCGAAGGGATCGATAAAATTCTGCACCGCGAGATACGTTGGGGCCTGGGTTTTCAGCTCACACATCCAAACCGACCAATGGGACCCAATCCAAACAGCTTTGGACATTTTGGCAATGGCGGCTCGCTTGGTTTTGCCGACCCCGATACCAAACTGGCCTTTGGGTATACCCTTAATCGTATCGTGCGTGACTGGGGAAGCCCGCAAAATAAGGCTTTGATGAAGGCGGTTTATTCTTGTTTATAAGCGCTGAAAACTAGCCCGACAGTATTTGTTTATCTATTCAGGTTTCAGTTTTTCTCAATTAATCGTATGCCCATCAAAATTGCACGCTTGACGGCGTAACCATAAGGGTTACAATTAGATCCATGATAACTAGTTTCATACATAAGGGATTAGAGCGTTTCTACAAAACGGGTAAATCATCAGGCATTCAAACCAAACACGCTAAACGACTCCAGCTCATACTGACTAACCTTGACCAGGCAGAAAACCCAATCGATATGGATCTACCCGGCTTACGATTGCACGAGTTAAAAGGTAACCGTAAAAATATTTGGTCTGTTTCTGTCAGCGGAAACTGGAGAGTCACATTTCGATTTGTTGGCCGAGATGTTGAAATAGTAAATTATGAGGATTATCACTAATGAATATGCATAACCCCGCGCACCCCGGTGAAATTCTAAAAGAGCTGGTAATTACCCCCTTAGAACTCACCATTACGGACGCATCACAGCATTTAAATGTCAGCCGTAAAACACTTTCGAAAGTCCTGAATGGCCGAGGTGCGATAACGCCAGAGATGGCACTACGCTTAGAACTGACATTTGGAAAGCCATCTGCAGATCATTGGCTTCGTTTACAAAATGCCTATGATCTTTGGCAATCCCGGCAACATGAAGCTGATCTACATGTTCAGCCTTATCACTCTAATTATGGGTAAAAATTTATTTAGAATATGCCAACTAGAAACAACAATTATTTAAAGGCTGCGCGTAACATTTACTACAAACGCAGCCTTTAAATTTATTGTTAGTTAGTTTATTTTAGTGAAATGACCCACCAATTATATCCCGCGCCATTACCAGCCGCTGTACTTCACTTGGGCCTTCGCCAATTCGGCGAATGCGCATTTCTCTGAACCAGCGCTCTAACGGAAGATCTTTGGTCATGCCGTAACCGCCGTGAATTTGCATCACCCGATCAACCACACGGCCACCCGCTTCACTCGCCAGCAGTTTGGCCATCGCCGCTTCGGTGCGGAAGCTTTCACCTTTTTCTGATCTTGACGCCGCATCCAGCGTGACAAAACGCGAGGTCCGAATATCAATTTCGTTATCGACAATCATCCATTGTATTGACTGGCGTGTTGCCAGTGGCGCGCCAAATGTTTCGCGAATTTTTACGTAATCAATTGCCATTTCTTGGGCTTTTATCGCTACACCAATGCAACCTGCGGCATATGGGATTCGTTGGCGACTTAGCCTGTCGTTAGCAATACCAAAACCTTTGTTCACTTCTCCCAATACGTTGGCAGCGGGAATACGCAGGTTATCAATTTGTATTTCGGTGGCGTAATGCGTTGAACGAAGCGTGTGCACTACGCGCCGAACATGAAAGCCAGGCATGTCGGTATCGACCAGAAAACAGGTGATACCTGCTCGGCCTTTTTCAGGGTCGGTGCGCGCAAATAGAATCCCGAAGTCTGCTTTATCGGCACCACTAATAAATATTTTTGCGCCATTTAGTATCCAATCATCACCATCTTTTACGGCGCGGGTTTGTATAGCGCGGGCTGGGTCTGAGCCACCAGAAGGCTCGGTTAAACCGAAGAATCCGTGCTTATCGCCCTTTAGCACTGGGTAAAGATATCGCTCTTTTTGGTCTTCGGTTGCTTCAAATAATTGCGCAAGTCCGGCTCCACCAAACGCACCAAAGCAAGGGGAATACAAACCGGTACGATGCTGTGACATTTCGATGGCCATGAGTGTTTGGGTCACGATGCCAATATCTGGCCCACCAAATTCTGGTGGAATACCTAAACCATAAAGACCCATATCCCTAACTTGGTTTTTTAACCGCTCTAAGTCTTCTGGTTCTGGACCACTTGCGTCTGGGTCCATATCCTCTTCTAGCGGAATGATCTCTTCACGTACAAATCTACGCACATTTTGAATGATCAGTTCCTGCTCCGGTGTCATATCAAAGTCCATCTTTTCACTCCTATTATTTTTATAGTTTGGCTGACTCCCTCGCGCGAGGGACCGCCAATTAATGTGGCTTTATATTTGGCAGGGATGGTTAATCAATGCTTAGTGTACCGAGTTTTCGCTTTCTGGTTTTTTGGTTACCCGGTGGCAGCGAACCGAAATCAGCGACATGAATCATCAGCAATTCTTCGTGCCGGGTCATATATTGCATATTCACTTCATAACGAAAATATACGGCTCCGGCGGGGTTTTTTTCTAGTAAATCAAGAAGGTCGCCGCGTAGGCCAAACAGTGAACGGCCACCGGTGTAGTTGATTGAGATGATTTCTTTCTCGGCATTAGCGATTTGATAAACACCGAGCTGCCCTTGCAACGGGTTAATGTTTTCGGTGTTTAGCTCCTGCCATGGTTTTTCCATTCTTATCGACATCTTGTCTCTCTCCAGCGTGGGGAATATCAGGAAAGGTCTTCCTGACCACATTGTTTATTATATTTTGCATCGAGAATACGAAATAAAGGCGCGTTTCTCAAGCGGGTAAATTTATAGCCAAACAAAATACTTCAGTTTCCACACAGGGGAAAAACCGTGCTTGCTTTACATTTACCACAAAAGATATTTATGCTGATCAGCAACAAATCAAATAGCCTTATTCAAATCCACCCGACTTTTTAACTAATTCAAGGAAAAGATAGTCATGACAACCTACGACTACACAATGATTGGCGTGACCGTTGGCGATGACTACGTCGCTACGGTTGAACTACAAAATGGCCCGGTTAACTTTTTTGATATGCGCATGATCAAAGAACTGGTAGATGCATTCGAGCGACTGGACGAAGACAAACGGTGCCGCGCAATTGTGTTAGCCGCCGAGGGGAAAGTTTTTTCTGCAGGTGCTAATTTTGGCGACGGTAGTAACAAGGATTCATCGATCGCCGGTGTCGAAAAGAAAAGCACCAAAGACGAATCCGGCTTTCGCAGCAGCTCAAGCCTTCTTTACGCGGAAGCGGTGCGTCTGTTTAAAAATAAAAAACCGATCATTGGTGCCATTGAAGGCTCGGCGATTGGTGGTGGTCTGGGACTCGCACTGGTACCCGATTTTCGAGTGAGCTGCGTCGAAGCAAAATTTGCAGCCAATTTCAGTCAACTGGGCATTCACCCTGGCTTTGGTTTAACCCACACGTTGCCAGCGCTGATCGGCCAACAACAGGCTCATCGATTATTTTATACAGGCAAACGTATTAACGGCGAAGCGGCGGAAAAAATTGGCTTGATTGATACGCTGGTAGACAGATCAGAGGTGCGAGCCGAAGCACATCGCCAGGCGGTAGAAATTGCCAGCGCTGCACCGCTTGCCGTGATGTCGGTGAGAGAAACGGTGCGCGCAGGCCTTGGTGACCGGGTGGAAACCGCAACTCGTAGAGAAGGTGCAGAACAAGCATGGCTGATTGAAACAGCCGATGCCGCTGAGGGTATGAAAGCCGTTTCGGAACGCCGCGCTGGTAATTTTAACCAGGCTTAACTAGGCAAGCTGCGTATCGGGAGCCTCTAGTTCAAATAGCGACTCCCGATACACAAGCCCCACACGGCTTTCATCGCCGGCATTCAATCCCTGTTTAGATCGCTCCGTCCGCATGCAACTGATCAACCTGATCAGACGACAGGCCCAGCAACTCGGCAAAAACCTCTTGATTATGCTGGCCCAAACGCGGGCTCGCGGTGAGCTGGGTTTGTGGTGTTCCGTGATAACGCAGCGGACTGCTTGGCAGGGTAACCATACCTAAATCAGGATGATCAAGCTTCTGTAAGCTGTCCCGCGCAAACATATGCTCACTGTTACTCACTTCTTTCATGGTTCTTACCGGAGCAGCCGGTATGCGGTGTTCGCACAGGACCCGGAAGACTTCATCTTTGGGCAATTTGCTGGACCATTCCGTTACCATCTGTTCCGTTAACTCAAGATTTTTGGCCCGCGCTTCGCTCGTCGCAAAGCGGCTGTCTGTTGCCAATTCTGGTCGACCCATCGCGTTGCAAAGGTTCGTCCAGTGGTTTTCTTTCAGACAAAATATTGAAACATAACCATCGGCCGCTTCGAACACACTGTAGGGCGCGGTATTAAGCGCACCACGGTTTCCCGGGCGCGGCGGTATCTCGCCGCCATTGTCATACATTGCGCCTAAACCAGATGCCAGTGTTGGGTAAACCGACTCCAGCATTGAAACCTCTACTAGCCGCCCTATTCCGGTACGTTCGCGTTCATACAACGCAGTCATCACCGCAGAATACAGATGGATGCCACCCATAAAATCAGCAATTGCTGGGCCGACCCGCACCGGTGGGCCACCGTCTTCACCGGTAACACTCATGATGCCGGACATTGCCTGAACGGTAATATCCATCGCCATTGCGTCTTTGTCCGGGCCGGATAACCCGTAGCCCGTGCCTGAGGCATAGATCAATCGTGGATTAATTTTCTGCAACGATGCTGCGCCCACGCCTAATCTGTCCATCACCCCTGGAGTAAAATTCTCCAGCAGTATGTCCATGTGTGGAACCAGATCCCGAAGCAGCTGTTTGCCTTGCTCGGTTTTCAGGTCAATGGTGATGGCTCTTTTGTTGGCATTGAGCATCCCCATCTGAAAGATTGCAGAGCCGCCGCGGATCTCTCTTTGGCGCAATGGCTCGCCGGTTGGCGCTTCAATTTTGATCACATCTGCGCCGGCCTGCGCCATCAAATAGGTCGCATATGGCCCCTGATAAACCTGGCCAAAATCGAGCACTTTAATACCCTTAAGTGGCGGATCCATTGTCCCCTGAGATTCTGATTCCATCATCTAGCGCGCTCCGTTGTTATTATATTTATCAGCTTCGTAATACTTAGATCGACATCTGTAAGAATTTTTGCACCTAACATCAATACCGTTATCTTTGCTAAAAATCAACAACACAAACTCCAAACCACAACCCCGTAATGCCACATGCACGCGAGTTTGCCTTCTAGTGTCAGCTCTCATATTGTATTGAAGTGGGTCAAATAGCCCGTTGCTTATCGCGGATAAATAACAGGGCTCACCACGGTGCAAACGCATCCAATAAAAAAATAAAAAGTGGGGAAGTGAACAAGATGAATTTTGATCTGGACGACGAATCACGGCTGCTAAAAGAAACCGTCACTCGGTTTGTAGAAGAAGAATTGATGCCGCTAGAACCCGCAGTGCTGGCCCGAGAAGCCAACGGCGACGGCTTTCGTTTGACCGAAGAGGAACTAAAACCACTGTATGATAAATGCCGAGAATTAGGTTTGTGGGGGCTAGACTGCCCTGTTGAAACCGGTGGTGCAGATCTTCCTGCTATTGCGTTGGTTGGGGTGAACGAGGCATTGGGCCGCACAGTTGTGCCATTTTCCTTCCCGCCTGATTCGCCCAATCTCCATATGTTGCTGGAAACTGCCAACGAACAACAAAAAGAAAAATACCTTGAGCCCTACGCGCGCGGTGAAATGGTTTCGGCTATTGCGATATCTGAACCCGGAGCCGGTGCAGACCCATCAGGCATGAACACCCGCGCGGTAAAAGATGGCGATGACTGGGTCATAAACGGCCGTAAAATATGGATAAGCGGTGTCGACACCGCTGATTTCACCATTGTGATGGCAGTCACCGATCCGGAGAAAGGCTCCCGTGGCGGTATATCGGCTTTTCTAATTGACAAAGACACCCCTGGCTTTGAAATTGCCCGCAAAATACCGATGATCGGCGGCTCATCTACCTTTGAAGTGGTATTTGATGATTGCCGCATACCCGCAGGCCAACTGCTGGGTAAAGAGGGTGCAGGATTTGGCCCCATGCAAACCCGATTGGTTGTAAGACGTTTACAGATGGGTGCTTGGTGTTTGGGTATGGCGACGCGCGCGCTGGATATGCTGTGCGAATACGCTAATCAACGAACCACTTTTGGCCATTTACTGGCTGACCGGCAGGCTATTCAATGGTGGATTGCCGATGCAGAAGTACGGATTCATTGCTTGAAGTTAATGCTCTGGGATGCCGCAACCAAACAAGACAATGGCCAAGATGTACGCACCGAAGCCAGCATGATTAAGCTATACGGTACCGAACTAGCCACTGACATTCTTGATAACACCATGCAAACCTACGGTGCCATGGGCATGACCAAAGAGCTACCACTACAACAAATGGCGCAACATGTACGGACCATGCGTATTTTTGAGGGGCCAAGCGAAGTGCATCGCTGGGTGATTGCGCGTAATAAGCTTAGAGCCTACGCTTAATTACTCGCTGCGAGAAACTTGCGTGTGAGAAGGGCTTGGAGCAGCACCCTAGCGAGCGCAGGGCATTTCGGTTCAGTTCAACTCAAATAAGCACTCCAAGTAGATGCCGGTTTTGCATCTACTTGGAGCCATCTCCTTAATGAACGTCGATAAGCTGAACGGTGCCATCTGGCATTAGTTCGGCCATTTTCCCTGTTGGCTCGTCTAAGAAGAATGCACAGCAGGTTGCAAAGGCAATACCACCAGCAATGGTGAGAAAGAAGATAGAAGGCGACACAAAAGAGAATACGGTAAGAAATAACACCGCACCAATATTGCCATAAGCCCCTACCATTCCGGCAATTTGCCCGGTTAGGCGTCGTTTGATTAACGGCACTACCGCAAACACACTACCGGCTGCTGAGCCCAAGAAGAACGAGCACAGCATCATCGTGGCGACAGCCAACGCAACGGGCCAGTCGCCGGTGATTTGCGACATCATAAAGAAGCCAACCGAAGCACCGGCCAACAATAGAACCAATGAGCCTTTGCGGCCAAATTTATCGCTAATAAACCCACCAGAAGGGCACGACAGTACATCCATCACTGCGAAACAAGCGCCAAAAATACCCGCCAGCGCAACTGGGATCATAATACATCTTTTAAAAACAGCGGCAACATTGAAACCACCGCAAGCTCAGCACCAAAGGTTACGGCGTAGGCCACACTTAAAATGGCGACCTGCTTAAATTTGTACTGCATCATTTCATCAACGGGTTTAACGAAGATCTCTTTATTCACTTTATAAAGGTGATAGGTTTGGAACAAATACAGGCCAATTAACGCGCCGTAGCAAACGGTGGCTGCAAGCTCATTGAGTAAGCCAAGTACCGTAACCTTCCACGTTAATACCGCCAACGCGCCGAACATGGGTACGTTCATGGCTACGCAGAAGTAAAAATCACGCTTGCTGGTAAGCTCTAAACCACCTGATTTCTGGGGTCTAAAATAGGTTGAACCGGCCGGGGTATCGGTAACAGAAATATAATAGTAACCAGCAAACAGCAACGCAATCACACCCGTGATGGCCGTTGCATAGCGCCAGCCATCATCGCCGCCAAACATAATGGCCAACGTTGGCAATGTTACCGCTGCCACTGCAGAGCCAACATTACCCATGCCTTTATAGATACCTTCAGCCAAACCAAGCTGTTTAGCCGGATACCATTCGCTGATCATGCGAATACCAATAACAAACCCAGCACCGACAAAGCCCATTAAAAAGCGCGCCAAAGCGAGGGTTTCGAAGGTGGTTGCAGTTGCAAAGAAGAAGCACAGCGCACTGGTGGCCACCAACATTACGGTATAGGTCTTACGTGGGCCGTAGTTGTCTACCAACATGCCGGTGACGATTCGCGCAGGAATCGTTAATGCCACGTTGAGGATCAGCAGAACTTTTATTTGCTGATCCGTTAGCCCCATCGATTCCTGAATCATCGACAGCAATGGTGCGTGACTGAACCACACCAAAAACGTGACAAAGAACGCCATCCAAGTCACATGCAGAATTTTGGCTTTTCCGCGATATGATAGAAAGTTGGCTCTAAGGGTAGACTCGCTCATGCAGGTACTCCGAGATGTTGAAAGATCGAGTTAAAGTGTTTGGAACGGATGTAGCAATAATCAGGCCATTAGGTACACACGGATCAATATTTGGCCAAATCAAGACCTATTCATGCTCATATGAAGGGATAATTCACCAATTCAGCCACTACCCAGTAGTCACCATGCCGGCTAAAGAAACTTAGTCATTCGAATATCAGCGCGTTGCGCACCATCGCCAGCGAAAAACGCACCAAAGATGCACGTCTATGTGGAGGGCTCAAAAAGGGGCAGGTTCCACAAAAACTGATCCAATAAAGAGGCGGGCTTGTCAAACAAGAAAGGTTCTACGGAAACAGTCATTCAGCCCAAAATCTATTCGTACATTTGAGCCTTCAAGCCGCTTTGCGCATAACTAAGGTTTACACAAATCGGGGGATGCAGGAAAGCCGATTCAGCGTGCTGCAAAATTCCCACGCCGAAGATTATTCAGCTTTAATGCCACCGCGCTATTTGCATATTAGCTTGTGCAGATCGCATAACCTGCACGGCGGCATTAAAAGCGTTCATCAAAGGTGTGGCGGCTAACGCCCAGTCCAAACCGGCGCGCGTTTTTCAAAGAACGCTGCAATGCCCTCTTTAGAATCAGCTGATTTACCCATAATCGTTTGGGCTTTTACGGTTAGCTCCCAGCCTAATTTATTTTCTACATCATATAGTGCTTCAATAGCTTGCAATGATTGCTGCACGCCAATGGGTGCGTTTGCAGTAATCAACTCCGCCATGGCTAGCGCTGCCGCCAAAGCACCGCCGGGGGCAGTCACTTCATTAACCATGCCGTATTTGTGCCCATCAGCGGCAGATAAGTCGGCCCCGGTTAGGGTCATATGCTTGGCAATGTTAAGCGGCAATACACGGCCAGCGCGGAAAATAGCACCGCTGGTGGGTAGCAACCCACGTTTCACTTCTGGTAAACCAAAACGCGCGTTGTCGGCAGCAACAATCATGTCGCAGGCCATCGCCACTTCACAACCACCACCGTAGGCAATGCCTTCAAC
>JAESUM010000005.1 GCA_016763075.1 Pseudomonadales bacterium
GAGACTGTGAGACTGTGAGACTGTGAGACTGTGAGACTGTGAGACTGTGAGACTGTGAGACTGTGAGACTGTGAGAGCATCCACCGCCAATTACGTCAAAGCCTATTATCTGCTATAAAAAAACCCCTCTAAAAGCATTATTTCTAGAGGGGTTTTAAGGTCGCAGCATGACTACCTGCGACCATTTCATTGATGATTTACTTGGAAGAAGAACCACCATCAACCATGTATACACCACCCGTACAAAATGAAGCAGCATCACTAGAAAGGAATGCCATCATGTCTGCTACTTCGGAAGGTTCGCCGTAACGGCCCAATGGAATGGTCGCTGCCATCGCTACTTTTGCTTGGTCAGCAGCGCCGGGGGCCATGCCTTCTTCTAACGAACGCATCATGCGGGTTTCAACCGGTGCTGGGTTTACGGTGTTTACACGAACGCCAATGGGTGCGCCTTCGTTGGATGCACTACGCATTAAGCCAATCACTGCGTGTTTGCTGGTGGTGTATGCGCATAGACCGGGGCCGCCTTTCACGCCAGCAACCGATGAGGTAATTACGATGCTGCCACCGCCGCGTTTTGCCATTTCTGGCATTGCGTATTTAAGACCCAAGAAAACACCGGTTACGTTAACCGCTAATACTTTTTCGAAGGTTTCGGTTGGGTATGCGGTAATGGGCATTACGTTGCCTTCAATTCCGGCGTTGGCCAGTAGAATATCGAGCCCGCCATAACGTTCTACTGCTAGGTTTGTGTAGCCTTCAACTTGGTCTGCAACGGTTACGTCGGCCACTGCGTAGCTAACGTTGTCTGAGCCAATTTCCGCAACGGCTTTTTTAAGCGCGTCTTCATTTAAGTCAACCAAAAGCACTTTTGCGCCTTCGTTTGAGAATAGTTTTCCGGCTGCAATTCCAATGCCGCCTGATCCACCGGTTATCGCAACTACTTTGTTATCGAATCGACTCATGGCTTGTTCCTCTATTTTTATGATTGTGTTTGTTGGTTTGAATTATTTTTGATTATACTGGTACGGGTCACCCTGACTAAAGAAAGGTAGCGCTGGACTAGTCCATATTCAGTGGTTGGGGTGAAACAATAATACCGTTGTTGTCTGCATAAACGTATTCGCCGGGCTTGAAACATACACCGCCAAAGGTCACGTCTACGTTTTTGTCGCCAATGCCGCGTTTGTCGGTTTTCATTGGGTGGCTTGCAAGCGCTTGAACCCCAAGGTCTGTTTGTGCAATTACGTCGACATCGCGAATACAGCCGTAAACGATGATCCCGGCCCAGCCCATTTCTGCGGCTTTTTCTGCCAGCATGTCGCCAAGTAGTGCCCGGCGCATTGAACCACCGCCATCAACTACCATGACTTTGCCTTCGCCAGGCGTGGCTACGTTTTCTTTTACGAGGGAATTATCTTCATGGCATTTGATCGTTACAATTTCTCCACCAAAGGAGTCTTTGGCACCAAAGTTGGCGAACATTGGTTCGACAACCGAAACTAGATCAGGGTATTTATCGCATAAATCCGGTGTAATGTATTCCAATCGGAAGCTCCTTAAATCTGGCGCTAAGCCAGACGTGATGACTACTTGAACTGAGGTTTAACTAAATAGAGTAGAGCTAATCAGTCCTGTAGGAAGCGGTTTATAATATCAGCTACCGCCGGCGCTTGCTCTTCCATATGCAGGTGATGCCCACCTTCAAGTATATGAGTTTCTACATTAGGGATAAGACCAGCGATAGATTCCAGCCGCTCAGATTGCGCCAACCGGCCACCTTTTGAGACCACCATGCAAACAGGCACCTCTATTTGAGCTGAGAACTGCTGAGATTGCTCTGGCGTGAGCATTAACATAGAAGGCACCGTAAGCAGCGGGTCTGTACGCCAGCTGTAACCGGCGTCACTTTTCACAAGCCCACGCTTTAACAACAAGATGGCCGCTTCTTCGGTTATTGAGCCGACCGCGCGCTTTCGGGCTTCTAACGCTTGTTCATAGGTACTGTAGATGGGCGGGTGCTTTGCAGCGCGGCGCGCCCAAGCTTTAGATGCTTTGGCCAGCTGATGAACGGATTCTTCTGCTGTGGTAGAAACCGGTGGGCCGCCATCAAGCAGAACAAGTTTTTCGACTTTTTCGCTAAAACAGGCGCTGAAGAGGCTGCCAATACCGGCTCCGCGAGAATGCCCAATAATAGAGAATTTATCCCAGCCAAGTTGTTCAACCAGCATTAAAAGAAGCGGTAGGTCATCCCAAATATTAATGGGCCTATCGGCGGGGCGATGAGACGAAAGCCCATGGCCCGGCATATCTATGGCGAGCAAGTGAATGCCTGCGAGGTGTTTTGCCAGGGGTTCAAAGCTTGCGCAGTTATCAAGCCAGCCATGCATGGCTAGCACCGGTGTGCCGGTGGCATCGCCGTATTGTTGGCCCGCTATGACGAGGCCATCAACTTCAAATGTACATTCTTTAACTTGACTCACTGCAACCCTACCTTTGAACTTTAGTCCTTAAAATAAAGCGGTAGTTTATCGGATGTTGCAGGTCAGGTCACCGATTGACCGAGTTATTAAACGCCATCGATATAGCGCTTTGGTTGGGTTGCCAGGCCTCGCAAGTAAGATATCATCTATTATTATTCAATCTATTAAGAGGGTATTACAATCTTATTTCTACTATTGAGATATCATCTTCTTGCTCGGTTCCAACCGTAAATTCATGCACTGCATCGGTAATATAACTTAATGGATCTTCGCCAAAACTCACTTTTCCGTTATCGGAAATACACTTTAACAGTCGTTCTTCGCCGAACATTTCGCCTTTCATATTGCTCGCTTCGGTAATTCCGTCGGTATACAAAAACATGCGGGTACCCGGTGTGATATCGATGGTTTCAACATCTGAATTAAAGCTATCGTTGGGCAAGATAGATAACGCGAGGTGGCTTGATTGGATGCTCATGCAAGACTTGCCCTGCTCGTCGACAATTTGTAAGTCATGGCAGCCACCAGCCCAACATTTAAAGTACTCGCCTGATGCATCAAGCTGAATGACTGCTCCACACATAAACATCGAAGCGGGCAGTATTTGTTTTAGTGTTCGGTTTAGCTCTGTGACAATGCTGCCTAATGGCAAGCCCTTTGCTGTCATCGCGTAAAACACTCGCGAGGCTGGCAACCCGCCAATGGCAGCTGACAGCCCATGGCCGGTGAAATCCCCCAATAAAATGTAGGTATCGCCGGTTGGGCCCCGCGCCGTCATCAGTAAGTCGCCGTTGAATAAAGACATGGGAGACAAGTGGTAGCGAATCTGGTCTGTCGAAATGAAGTTGCTACTGAAGGCATTTTTAAACACGTGGGCAACGATGGCTTGCTCACGCTCTGTTTGGGCTTGGTATTCGGCGTAGCCGTCGTGTAGGGTTTTAATGCGGTTATGCACACTGATCTTTGCGTTGAGTACTTCGCCGTTGAACGGCCTGCGCAGGTAATCGTCACCATATTGCAGGCATTTAACCAGCGTGTCTTCATCCAACAGACTGCTGAGAAACATGATGGGCAGGTAAGCGCTGCTTTTGTAATTTTTGCGGATATTTTCGGCTGTGGTAAAACAATCCATCCCTGGAAGCACGGTATCGAGCAATATAAATTCAAATGCCTCCTGAGAGAGAATCGCCAATGCTTCGAGGCCATCTGAAGCTGAAATATAGGTGTGGTCTTTGTTATCTAACAGCTTTTCTACCAGTTGCCGTTGCTCGGCATCGTTATCAATTACCAATATGTGCATAGTCCGTTCGACTCCGGTTTCACTGCGGTAGCGAGATAATTTGGGTTAAGTATAAGGCTAATATAATTATCTGCCTGCAGTGCATATAATTATTCGTTACCATTCTGTGTGATAAACGAATTATTGGTTTTAAGAAGAGCCGATTTCTGGTATTTTACGCCCAATTTCTGAGATGTATTGAGGTCAGCTTGTCGTTGATATCACTTCAGATTCCCCCTTAAATCATTAGACTCAAAAACGATATGTATCAATATAATGAATTTGACCGGCAACTGGTTAAAGAGCGAGTTGATCAGTTTAGAGATCAGACCCAGCGCTTCTTAGACGGTAATCTGTCAGAGGGTGAATTTTTACCCCTTCGACTTCAAAATGGCCTTTATATCCAAAGAATGGCTCCGCTACTGCGGATTGCGATCCCTTACGGTACGCTTAGCGCCACTCAGCTTAGAACATTGGCTGATGTTTCGCGCAAATATGATAAAGGCTACGGCCATATCAGCACGCGGCAAAACTTTCAGCTTAACTGGCCTGCACTTGAAGATGTGCCAGATATCTTAGCTGAACTTGCTGAAGTCGAAATGCACGCCATTCAAACCAGTGGTAGCTGCATACGTAGCATCACCGCTGATCCATTTTCAGGGGTCGCCACCGACGAGATTGAAGATGCTCGCCCCTATGCAGAAATACTGCGCCAATGGTCAACACTTCATCCTGAGTTCGCTTTCTTGCCGCGCAAATTTAAAATTGCTGTGTGCGGATCTGAGAACGACCGTACTGCGGTGCATTTTCACGACATTGGCGTGATCATGGCTAAAAACGAACAGGGCGAAACAGGATTCGAGATATTAGTAGGTGGCGGGCTCGGTAGAACACCAGTGATTGGAACCTCCATTCGCAAGTTTCTGCCTAAGCAGCACCTATTAACATATGTCGAAGCGATTCTACGAATCTACAACCAGCTTGGCCGTCGCGACAACAAATGCAAAGCACGAATCAAAATTTTGGTACGCGCTTTGGGCGCCGACACCTTTGCCGAAATGGTCGAGGAAGAATGGCAGCATCTGAAAGACAGCCCTTCAACACTCACTGATAACGAGATTAGTCGAGTATGTGCGTTCTTCGAAGAGCCCGATTACAATTCTAAAGTAAATACTTCAGAGCCCTCTCAACTCACTGAAAATAAAGAATTTTCACGCTGGTATACCAACAATACGCGTAGCCATAAACAACCTGGCTACCGCAGCGTTGTTATCTCGCTCAAAGGTACTGGAACACCGCCAGGAGATGTTTCAGACACCCAAATGGAGCTGATTGCAGACCTTGCTGAGAAGTTTAGCTTTAGCGAACTTAGAACCAGCCGTGAGCAAAACCTGATTCTTCCATACGTTGAAAAGGCTCAGTTATTTGAAATATGGCAAGCCCTTGGCGGAAGCGGCATGGCTACCGCCAACATTGGCACCATCAATGACATCACTTGCTGCCCCGGCGGCGATTACTGCTCGTTGGCCAATGCCAAATCAATTCCTATTGCTGAAGAAATTCAGCGGATTTTCGAAGCCCCCGATACGCTCGACGAGCTTGGTGATATTGACCTTAAGGTCTCTGGTTGCATGAATGCTTGCGGCCACCATCACATTGGCCAGATCGGAATTTTGGGCGTAGACAAAAAAGGCAAAGAGTTCTACCAAGTTTCGTTAGGCGGCGGCGTTGGTGACAATGCAGCCGTGGCAAAAATTCTTGGGCCTTCGTTCTCGCAAGCAGAAGTACCTGGTGTCATTAAGCAGATCACAGATATCTATTTAGACAAAAAGACCCCGGATGAGAAATTTACAGACACATTAGCTCGTATCGGTGTTCAGCCCTTTAAGGAGAAGATTTATGCCAAAACTCATTAAGGATGGCGCTATCGCTAACGACGAATGGGTGCTGATAGAAAGCGCTGAAGTTGAGGGTGCACTACCCAGCGGAAACTTGATTGTACCCTTAGCACTTTGGGCAGCACAGCAAGAACAGCTTTTAGCCAGAGATGAAGAAGTGGGTGTTTGGCTACAAAGCGATGAATCACCAGATAAAATTGGTGATCGACTGCGCGAACTGGCGCTAGTGGCTATTAACTTCCCTGCATTTACCGACGGGCGTGGTTTTTCATACGCGCAACTGTTACGAAGCAGATTGAATTTCACCGGTGAACTCCGAGCCATCGGGGACGTTGGCAAAGACCAAATGTTCTTCATGCAGCGTTGTGGTTTTGACAGCTATTTGATCGCTGATGACAAAGATACTGACCAAGCTATTGCAGCACTCAGTTCTTTTACAGACACCTACCAGTCTGCACAAGACCAACCTGTTCCCGCTTTTCGTCGTAACGCGTAGCCTATATCGGCCAGCGCCAAACGAGAAAATAAAGACAATAAAAAGGGCTCTTCATTGAGCCCTTTTTATTGTCTTTTTGATGGCCGTCCGGCCTGCTCTTAACTTTGTTCAATGCCACCAGTTAATGTGGTTATCGAACTCGGTATACCGAACCGGGCGATCAGCTAATTTTCATTAAATAGAATATTTCTTCTCTGCCGCCGCAACCGTTTGGTAAATCAGAGTATTAATTGTCATGGGTCCAACGCCACCGGGTACTGGCGTATATGCACAGGCTTTTTCTTTTGCCGCTGCCAAATCAATATCACCCACTTTTCCGGGGTGATATCCGGCATCAATAATCACAGCTCCAGGTTTAATCCAATCGGCTCGTATGAACTCTGGAATGCCGACAGCACCCACGATAATGTCGGCCTGCTTAACCAACGAAGGAAGCTCTACCGTTCTGGAGTGACAAATGGTCACGGTTGCATTGGCGTTCAATAACATCATGGCCATTGGCTTGCCCAAAATCGGGCTTCTGCCTACAACCACTGCATGCTTACCTGTTAGCTCAATGTTGTAGTGCTTCAACAGGCGCATAATACCCGCAGGAGTTGCTGACCCATAAGCTGGCTCGCCCAGCGACATTCGACCAAAACCAAGGCTCGTTACGCCATCGACATCTTTTTCGATCGCAATGGCATCAAAGCAGGCGCGCTCATCAATCTGAGCGGGCACAGGATGTTGCAGTAATATCCCGTGGACATCGGCATTTTGGTTAAGCTTTTGTATTTCTAACACCAGTTCGTCGGTGGTGGTTTGCTCCGGCAAAATGACTTTCAGCGACTCCATACCGATTCGCTTACATGCGTTGCCTTTCATGTTTACGTAGGTAGATGATGATGGATCGCTACCAACCAGAATCGTCGCTAGAATCGGGCTACGTTGATTGGTCTTTAGTTTTAATTGCTCAACACGAAAGCTGAGTTCTTTTTCAGTACTTTGCGCAAGTGCTGTTCCGTCGAGTATCAATGCGGGCATAGTTTTCCGAATAGTAAGTGGGATAAGTTCCGCAATTTTAAAGCGGTAAAATGAGTTCTCGCTAATATGATCTATAATTGATGGTTAGATATAGTAGAAAACAACGTATTTTCTCAAAATATGGACTGCATATCAAAGGATCTACGTAAGCAAATACATGCCTAGTGCGTATTAGGCATGGCTGAACTTTTAATCGCTTGACCTCTCGACGCTATGAAAAGCCATAAATCGAGAATAGCACCCAGGATAAACATATGCAGGGCAATCTAACGTCATATCATCTGGTTAAACAGGAGCTTCACAAGACTCTTG
Organism: Pseudomonadales bacterium; assembly: GCA_016763075.1. Lineage (GTDB taxonomy): Bacteria > Pseudomonadota > Gammaproteobacteria > Pseudomonadales > JAHRWD01 > JAHRWD01. The sequence goes on from JAESUM010000005.1 coordinate 7,492, forward strand.
AACAGGCCAAGATGCACCTAGAAAGCTTCACGGAAGACACTGAAAGTCACGGTCAACTCAATGCCTTTGTCGATCTTATCGAACAGGTTCATGGCTGCATTCGGCTCTTGCGTTTTCGTGGAGTAGATACGCTGACAAGTGAAATTCTTCAACTTGCAAAGAGCTTTCATGAGGTTGCTATTGATCAACGTGAACAATACCTATCTGCCGTTATCTGCAGCTTAATCGAGTTAGAGCAATATCTTGAGTATGTTGATAACTCACAATCAGAATTTCCTGCACTGTTGCTGGGCTCTATCAATAGGTTACGAAAAGCAGGTGGTAAATACGCGCTACCTGAAGACTATTTTTATACGCAAAACCCTGAATTTAGCAGCTCAGTAACCGCTCAACTTGAAAACCAAACTGAGCCAGAAAGTGCTTCGACACCACCAGAACGGCTGCGCAGATTACGCCAAATGTACCAAGTAGGTTTAACCGGTTATATTCGCGAACAAAATATCGAAAGCAGCTTGGCGATGATGGCGCGCGCACTCACCCGCACCATTGACCAACAAATACCCGGAAACTACGGCCTCATGTTCGGCTTTGCGACGGCCGCCGTGAGCGCAATGTGTGAATCTACCATTGCGCCGACTAAAGAGCGCAAACAGTTATTTTCATCCATAGATAAGCAATATAGAAACCTGATCAACCAGCCTGAGCAAGCACCGAAACTTGAATATTGCGAAACGCTGATATGCGGTTTTAGTTATCTATTCTTAATTTCCGGTTCTACCGCACCGGTTATCCGCACATTAGTGGATCAATATTCGATTAAACCGTTGTTTTTTACTGAATTAGATATTCAAATTCAGCAAGAAGTATTATCAAGCCCAGACGCCGCCGCTAGTCGTTCGCTTGTGCGTGCAGTCTCAACAGAACTCACTTCGGTCAAAGATAATATCGAGCTTGCGTTTAAAACAAGCGAGCTAAATCAACCGGTCAATTTTGAGAGCCTCATTGAGCCAATCAAAGAAATTTGCCGCATTTTTGAAATGGCAAAAATGACCGATTCAGTCGAAATCATGAATACCATTCTTACTCGAATTGAAGAATGGGATATCCAGAAAGGCCTTTTACACGAAGATGAATTTAGTGAAATTGCAGATCAATTAACGTTGATTGAAAATCAAATACACCAGCTCAACAGGCCAAGAGGTGCGGGGAAAACGACTGTATCGGCTCGACTTGGAATACTGCAAGAAGCTCAACAACATGTCATTACTGAAACCAAAGACGGTTTAGCCCTTACTAAACGTAGCATCGATGCATACCTTAGTTCTGGCGGCGACACGATGCATTTGCTGAACCTGACAACGTTAATGGAAACCGTTCGAGGCGGCACTCTATTTTTAGGCCTCGAAGAAGTGACCAATATTTTAAAAGTCTGCCAAAAATACATTCAATCTAATCTAGTAGAAAGCCAAGATCCGATTCAGTCTGAGAGTTTAGAAACCCTCGCAGATGTAATTATCAGCGTAGAGTATTATCTCGAAAACATGGATTTGAACCTAAACAGCAACAAGAAAATACTCTCCTTGGCTGAAGATGGCATTAAGGAGCTTGCAGCCTAACTGCCTGCTCCATTTTTTACCCGCACGTATGATTACTTTTCTCTCATATAATTTCCAATTTATAGCCTTTCATAAGATTAAGCGTTTTACTTGAAAGGCCTTCTCCCAATACAATAGAAACCATCGCTAATCTACTGAGCTACTTTCAGCTTCCCTGAAGCCAGACCTCGTAGTCATGCACTCGTAACCATAATTAATAAAACCAAGACGGTGACCTATGAATTGGGAAGAAGATAAATTCAAATTTGTACCCGGTACAATAGCCCCAGATGACCACAGCGATGCTCATCACATTGTTATCAGCGGCAACCAAATTGTCGCGCCAAATGGTGCCAAAGTCTGGCGTCCGTTTACCGATGACGAGATGAAATGGCTTGGCTGCGACATTATTTCTAAGCACTACCTTGGTGAATTCGACTCAAAACCTTGTTTTGTACATGAGATCATGGAGCAAAAAACAGCTCCTGGTGGGCACCAATACATAGGCCTTTACGGCGTATTAGGGCAGGTCCAAGCAGACCTTTTCTCGGTTGCAGGCAGGGCTGTTCAGGTTCTAGAATGGCACCGCAATCATATTTTTTGCGGCCGATGCGGCACAGAAAACAACCAGCACGATGTCGATCGTGCAAAGGTATGTGGCCAATGCGGCTTAATGGCGTACCCGCGTATATCGCCATGCATCATTGTATTGGTCACCCGTGGCGAAGAGATTTTACTGGCTAACTCTCCACAATTTCCAGCGGGAATGTACAGTACATTGGCCGGATTTATGGAAGCTGGCGAGTCTGTTGAACAGACATTACACCGCGAAGTATTTGAAGAAGTAGGCATTGAAGTTACCAACGTGCAGTACGCTCATAGCCAATCTTGGCCTTTCCCTAATAATATTATGCTTGGCTTTTATGCTGAATATAAATCAGGTGAGCTGAAGCCAGATGGTAATGAAATTCTGGATGCGCAGTGGTTCCACTATAAAGATCTTCCTAATTTCCCTGGAAATTCCGCAATTTCTGGTTGGTTGATTTCCGACTACATCAAACAATTCGATAAATAACCGCACAGGAGATTTTTAATGGTCGAGATCATCATGCAGTACGGCCTATTCCTCGCCGAAACCATCACTTTTGTGATTGCATTTGTGGTAATTCTTGCAGCGATTGCAGGCTTTAGCTCAAAGAACAAAAGTAACGAGCAAGGATACATTGAAACGAAAAACCTCAATACTGAATACGATGCTATGAAGGAATCGATTCAACACGAGGTTCTAACCAAGCAACAACTCAAAGCAAACGCCAAACAATATAAAACCGATGATAAAGCCAAAACTAAACTAGCTAACGATGATTCGGTGACTCGGCGTAAGCGATCATTCGTTTTGAATTTTGATGGCGATATCAAAGCTAGCGCGGTCGAGTCACTTCGCCGAGAAATTTCTGCAGTGCTGTCGATCGCCGAGCCTCAAGACGAAGTGATTTTAGTGCTAGAAAGTAGCGGTGGTATGGTGCACGCATACGGCCTTGCAGCCTCACAACTCGACCGTATTAAAAAACGCGATATATCCCTGACTGTATGTGTCGACAAAGTTGCCGCAAGCGGTGGCTACATGATGGCCGTCTTGGCGGATAAAATACTAGCGGCGCCCTTTGCTGTATTAGGGTCAATTGGTGTAGTTGCTCAACTACCCAACTTTCATCGGCTGTTGCAAAAAAACGATATCGATGTCGAGCTCCTAACCGCTGGCGAATATAAGCGCACCCTAACGATGCTGGGGGAAAACACCGATAAAGGCCGCGAAAAATTCGTTGAAGAACTCGAAGACACTCATACATTATTTAAAGATTTTGTTAGTGAACGCCGGCCTCAATTAGACATCGCCGCCGTTGCCACTGGTGAGGTTTGGTATGGTGCGCAAGCGGTTGGCAATCAACTGATTGATGATCTCATCACTAGCGATGAATATATTATGACGGCCTGCGATTCTGCAGATGTCTATCAAGTGACATACACGCAAAAGAAATCCGTCGCGGACAAGCTTGGGTTTTCTGCTCAACGAGCGATGGATCGTGTATTACTGGCTTGGCAGAACTATTCAATCAAAGATCGCTTTTCGCATAAATAATGTACTCGTAATCTGAATACACAGGGACTGCCTCCGATGACTTCATTCAAAGCACTGGTCACAAAAGAAGTAAGAGATGGCCTATTCGATAGCCAAGTGGAAACTCGCGAATTAGAAAGCTTACCTGAAGGTGAGCTTTTGATTCGCGTGCATTACTCGTCCCTTAATTACAAAGATGCTCTTTCTGCCACGGGTAATCGTGGCGTTACCCGTAAGTTCCCGCATACACCAGGCATCGATGCTGCTGGCATCATAGAAACCTCGTCAAACCCTGATTTCAAACCCGGCGATAAAGTCATCGTTACAGGGTATGACTTGGGTATGGGCACCTCCGGTGGGTTTGCTGAATTCATCCGTGTACCCTCTTCCTGGGCGGTTAATCTTCCAGCAGCGCTTGATATGCGTCAGGCGATGATTTTGGGTACTGCAGGACTCACGGCGGCGCTGTGCATTGAAAAACTACAAGTAATCGGCGTAACGCCAGATTCTGGCGAAATACTGGTCACTGGCGCAACGGGCGGTGTTGGCAGTATATGCGTCACCATTTTGAGTAAGCTTGGATATCGAGTATTGGCCAGTTCCGGAAAGATCGACCAAGCCTCTTTTTTGAGCGATCTGGGTGCCAGCATGGTGATCGACCGCGAGACTCTCGCCGAACAATCCTCACGCGCTATCAAAAAAGAGCAATGGGCGGGCGCTATTGATACCGTCGGTGGTGAAACCTTATCTAACGTGTTGAAATCTATTCAATATCAGGGTGCGGTTGCATGCTGCGGTTTAGTCTCGTCACCTGATTTTTCCACTTCGATCATGCCGTTTATTATCCGCGGCGTAAGCCTACTTGGGGTGGATTCTGTAGAGTTACCCAACGCGGTCAAACAAAAAACTTGGAATAAACTCGCTGATGAATGGAATGATTTACCGCTGGAACGCCTAGCCACTGAAATCACTATGGATCAGCTACCGGCGTACATTGAGCGCATCATTAACGGAAAAATGGTAGGCCGCGTAGTGGTTGCTGTTGCTGCAAAAGACGCTTAAATAATCACGCCTTTCATTACATTCAAACCTAACTACCCCGAACTAGCACCCTCTACCGGGTAGTTACTCCAAGCCAACACTAGCCATCTGAGTTTTTCATAACAATCGCGCGTACTCGTTCGGCATCTTCAGGTGTATCGACCCCAGCTGGCGGTACCTCGCAGGCTTGCTCCACATGAATACGTTTACCGTTCCATAATGCGCGAAGCTGCTCTAAAGATTCCGTTAATTCAATTTCAGCTGCTGGCCAGTGAATAAATTGATCTAAAAAACTAACACGGTATCCGTAAATTCCAATGTGGCGCTGATAATTCACATTCGGAAGAGATGCGGTTGCAGGTGATTGGTTATTTTCACTGAAGTGATCACGAGCATATGGGATTGGAGCACGGCTAAAATAAAGCGCGTACTGATTGATATCACTGACAACTTTTACAGCGTTAGGGTCCATCAACTCTTCTAAAGTATCGATAGCGATACTCAGCGTGGACATATCTGCTGCGCTGTTGTTTGCCAAATTATTGGCGACTTGGTCAATTACCACGGCTGGAATCAGAGGTTCATCTCCCTGCACGTTAACCACAATTTGATCGGCATCTAACCCAATTTTATTGACCACTTCTTGAATTCGGTCGGTACCCGAAACATGCTGATCGGAGGTCATACACACTTCCCCGCCAAAGCCTTTTACCGCATCAGCTATACGAACATCATCAGTTGCCACCACGACAATTTGCGCCTGGCTTTTTTGCGCCCGTTCATAAACGTGCTGGATCATCGTTTTACCAGCGATATCAATTAATGGCTTACCCGGCAAGCGGCTTGATGCGTATCGCGCTGGAATAATAACGTGAAATGACATGTGAACATCCTATGGGGCTGCTTTAGTATTGCGCGGTTATAGATAGTTGAACAAAAATCACGCAGTGGAGATGGCTCGTGGCCATCGTGAAAACGTCTATTTTTTTACGCTAAGTTTCGATAACTTGCTGAGTAATTCAATTGTAAATTGTTCATCAAGAGCCGCTGACACGCGAAGAAACCAACCGTTGTTAAACCAGCTACCATCACATTTCACTGCGTCTTTCTCCGTCATCAACACAGGCTGATCGGAAAAACCTGAAAAATCTGCAGCGCGATAACGGTGGTGGTCAGGAAACGGAAATTTTTCAACATCAAAGCCTAAGGTTCGCAGTGTAGAAAAAAACCGTGCTGGGTTACCTATTCCTGCAACACCTTGAACCTGTTTGGAATCAGTCCAACTTACTGCATCAACAACCGAAGCATCTTTTAATGAGACAAATTGATTGGGCACCAGCTGCATTGGAAAGGTTTTAGCCTGATGAGTATTTGTGGTGACTTTACCGTTATAAACAATAAAATCCACCTGCTCTAAACGTTCAACTGGCTCGCGCAGCGGCCCTGCAGGCAAACATTTTTGGTTGCCAAAGCCACGCGCGGCGTCGACAACGGCAATCTCAATATCGCGCCCTAATGCATAGTGTTGCATTCCATCGTCGCTAATTAAAACATCGCAATCACACTTCGCCAGAATGTATTGCGCAGCGCCTACACGGTTTGGGTCTATCACCACGGGGCATTGCGTTCGCTGGGCCAATAGTAGTGGCTCGTCCCCTACTTCAGTGGGGGAGTCATTGGTAGATATTAAACGGGGAAATTCTTTTGTCGCTGCGCCGTAACCACGGCTCACAATGCCAGGCTTGTAACCTGCTTGTTTTAGTTGCTCAACCAATGCAATCACTAAAGGTGTTTTTCCACTACCGCCGACTGAAATATTCCCTACAATAATGACCGGAACCGGTGCATTCCAAATTGTTTTATGACCGCTAAGGTATTGGGCTTTTCGTCGTGCAGCAAGATAACTATACAACGCAGCCAGTGGGCTCAGTATTGCAACCCAGCGTTTATTTTCGTACCAAGCTCTGACAATAAACTGCAAAACCAACTCTACTTAGCTTCGCCTGAAGCAGGGTCAATCGCAGTTGGTGGTTTTGTAAGTTCTGTGTCGGAAAACTGCATTCTATACAAGGTTGCATACTTACCTTTATGAGCCAATAGCTCGGTATGGGTACCCATCTCAATGATCTCACCTTGGTCCATTACAACAATTTTATCTGCATTTTCAATGGTTGATAAGCGGTGGGCAATCACAAGTGTGGTGCGGTTTTCCATCACTCGCTCAAGAGCTTGCTGGATATTTTTTTCAGATTCCGTGTCAAGCGCAGAAGTGGCCTCATCTAAAATTAAAATGGGTGCATTCTTGAGCAATGACCGTGCGATAGCCATTCGTTGACGTTGGCCGCCAGAGAGCAATACTCCTTGGTCACCAACCATTGTGTTAAACCCTTGGGGAAGTTGTTCAATAAACTCTAGGGCATTCGCGGCCGTAGCCGCTGCTTTCACTTCTTCGAGGCTAGATCCACCTAAGCTACCGTAGGCAATATTATTTTGTACGGTGTCGTTAAATAAGGTTACTTGTTGGCTCACTAACGCAATCTGATTTCTTAAGTCTTTAAGCTTGAATGATTCAATCGGTTTACCATCTAATAAGATTTCACCCGACCCAATATCATAAAAACGCGGAATTAAGTTTGCCATCGTTGATTTCCCGCTACCGGATTTCCCAACTAAAGCAACGGTTTGCCCTGGCTCAATAGTAAGGTTAATCCCTTTTAAAACCGGGCGGTCAGCAATGTAATTAAATCCAACATTATTAAATTCTATTCGGCCCTCAGCCTTGTCTAACGGTAAAACGCCGGTATCGCGTTCATCTTGTTCGTCTAGTTGTTGAAATATATCTACCGCAGCAGCCAAGCCTCGTTGCAATTTTGCGTTGATATCCGATAACTGCTTTAACGGTTTGGGCAACATACTTGCAGCACTTATAAAGGCCACAAAAGCACCTGGGCTCATATCGCCAATCATCTCCGGAGACAGCGCAAGCCAGACCAAAACAGCCATCGCAAAAGCAGTAATAAACTGAATGAGCGGTGAACTCACAGCAATGGTCGCTTCCATTTTCATGGTCTGTTGGCGTGTATAGTTACTTATTTTTCTAAAACGAGATTTTTCGATCTCACTGCCACCAAAAATACGTACTTCTTTATAGCCACTAACCGCCTCGGTAGAAATTTGGGTTACATCCCCCATCGAATTTTGGATACGACTACTGATACCGCGGAATCGTTTGCCGGCAAAACCAACCACCCACGCAATAATAGGTGTTATTGAAAGGATAACTAACGACAAACGCCAATTGACGTAAAGCAGGTAACTCAGCAGGGCAATTACAAATATGCCTTCACGGATCAGCACTTTGACTGCATCCGTTACCGCCCCCGTTACTTGTGAGACATGAAAGGTTATTTTTGCAACAAGGTGCCCCGACGCACTTTGATCGAAAAACGAACTAGACAGGGTTAAAAACTTATTAAACAGGTCTGAGCGCAAATTGTGGACTACAAAATTGGCAACATAAGCCAAGCAATAGTTACCCAAGAATGAGCCTATGCCCCGTACAAAAAACAACCCGACAAGCGCAAATGGTATCCAAAACCTTGCGTCAGTATTATCACCATTAACGGCATCTACCATGTGCTTCATCAATTCTGCAAAACCAACGCTAGCCAGCGAAAATATCGCAAACCCAGCAATGCTAAGCGCAAATGCTGCCCAAAATGGAGCAACGTAGGCCAACAAGCGTTTATATATTGCCCAATCGTTAACGTCTTGTGCAGAGGATTCTTTATCTAATTTATTTTCATGCATACGGAAAAACTTGCTGGGCTGTTGTAACCAAATTTGAATTTATGAGGTGAATGGTGTTGCTGACTCGTTGAAGACCAAGCCAGCAACACTAACGCGTAAGAACTGGCTGAGATCAGTTTCCAGAGTTTTCACTGGTAGCGATGCTTAAATGAGAAAACCCTAATTGACCCGCAGCATCCATAGCGGTTACCACAGCGTGGTGCGGCGCATTTCTGTCGGCGGATATTAACAGAGGCATCGAGGTGTCACCATCGGATATCTTCATCATGGCTGCTTTTAAGGTTTTTAACTGCTGATCTACCAAGGGTTGTTCATTGATTGCGTATTTTCCTTCAACGCTTATTTGAACATCCAGAACTTTCACTTCAACATTAGATTGCTCACCAGCGGCATCAGGCAAATCGATGTTTAGCACCGTTTCTCGGTCAAAGGTCATTGAAACCATAAAGAAGATCAATAACAGGAACACCACATCAATCAGCGGAGTCAGATCCAATGAAATATCATTGCTTTTTTGTCGGGCGAATTTCACAGTACTGACTTATTCCTTGTTCTGCAGTTCACGTTCACCGTGAACAACTTCTACCAATTTAAGGGATTCCTGCTCAAGCCCAACCACTAAGGTGTCAATTCGCCGCTGGAAAAACCGATGCGCCACCAAGGCCGGAATTGCAACGGTTAAACCCGCTGCAGTAGTGATCAGCGCCTCAGAGATTCCGCCTGCAAGCACGGAAGCATTACCGCTGCCATGCAACATAATGGCCGTGAATACTCTGATCATCCCAATGACTGTTCCTAGCAACCCTAATAGAGGCGTGATCGCAGCAATAGTACCCAGAAAATTCAGGTACTTTTCCATCTCGTGAACAACATGATTAGCTGCTTCTTCGATGCTTTCTTTCATCACGTCACGGCCGAATTTCGAGTTAGATAACCCAGCAGCCAAAATTTTACCCAATGGCGATGCCTGTTTGATTTCGGCGAGTTTTTTGCTGTTCAGCTGGTTGTTTTTAATCAACTCCCAAACTTGAACCAATAGGTTTCCTGGTAAAATACGTTCTGGTTTAAGTGCCCATAAACGCTCGAAAGATATCGCTAAGGCTACCACTGAGCAGAGCAGAATCGGCAGCATCATCCAGCCACCAGATAAAATTAATTCAAACACCTTCTCTCCAATTTATTCTTGTTAAATTTCTAGTGTGCAAGCCCGCTCGGCACAATAATAACTGCCAGTACGCCCAACCTGCATGACCCATCAATTAGAATTAATCAACGTGCCAGTATTTGCGGTTTTCTTGTCTAAAAAATAGCCGACCAGTTGATTGAAGCGCCTTCTCTTCATCAACATTAGCCTTAAAATAATAGACTATTGCGCCCTCAACTGCGGTATTTATTATCTCTACGTTCATAGCGCGGTATCGCTCAACCACCGCCGCATTAGGGTGATGAAAGCGGTTTTTATACCCGCTTGAAAACACCACTTGCTGGGGTGATACCTTTCCAATAAATTTCTGACTTGATGAGGTACGGCTTCCATGGTGCGGCGCAATTAAAACATCCGCTTTAAGTGCATCGCCATAGATCTTAATCAGTGCTTTTTCTGCTCGGGCTTCGATATCCCCAGTCAATAATATTCGCACAGTCCCATTGTCGACCATCAACACGCATGAGTGGTTATTCTCACGCAGAGCCTGGCCGTCAAACGGATAGAGTATATCAAATCGAACGCCATCCCATTGCCAACTCATGCCAGCGCGGCAAAGTGCGTTTTCTTCAGGTAGATCATTGAGCAATGACTGGACTTTTTTATTGGTGGAACCAAGCAATACCTGTGCAATCGGCAGATGGTTCAGTATCGCTTCAGCGCCGCCAACATGGTCAATATCACCATGACTTAGAATTAAGGTATCTATTGAAGAAACGGCCGTTTTACGCAAGAAAGGAATAATCACAGCACTACCTGCGTCAAAGTCTGCGCTAAACCTAGGGCCGGTATCGTACAACAATTGATGATTCGCGGTACGCAGACTTACCGACAACCCCTGCCCAACATCAAGAATAGTTAACTGCACCTCGTTTTCAGATAGCTTAGGTGAAGCGGGCAAGAGCAGCGGTAACAGACACAACACACCCAGCCAGCGCGCTGGAAATGCTTTGGGCGCTAACAGCAAAACAATACCCAACAGTGCAATCAGCATATTCCAAAATGAAATCCCGCCCGGGTACCAATTGACCTTAAATTCAGATTCAAGCCATTCTAAATAAAGCCACAGCCATTCGAATAAGCCATTTGCCATGGTTAACAATAGTGTTGCTGGAATTTCAAAAAATGGCGCCATCATTGCTCCAGCCAAACAAAGCGGAACAATCAACAAACTCACAACGGGCACCGCTATCAAATTTGCAAAGGGGGAAACAACGGACACATTCAATAACAACAAACTCAGTACTGGCAGCAACGCTATAAATACCGTCCACTGGGCCATTCCCCATTTCATCCATAACGTTGATATGCCGCTAGGGGTTGCTGAGCGCCTGTTTGCAAAAACATAGAGTAATGCACCAACTGCGCTAAATGAGAGCCAAAACCCGATAGAAATCACAGAAAGCGGATCTAATAGCAGTACTACGGCCAAGGCCAATAATATCGAGCGGCTTGGACGTAGGTTTCGCCCAGATAGTTGCGCAATCATCACCACACAAACCATCACTAACGCTCGTTGGGTTGAGAGCGAAAACCCAGCAATCAATGTGTAACATGCAGCTGCAGCCATGGCCGCCCAGCATTGAATAAACAAGGGATCTGAAAGCCGCAACCAACTTGGAATGGGCACCCCTACTCTAAAAGGCAACCTTAGCCATCCCAACAAAAACCCTGTTAATCGATAGGCCATCACTGCAATCAGACCAATATGTAGACCAGAGATCACCATTAAATGATTGGTGCCTGTTTTTAACAACGTATCCCATTGAGCAGAGCTTAACTTCGATCGATCGCCATTAACCAATGCTAAAATGGGGCCTTTATATGCAAGATCCCCGATTAAACTATTGACCCCGGATGAAATCTTAGACCTCAGCGCAGGTATAAATTGAAAGGGATCACTTTCTTTTAACCGTTTGTTTTCACGTGATTTTTTAACGTACCCCGTTGCCCCAATGCGCTGCGAAAACAACCAGCCTTCGTAATCAAAACCAGCAGGGTTAGAAAACCCGCGCGGTCTTTTAAGGCGTACTTTCCACTGCCATACTTCGCCGGCTTCAACCTGCTTTCCGGCGTACCAACTAATGCGCATTTTGCGCGGCACCGCCCATGTATCATGTTTCTTTTGTGAGATTAGCGCACCATCTACTAACTCAAGAGATTTAACCGAAACTTCAAAGCGTTGATAAACCGAGTTTTTATGAAGCTCTCTGCGAAGTGGAATGTTTGAAACCGTACCGGTTACCCACAAATCTTTACCTTCGAATTGATTTGCCAACTGGTGTTCCAAGCCTATCCAACCATGAAGCAGCCCCCAAAAAAGCCCCACTAAAAAAGTTGCTGGCACCAAAAAACGTTTATAATAAAAAACTACTATCAGTAAGAGTACTACCCACGAGGTAATGCGCCGTTCCGGAAGTGTGGGAAGAATTGCCACTACTGCAATGCCGCAAATCAAAGCAAGGATAATCGCCATGCGTTGGTTTGTGTTCCGATGAACCGTTTTTACGATATTTATTGCCACATCGGACTTTACTTTAAATTGCCTATGAAGCACCTCAAAGATGCCGCGTAAGTTTTTCAAGCGTCACCTACCAGACCCAGAAAAGGTTAAGCAGTACGCCTCTTTGCGTTTTTTGGGGGATGTACTGCACCAGCCTAATCTTTGGCATTTAAACCGAAGATCGGTATCGCGGGCAGCGTTTGTTGGTGTGTTTTGTGCCTTCATTCCTTTTCCGTCACAAATGTTGATTGCAGCTTTTATGTCTCTTTGGCTGAGAAGCAACCTGGCGCTATCCGTTGGCCTGGTTTGGATCACTAACCCACTGACGATTCCGCCAATATTTTATTCTACGTATAAATTGGGATGTTTAATGCTCGGTGTCCCTGCTTCTGATTTCACCATCGAGCTATCGTGGCAATGGCTAACCCAAAGCATGAAGCTGTTTATAGCACCGCTGCTGGTGGGCTCGTTTACCGCAGGGCTTGCTCTGGCTAGTATCAGCTATGTATCCATCATCGTGTTGTGGCGTCAAAATGTGATCAAACGCTGGCGCGAACGCAAATTACTTCGCAGTAAACGAAAGCCCTAACTCCTCCTACCCCAAATGTACCTCTAAGCCATTACGCTACCCCGTGTTTATTTGGGCTGCTTTATATAATCTGATCCAATCTACCTTCATCAAGCTTGAAACGACGATCCATAGTTTGCGCAAATGCTACATCATGGGTAATCACCACAAAACAACAGCGGGTTGAGCTATTAAGCTCAACCATTAATTGGGCGATGTCTTTTGCGGTTTTACTGTCTAAGTTTCCGGTGGGTTCGTCCATCAATACTAACTCGGGGCTCATCACCAATGCTCGGGCAATGGCTACGCGTTGACGTTCACCACCAGAAAGTTCCGATGGCCTATGCGCTGCGCGCTGCGCTATGCCTACCTGCTCTAATAACTTATTGGCACGCTCTTGCGCTTGCTTAGCTGAAAACCCGCCAATCAACATGGGAAGCGCAATATTTTCTACCGCCGAAAATTCCGGCAACAAATGATGGAACTGATACACGAATCCTATTGAGCTATTTCTAAAGCCTGCCATCTGTTTATGGCTCAGCGCATGAATGTTAGTACCGCTGATTTCGACGGTTCCACCGGTAGGGGTATCAAGCCCGCCTAGCATGTTCAAAAAGGTGGTTTTACCTGAACCAGAGCTACCGATAATCGCAACGCGCTCACCACGATGAGCCGTAAAATTAATGCCATCGAGTACTTTTAGTTCCTGTGGGCCTTGTTGGTAATAGCGTTTTATATTGCTACAACTTAGAACAACATCTGTCTTCAATACGTCGTTACTCATAGCGCAGCACCTCAGCAGGGTCTGTTCTAGAGGCGCTGTATGCAGGGTATAACGTAGCGATAAAGCTCATCACAAATGCGCTACCCGTCACCAGTAGCACATCGGACGTATGAAGATCCGACGGTAAATAGCTTATAAAATACACCTCGGCATTTAAAAACTGAATACCGAAAAACTGCTCAATGGCTTGAACAACATCAGACACTACTAAAGACGCTCCAATCCCCATTAATGCGCCGAGCGAGCAACCAAGAAAGCCAATGGTGCTGCCAAGAATGATGAAGATTTTCATAATGGTGTCTTGGTCAGCGCCCAAGGTTTTTAGCACCGCGATATCGGCTTGTTTATCGACCACTAACATCACTAAAGACGAAACAATATTGAATACCGCAACCGCAACAATAATCAGCATCAGCAGCCCAAGCATGCGTTTTTCTAGTTGAATGGCTTGAAATAGATTCCCCTGGGTACGCGTCCAGTCAATTGAGTAGTAACCACCGGGTAATTGCGCTGCCAAGGCATGGCTCGTTCGCGGTGCTTCAAACAGGTCTACAAATTTCAACCTTATGCCTTCTACTTGGCCTTTAATGCCAAACACACGTCCAGCGTCTTCAATATGAATGGCGGTTACCGAGGCGTCTAATTCTGCGCCTACGCTAAAAATACCAACCACTGTAAAGCGTTTCATTCGTGGAAACACACCGCCTAACGACACAGATGCTTCCGGCAGTAATAATGTTATTTTATCGCCCATTCGAGCGCCTAAACTGCGTGCGACCAAATCGCCTAACACAATGCCGAATTCGCCAGATTTCAAGGCATCAATCGACCCCGCCACCATGTGCTGATCGACAATAGAAACCTTCGCTTCTGCTGCTGGCAATATCCCGTTTACCATTACGCCGCGAACAGAGCCTTGGAAACTTAGCATGCCCTGGCCACTGGTATACGGCGCGCTTGCAATAACATCTGGAGATTTCTCAAGCTCTTGCGCCAAGGGCTGCCAATGTGTAATTGGGCCATCGTAGGACTTAATAATTGAATGCGGCACCATACCGAGAATACGCTCACGTAATTCTTGGTGGAAACCATTGAGTACCGATAACACCAGTATCATCACCATGACACCCAGCGTCAGACCGGTAATAGAGGTAAGGGAAATAAACGATATAAAGTGATTTCGACGATTGGCTCGCAAATATCTCAAACCGATATAAACCGAAACGGGCTTGTACATAGTGCTTAAAACTACCGATGAGGAATGTGGGTGTGAATGAAGGCGGGTACACTATATCCGCAGGCTTGGCCAAAATCCATGCTAAACTTTTAGGATAAAATGAGCGGCTTGAAGATCTTTAGCGCCCATTCATTTGAATCGATTGACTACTGCCGAACTATGACTGAAAAAGAAAACAACCTGCATCCATCCGACAATAATCGCGAACGGCGAAAATTTTATCGCGTCAACGATGCTATAGGCCTCGAATATAAGTTGATTGACCAGGCACCTAAGCCCGGAGCAGACGCAGACTCCCCGTTCTCGGTATCTGGGCGCTTTCGGTTGCTCAATGAACTGAACAGGATCGAACAAGAAAGCTCTATATTACTCAGGCATGTATCGGATGAAGACCGAAACCTTGCCCGTTACCTCAGCTCTCAGAATAAGAAGATCGATATCATCGCTCGTTTAATTGTATCGGATGAAGTCTCCACCGTGCCTTACACGGTTCGAAATGTAAGCTTAAGTGAGGGCGGTTGTTCATTCATTAACGAAGAACCACTCGAACCGAACCAATACATCGCATTGAAACTGTTTTTCTTTTCATCTTATCTTGGGATGGTGTTGTACGGTCAAGTTGTCGATAACCACCCTTTAGAAGACGAGACCGATAAAGACGCTGGCATTTACCAAACAAACGTTGAATTCGTAGATTTAAGCGGCTCAGACCGGCAAACCCTCGCTCGGTACATTATTCGCCGGCAAGCCGAGCAAAGGCGAAGTGAGGACGACTGATACAAGCACATAGTTTTAGAGGGTGTCTCAGTTACTGCAGTGCCACGTCGATATTTACGCACTAACGTACTACAGCTTAGCCACCACACGTTGCTCGTAATACTCGTCCATATACCATTCCATATATTTGCCCTCGATAGCTTACCTTCAGCTCCCATAAGCCTGATCACCACCTCTTTCAGAATACCCCGTCATGTATAAATCATTAGAATTCCTTCTCCAGTCATATTTTGACGCCAAAGCGACGTGATATAATCAGCCAATAAACCCTATAAGGTTGCGCGCTAGCGTTAACCCCCCAACATTATTTTTTGGCTGCCGTTCTCGGAATGACTCAACCCCTCATAATTTGGTACATCACCGATAACAAGCCTGGGCATTTAAATCAGCTAAAAGGTTTATCTAATCGGCTTGCTGATCAAGCCAAAGCACTGAATATAAACGTTGAAGAACGCTGGCTAAGCTTTCTAGATTCAGAATTAAACTGGCCAGCTCTTGTTTGGCGAAATGAAGTCAGCACGCCGAAAAGTGCACCCACAATGGTTGTCGCCGCCGGCCACAAAACACATTTAAAAACCCTCGCGCTGGCACGAAAGCACCGCGCATACAGCGTTGTGTTAATGCAGCCGTCTGTTCCTACCCGCCTGTTCAATGCCGCTATTATTCCAATTCACGACAACCCCAAACCCAGCGTTAATACGCTGACAACCATTGGAGTTCTGAATAAAATATCTCCTGCCGATGCCTCGGAACATGCGTTGGAACCAAAACCAGGGGTTATGTTAATTGGAGGCCAGTCAAAGCATTTCATTTGGAACGACGACGAAATTATTTCGCAAGTAATCGAAGTCCTGCAGCAAGATTCGTGCAAACACTGGACGCTGAGTAACTCCCGGCGCACACCAAAAAAATTCATGCAAAAGCTTGCGGCACAAGCGCCACAAAATCTCACTCTAATTGAGCATCAAAAAACAGATGCTACATGGTTACCGCTGCAAATTCAGTCTGCTTCGAATATTTGGGTAACGCCAGACAGTGTATCTATGGTGTACGAGGCCATGACCTCTGGAGTACCCACCGGAGTTTTTAATCTTAAAAACCATAAAACCAACCGTATCAATTCAGGCATTTTGGAATTAATTAACAACAACATGGTCACCCCTTTCGCTCAGTGGAAAAAACAACTTCAACTCACTGAGCCCACAGAACAATTATGGGAAGCCGATCGCGCAGCACGCTGGTTATTAGGGCGCATTCAGCAAGAGGCATTACCGTGAAGATACTGCAAGTATTACCCGGCCTTGAAAGCGGTGGTGTCGAAAAAGGAACACTAGAAATTGCCAGTGCGGCAGTATCCGCAGGTTATCAATCCTTTGTATTGTCAGCGGGCGGCCGTATGGTTCAACCGTTAGAGCAACAAGGTTCAACCCATATCTGTTGGGATATCGGAAAGAAATCACTGCTTACTCTATTCGAAGTACGAAAAATCAGAAAATGGTTACAGGCTGAAAAATTTGACGTTGTGCATGTACGCTCTCGAATGCCCGCATGGATAATATGGATGGCATGGAACAAAATGGACCCGCAAACCAGACCCAAATTAATCAGCACAGTGCATGGTATGCATTCAGTCAGTAAGTACAGCGCCATCATGACCTGCGGCGAACAGGTCATCGCGGTATCCGAATCCATTGAGCAATATATTTTGGATAACTATCCAAACTGCTCTGCAGACAAAATTAATCTGATTTATCGCGGCATTGAAGCAGAGAAGTTTCCTGCAGAATATCAAGCAAGCGCTACATGGATAAATGGCTGGTATGCGCAATTCCCTCAGACTAAAAACAAATTAGTACTGACTCTACCGGGGCGCTTAACTCGATTAAAAGGGCATTTGGCGTTTTTGGAAATGTTTGCTGAACTACAACAACAAAATACCGAAGTTATCGCGTTAATCGTCGGTGATGAAGACCCCAAAAGAGTACAGTACGCAAAAGAGCTGCGCGAACGAGTCGAACATTTAGCTTTATCCGAACAGGTTATTTTTACTGGCCACCGCTCAGATATGCGTGAAATTTATTCTATATCCAATATTGTATTTTCTCTCTCCAGCAAACCAGAATCATTTGGTAGAACCGTACTTGAGGCACTCAGTATGGGCACACCAGTCGTTGGTTATGACCATGGAGGGGTTAGTGAAATATTACGAATGCTATTCCCCGAAGGTGCCGTAGCCGTAAATAACAAAAATAAGTTATTGGAAATAACCGCACGTATTTTGAAAAAAGAGCATGATAAAATCATACCCAATGACTCTTTTCTTCTTTCAAACATGCAAACTCAAACGCTGGCTCTGTACCGTAAAGTAACGCAATTAAAAGGTGCGGCATGAGCTATTGGTGGATAATCCCCTGCTCTATTGCGGTAATATTATTTCTACGCTTTTCATTTCGATACGCATGGTGGGCAACCGCCGTTGACTACAAAAACCCACGTATACTGATGTATCACATGATCAGTGATCATAAAAATAATGCTAAATTTAACGGTCTTCGAGTGACCCCGGAAGCATTTGAACAGCAACTTAACTGGCTAAAATCACACGATTGGAATTTCGTTACTATGAGCGAGCTAGTCATCCTCGGAAATACACTGCCACGTAAGTCAGTAGCGTTAACCTTCGATGATGGGTTTGAAGACAATTACACAAACGCTCTACCCATAATGCAAAGGTATGGTGCAAAAGGTACTTTATATTTGGTGGTAGATCGTCATAAAAGAGATTGGTCGACAAATAAAAAGGCTCACCACAACTCTGGGGAGCTAATGCAGGAACCAAAACTAACGGATACTCAGGTGACTGAAATGCTGCAATCGGGTGTGTTTGAGTTGGGCGCGCATACGACAACGCACCCCAACCTATCGCAATTATTAGAAGCTGAAAAAACTTCAGAAATTGCTGGTTCAAAACAGCAGCTCGAAAAATTATTCCAAACCAATATTGGCAGTTTTGCATACCCTTTTGGCATATATAGCCAAGATGATGTACGTGTAACCAAACGAGCGAACTTCGAGAGCGCCGTTACTACCGAAGCAGGTATAAGTGAGTTAAATACCAACAACCTACTCGAATTGAAGCGCGTAAAAATATCAGGGAAAGATAATTTTTTCGCCTTTCGCATGCGCATGAAACACGGTCAACGCGGGCTACGAAAATAATTTAATTATACGAACTTTAGAGTTTTCACTCTTAACCTCCAGCTATAAACCTATGACTAAAGCGAAACATCACGTACTTGTCCTCACTGATGATAAACCAGGCCACGTAAGTCAGAGCCTTGGCATCGGGCATGCGTTAGACTCAAGTATTGAAGCACAGCATCATCATATATCGATATCTGTTCGTTTTAAGAGTTTACGCTTTTTGATGCGGTATTTAGTCAACACCCTCCCTCACAAACTACTGATCCCGACACTACCGGTGTTTTACCGCATCAATGGTGACTATAAAAACTACCATAACCCAATCATTATCTCCTCCGGTGGGAACACGCTTTATGCCAGCATCGTCCTTAAATCATTGACCGGTGGTTTAAACCTTTACAGCGGCTCACCCAAGCAGTTTAACCCGTCGATGATCGACTTGATTTACACAGTGGTGCCGATACCAAATTTGGCGAATAATGTGGTGCTTGATCTACCTCCAGTTAACATTGAAAAAATCATGCCGCGTAGCTCAGCAAACATATACACATTGCTCATTGGTGGCAACGGTGCAGGCTATCAATATTCGAAAAAAGATTGGGCGATATTAGTTACTGCGATTAAAGAAATCGCTTTTAGTCACAACATAAAGTGGTTAATCACCACATCTCGCCGTAGCGGAGTATTTATTGAAGAACTGCTTGATCAACTAAACGAACCTTCCGTCATTGAAGAGCTCACTTTGTATGGGCGTAAACCTGAAAAGGTAATGAGCCGCTACTTACAAGAAGCTGAAGTAATATTTTGTACCGAAGACAGTTTAACCATGGTTTCTGAAGCGATCTATTCTGGAAAGAAAGTATACACGTTGCACCCAAAGGTTTATCAACCTGATCAAAACGACGCTAACGCACTGGAAAAATATGATTCCAGTGGGTTTATTGAGCGACACCCAATAGAATCTATCGGTGATGTATCAGTAAATAAAAAAAAACTTATCCAAGTGCTGCCTAATATCAACAAGCAAATATATGCCCCTGTATTAAAAAAATTGCGCAGCATCCCATCCAAATGAGAATATTATGGTGGGGGAAATATGGAAATTACGGTCCGGACTACCCGAGAAATCGCACGTTATTAAAGTGCCTTAACGAGCTCGGACATGAAGTCATTGAGTTCCGCCCTCGGTTTTCACAAACCGCAATCATAGAAGCAAGATTCAAAGAGTTATCAAATATCGATGTGCTATGGGTGCCATGTTTCAGACAAAGGGATTTAAACAGCGCAGCCAAATGGGCGAGCAAACACTCCATCCCCGTGATATTTGATCCATTAATCAGCTCTTATGATAAGCAAGTGTTCGAGAGAAAAAAGTTTTCCGCCGGCTCAAACAAAGCAATCAAACTATTAACTTGGGAAACAAACTTGTTTGCGAAAGCGGATTACTTGGTAGCAGACACTGATTGCCATAAAAAGTTTTTTACTGACACATTAAAATGCCCGCTACGAAAAGTCCATACGATACCGGTATCCGCGGAAGAGCAATTATTCTTTCCAAAACAATCTGCTAATCTAATAAATAGTGAAACAAAGCCAGAAGTACTTTTTTTTGGTACCTTCATTTCACTACAAGGTGCAACGTATATTGCTAAAGCCATTGGGTTCTATTCAGGCAAACCAATTAAACTGTGTTTTCTCGGCGATGGGCCAGATAGGAAAAAATGCGTTGAAATAGTTAAGTACACGGAAAATAAAAACATAGAAGTAACATTCGAGCAGTGGGTCCCAATCGATAAACTTGGCGACCGAATTAGACAAGCAACTATTTGCCTGGGGGTATTTGGTACTGGCGAGAAAACAAAAAGAGTGATCCCAAATAAGGCCTACCAGAGCCTTGCTTGTAACCGGCCACTCATTACAGTTTATTGCGATGCATACCCACAAGAACTACCCTCTTCAAACTGTGGTATTTACTGGGTTAATCCTGGCCAGCCCCAAGAGATCGCCGAGGCTATCAAACTTGCTATTGATGAGAGCGAATCTACAATTCTCGATGACCTTGCGGTTAACACCTATCGGACATATTTCTCAAACCAAAAAATAAAAGATTTGTTGCAACAACTTCTACCGTACGTCCGTTAAAGCTTGATAGCCAAGTCTAATTAACCATATATTTCAGGCAATAAAAAACCCCGCTATTGCGGGGTTTTTTATTTTCTAATAGCTGCTAATTACTTACCAGCATATTTTTCCGGCCTCACCAAGTAGCGAGCAAGTGCCGGTAGCAACCACAATGCACCAACCATATTCCAAACAAACATGAAGGTCAACAATATACCCATATCAGCCTGGAATTTAATGGGCGAAAACACCCAGGTTCCAACACCAATTGCTAATGTCATACCTGTAAACGCAACCGCTTTACCGGTGGTTCTTAGTGTATTCAAGTAAGCTTCTTCAAGGTCCATACCTTCTTTGAGATATGACTCGAGTCGAGAGAAAATATAGATGCCGTAGTCAACACCGATACCAACACCTAATGCAATTACAGGTAGTGTCGCAACTTTAATGCCTATTCCAATCTGAGCCATAATCGCCTGACAAAGTGCCGAGGTAAGGGCTAGCGGAGTAACAATACAAATCACCGCACGCCATGATCGGAACGTAAGGAATACTAAGAAGCTAACTACTCCATAAACAAAATAGAGCATACGATCTTGTGATTCAGCAATCTCTTGGTTGGTAGCCGCATCAATACCTGCATTACCACCACCTAGAATAAATTGAGCTTCTGGAGAATCGTTTTCAGCTGCAAAGCTCTCAACTAAACCGGTAACTCGTTCGAGGGTATCTGCTTTGTGGTCCCATAAAGACACTCTTAGATAACCAGTGCTACAGTCGCGGTTCATACCAACAACGCCAATCTGACCCGTTAGTAATTCTTGCTCCCGCGTCATTACCTTCCACTTAGCGTTCGATTCGTTTTTATCGAAACTAAAACCCTTAGCTCGAGTAACCATAGAGTAAACTGACTGAACACTAATATCGTTTTCTAGCAACCAGCTCAGGCGCTCTAAACGAACCAAGGATTTATAATCAGTACACTGGTCGGTTTCAGTTTTGAAAAATACAATCAGTGTGTCAGAGCTTGTCGAGTAGTTTCCATTAATGAATGCTACATCTTTGTTGTATACAGAATCAGGTCGCAACATGGGCTGACCTGGATCCAAGTCACCAATTTTCAACCCTTGCTGGAAATACACTGCTGACCCGAAAAGAGTGGCACCAATAAGAAGACTGATTGGCGCAATTTTTGGGCTTGCGCATTTTGAAATCAAGTTCCAAACAGGTGTGTCTGCATTAATTTTAGACTGTGCATGGGATATGCAAGATTTCGTCACCCCGAAATAGGACATCAAAATCGGTAGTAATACTAAGTTAGTCAAAATGATGACTGCAACACCGATACTCGCTGTCATAGCCAGCTCACGGATCACATCGATTGGAATGATATACAACGTCATAAACCCGATAGCATCACTTATCAATGCAAGCATGCCTGGGATATACAAATTTCTGAATGTGATTCTTGCAGCATCTAAACGGGCTTCACCGTGTGCCGCTTCGTGAGCAATGCCGTTAATAATTTGAACGCCGTGGCTCACACCAATAGCGAATACTAAGAACGGTACTAACACTGAATATGGATCTAGCCCAAAGCCCATAGTAGTAATAAGCCCCAGCTGCCATACAACAGCGATGACCGAACAAACCAATGGAACGATGGCACTTTTAACACAGCGCGAATAGAAATATAGGAGGACCAGCGTAATTAACAATGCTGCGAGGAAAAACTTACCAATATCTAAAAAGCCATCGAGTAAGTCGGCAATCCATTTTGGGAACTCAACGATATGAATTTTTATGTTTTCGGTTTCATATTTCGCTCTTACATTTGCTTCTATTCGGTGGGCAAAATCTTGGTAATCAAAACGTTCGCCCGTTGAAGCATCTGGCAATGCTAGAGGAACGGTAATAATGGATGACTTAAAGTTATTCGCTACATATCGGCCAATGTGAGGAGAACGTAAAACGTTATTTCTTACGACTTCAATCATCTCAGGAGAGCCATCGTAACCAGGCCCAATAATAGGCCCTCCTTTTTCACCATCAGGTGTATTCGCTCTCCAGCGGATAGCTGGCGCCCATAAAGAACGTAAATTTCCGCGATAAACACCATCTAAAAAGAATATTTCATCATGAATATTCTTAAGGGTGGTTAAATAGTCTTTATTAAAGATATCGCCGTCTTTAATCTCAACCGCTATTCGTAACGTGTTACCTGACTTTGCTCCTTTAGGAGCTAGCGCGAAAGCGTTTTGAATATAGTGATGCCCTGTTGGGATCAGCTTTTCAAATTTCACATTGGGAGCAATCTGGCTAGCTTGGTAGCCCAAAAACACAG
This sequence comes from Pseudomonadales bacterium, assembly GCA_016763075.1. Lineage (GTDB taxonomy): Bacteria > Pseudomonadota > Gammaproteobacteria > Pseudomonadales > JAHRWD01 > JAHRWD01. The sequence continues at coordinate 30,799 of JAESUM010000005.1, forward strand.
TTGCCAAAACAAAGAACACCACCAAGATTGGTCGGTAATTGAATACCAACCGCTCGAGTAACGGTGCACCGTCATTAATATTTGATTGAGCCTGCGTCATATCGTGTCCCCAGAAGATCAGGTTGTTTTTTTATTGTCTAAAAATCAGTCTACAAACGTGGCTTGCCTGAGCTCGCCACATTCAACATATGTTAAGTAATAATATGCGGTTCTCTACAGGTCTTTTCCCGTAGGAGAAACTCGATTTATACCTTTTGAACCAGTCGTTACAAAATTGCCATCGGCTGCTTCAACAATTGAGGTCATGTGTACTCGATCACTTCGAAGGTACACATCTAACTTTGTACTGTTAGCAGTTCCGGTCGTAAATTGGCCGTTATTACCGACGATTTTAATATCACCGCTACGAGTCGCTAGTCCAGAGAAGCTCAAAAACTCTGTATTGATATTCAAAGCATGTCGTTCCCAACTTACGCCGCGATTACTGCTGCGAACCACTAGTCCAGACATTCCCATTGCATAAATTTGGTCAGATGCAGGGTTGAAAAACAGGCCATACAAGCTTCTGTCAAATTCGGTTGCGACATTTTCCCATGTTCTTCCGAAATCGCTAGAACGATATACTTTAACTTTTGCATTTTCGTAGTTACTTTTTTCCGAAGCAATCAACAACGTGCCATCTTTCAGCCCAAGAATAGCGTTATTGTGGTCTTCAAAGTTGTCAAGACGATTTCTCCAAGACTCCCATGTTTTACCGCCATCCGTGGTGTGGTAGAACTGGGCATATGCGCCAACAGTGAAGCCTTCGTTTTCATTTTTGAACCAAACATCTAACAATGGAGATGTTTGGTGCTTTTTAACTACCGCCGCTAAGTCATCGGCTTCATAGAAGGCGTCTTCAATAACGATCAATTCGTCAGGGTCATCCGTATTCGGGTTATCAATGGCGTATTCAGCGGCAACACGCTTTTCTTCAGCGTCTTTAATTATTGCGTGAATGGGGCTGTTAGCGACGAAACTATCGTGTAGCTTTATCCACGTAGCACCACCATCGGAGGTGCCCAAAATGATTGCATCCTGGCCTACCGCCCAACCTTTTTTAGCATTAACGAAGTACACCGCATTAAGTTGTGATTGCACCGGAACATCTGCTTGTGTCCAACTTTTACCGTTATCATCGGAATATACGACATGCCCGTATTGCCCAACAGCAACAAGCCGGTCACCGGCTTTGGTAATATCCAACAACAAACTTTTGGAAGCCTTAGGCATTATCACAGAAGGAGCATCAAGCACATCGACAAAGTCATTACTGGCATAGGTACTGACAGAAAAAGTCATCGCCAGACAACCCATCACCGCCCCGAGTAGTCGGGCCGAAATTGAGTTTCGGACGTTTAAGTCATTAAGCATTGAGTATCCCCTTGGTGGTTCTTATTCTTTAATAATTCGAGATTAATCGAAACAAGCTAGCCAGCGACTCGAGTTTCAATTTTATGGGCAATTAGCATTTTTATTATTGATTTACGCTTCCTGAGCAAGAAAAAACACAACAGTGCCAGGCCATAACCAGCGTGGATATTACCTTGATGGCCTCATTTGTTCAACGGATTGTTTGCTCAATGTGTAATCACGCATATTTGTAATTTATTCGCCATACCACGCTAGTTTGCTGGATAGATTGACGACACCGCCGACGATAATCAGAGTCGGTGGTCGCACAACCTCGCCAGCAACCAATTCAACAATTGTTTTAAGGGTGCCGATAATCACCTTTTGTTCAGCTGTTGTGCCTTTTTGAACCAAAGCAACTGGAGTAGAGGGGGTTTGACCGTGTTCGATCAATTTTTGGCAAATGTGCGGTAATCCGATTAATCCCATATAAAAGACAACGGTGTGATTATCGTGGACCAGCTCATCCCAATTTAAGTCGATACTATTATTCTTTAAATGACCCGTCACAAACTGTACTGATTGGGCATATTCGCGATGGGTCAACGGAATGCCGGCATAGGCAGCGCAGCCACTAGCCGCGGTGATGCCGGGCACAACCTGAAAAGGAATTGCAGCATCAGCCAGGCCTTCAAGCTCTTCGCCGCCACGGCCAAAGATAAACGGGTCTCCACCCTTCAAACGAAGCACTTTCTTTCCTTGTTTTGCTAGGCTAATAAGCATTTCGTTGATATCCCCTTGGGGAACAGTATGCTTATCTCGCGCTTTGCCAACGTTAATTTGCTCAGCGTCTTTACGCACCAAAGCCAATACTTCTGGTGATACCAAACGGTCATAAAGCACTACATCGGCTTGCTGCATTAAACGCAAAGCTTTGAATGTCAGTAAATCTGGATCGCCGGGGCCACCACCTACCAAGTAGACTTCACCACTTTGCTCGGCGGTTTCTGGGTTATCAATCCACTGTTGAAGCATGGTTTCAGCTTCAGTGCTGCGATCAGTAAGCACAAGCTCTGCCACCGCACCGCTGGTTACCTTTTCCCAAAATGCTCTGCGCTGACCGATGGTTTTAAAGCGTTTCTTTACCGGCGCTCTGAACTTCCCAAGCAACTGAGCAAGTTTGCCGTAGCCTGCGGGTATTAAAGTTTCAAGCCGCGCTCTAAGCTGACGCGCAAGCACTGGCGACGCGCCGCCGCTAGAAATGGCCACAACGATGGGCGAACGATCTAAAATAGAAGGGAAAATAAAACTGCACAGCTCAGGCTGATCAGCAACATTAATGGGTATGTTTTGGGCCTTTGCCTCAACCGATACCTGTTTATTCAACGAGGCATCGTCCGTTGCAACCACCACTAATGTGGCACCTGCCAAATCAGCGCTTTGGTATGCTCGCTCTTTTACTTCGCCAGCAACATCGGCGGTACAAACCAAATCAGCTAACTCTTGATTAATATGAGGTGCGACGACCACTACTCTAGCGCCAGTTTTTACCAACAAGCGTGACTTACGCAGCGCCACTTCTCCGCCGCCAATCACTAGACAAGTAGAATTATTTACATCAAAGAAAATAGGCAAAAATTGCATAGAACTCTTCAACGCTCAGTCTAAAAATTAATTTCGGAAATGTTACCCATATATGGCTGCAATACCGCTGGCACTTTAACGCTACCGTCGGCTTGCTGGTAATTTTCGATAACCGCTACCAGCGTGCGGCCAACCGCCAAACCAGAACCGTTCACCGTGTGCACCAGTTCAGGCTTATTGGTTTCAGGGTTTCGTCGCCGGGCTTGCAGCCTGCGTGCCTGAAAATCTAAAAAATTACTGCATGAAGATATTTCGCGGTACGCATTTTGCCCAGGCAACCATACTTCGAGGTCATAGGTTTTAGTGGATGCAAAGCTAAGGTCACCGCCGCATAACACCACCTTTCTATAGGGTAGTTCAAGCGCTTGTAAAATGGCTTCTGCGTGACCGGTTAATTGCTCTAATGTTTCTTCAGATTCCGAAGCCGCAACGATCTGCACCAGTTCAACTTTTTCGAACTGATGTTGGCGAATCATGCCCTTTGTATCTTTTCCGTAACTGCCCGCTTCGCTTCTAAAACAGGGTGTATGGCTTGTGAACTTTAGCGGTAAGGTATCAGCATCGAGAATTTCATCGCGAACCAAATTGGTAATCGGTACTTCTGCGGTGGGAATTAAGTAATAATTTTGTTCGCCTTCAAGCTTAAAAAGGTCGTCTGCAAATTTGGGCAACTGGCCAGTACCAAACAGCGAGTCGGCATTCACTATATAAGGTACATAAACCTCCTGATAACCGTGCTGGCCAATATGGGTATTCAGCATATATTGGGTCAACGCGCGGTGCAGCCCTGCCATCGAGCCACGCATGACTGAAAACCGGCTTCCGGTAATTTTTGCAGCGCATTGGAAATCCATATGGTTGCCCTGCTCGGCTAACTCAACATGGTCTTTTGCTTCAAAATCAAACGTGGCAGGAGTTCCCCAACGCAGCACTTCAACGTTTGCGTCTTCGTCGTTGCCTTCGGGCACGGTTGCATCGGGTAAATTGGGTACGCTGTATAAAATATCTTGCAGCTCATCCTGTACTTCTATTAATACTGCTTTACTGGCATTTAACTTATCGCCCAATTCGCCCACTTGTTTTTTAAGCGGTTCGATATCTTCGCCGGCAGCCTTTGCTTTACCGATACTTTTAGAGGTCGTATTACGTTCGTTTTGTAGTGTTTCGGTTTCAATTTGAAGCGCTTTGCGCTGCTCTTCAAGACGCTGGATAAGCACCTTGTCTAACACATACTTTTTCTTGAGTAATTTAGCCGCAAGTTCGTCTAAATTACCACGAAACAATTTTGGATCTAACATAATTAATTTCTACAATACGAATTGAAATAAGTTGAAGCAGGTCGCTAGCTATCAGTAACAAAACGACCAAAAAAAGAGTGTTAAAACAGGTTTTTACCGAGCTGCATACCCAGCCAAACATTTACCACACCAACCACTACACTCAGTGCCAAATAGAACCCAGCACCAACTAAAGCTCCGCTTTTGAGCATATCTAATAGCTCTAACGAAAATGTTGAAAACGTCGTAAAAGCGCCTAAAAAACCCACCATCACTAACCCACGAACCTCCGCAGATAATTTGAATTTTTCGACGATAAGTATGTACGTTAGGCCAATCAAAAATGAGCCAACCAAATTGACCATCAGCGTTCCGTAAGGAAAGCGCGTACCAATGTGTAGAGCGATCATATTCGCAGCCAAAAAACGAGCCACAGAACCAAGCGCACCACCAATAGCTATCGCAATGAGTTGAAGCAACTGAGCACCCTATGACTGTAGATTATGATCAAATATAAAGCGTTATTTGCGCGGCTTTGAGCTGCTGTATCGCCGAAACGCGCTATTATCATCAAGCGATTGAAAATAATCCAATCTTTGTTTGATCTGTTTTTCCAGACCTCTATTCACTGGGTCATAGTAGCTATTTTGGCTGATCTGTTCTGGTAGATAATTCTCCCCTGCAATATAGCCTTCGGGGTGGTCATGGGCATACCTGTAATCCTCGCCATAACCTTCATCTTTCATTAGCCCAGTTGGTGCATTGCGCAAATGCATCGGTACATCGTAATTAGGTGATGTACGAATATCTGCACGCACTGCATTAAAGGCTTGGTACACTGCTGCGCTTTTGGCTGCGCAGGCCAAATAGACCACGGCCTGCGCTAAGCTAAGCTCACCCTCGGGCGAACCAAGGCGCTGAATAACATCCCAACAATCTAGGCTAATTCGTAACGCACGGGGATCAGCATTGCCAATATCTTCGCTTGCCATGCGTACCACTCGGCGGGCAATGTATAGCGGATCACAGCCACCTTCTAACATTCGCGCAAGCCAATATAACGCAGCATCAGGGGATGATCCGCGCACCGCTTTATGTAACGCCGAAATCTGCTCGTAGAATTGATCGCCCTTTTTATCAAAGCGTGCCACTTGGCCTTGCAGGACTTCATCCAATATTTGCCGGCTCAGCACGCGGCCATTTTCTGACTCGGGCGTAATATCTACCGCGATTTCTAGTAACGTTAGTGCTCGCCTGGCATCGCCATCACCAGCATTGGCGATCAGCTCAATGAGCTCGTCGTCTGCGGTTATTTGAAGTTGCCCAATACCGACCTCAGTATCGGTTGATGCGCGCTTAATCACGTTCACTAATTCGGTACTTTGCAGGGGTTTTAAGCGGTATACCCGGGTACGTGACAACAGCGCATTATTGACTTCAAAGGACGGGTTTTCGGTAGTGGCACCAATAAATACAATGGTTCCATCTTCTACAAAGGGCAAAAATGCATCTTGCTGAGCCTTATTAAAACGGTGTACTTCGTCAACAAAAAGAAGAGTTCGTGGGCCGCCAGCTTGCTGCTCAAGTTTGGCTTTTTCGACACATGCGCGAATATCTTTTACGCCAGACATTACCGCGGAAAGCGTCGCAAAATTTGCGTTGCACGTTTGAGCTATAAGCCGCGCTAATGTGGTTTTCCCGGTGCCCGGCGGGCCCCAAAAAATCATCGAATGCAAAGCGCCGGTGATAATGGCTTCACGTAATGGTTTGCCCGCTGCAAGCAGGTGCAGCTGGCCGGCAAACTGCTCTATGTTTTGCGGGCGCATACGCTCCGCAAGGGGTGTGTAGCCTTGGCTACTGTTGAATGACATCAACACCTTCAGGTACTACAAATTGGAATTGAGCAGAATCTATCGGTTGGTTGACTGTCACGTCGCTAAAGCGAAATTCAGTGAGCTGGCCCAAACCATCACGAATTTGCATGGCCACAAGTTGCCGCTCTTTGAAGACCAGTTCAAGCTCAGCAAACAGGCTGTCGGCGTTGCGTGGGGTCAAAATATAGCGCTTTACGCCTTTAATTTGCGGCATTACAGCACCGTTAATAACCACAAAAGATTGGTCGAGCTGTTCAACCTCGCCGCTTAACAACAGCCCCGGCGTTGCGGCCAGTTGGTTGTCGAATTTACGTATAGTGACTTGTTCAAGGTCCGGATCGTAAAACCATAACTTGTCACCGTTAGACACCACCGTCTGTGGGAATGGTTCAGTGGCTTGCCAGCGAAACCGGCCAGGGCGCTCCACCCAAATACGGCCATGGCTTTCTTGAATACCGCGGCCTCGATGATTATAAACCGACTGTTCAAAATAAGCGCTAAAGGTATGATTCAACCCCAACAAACTGCTTAGTTCTGCAACCACAGAGCCTGCCGGCAATGCCGCAAAACTATGGCTGGAAACCAGCAAGGCAGACAAAACAAATAGCTTGCCTGCGCGAACAATCGGCTGAACAATCGGCTGAACAATACCTTTGCTTAAAGCAGATAAAAAATTCATAAAAAGTGGTAATCCTAAAACGATTATTCCGGCGGTGGTGGCGCCAAAACTTGCCGAGTCTGGCCGTTATCTGCGGTACTGATGACACCGGCTGCTTCCATAGCTTCTACTAAATTTGCGGCTCGGTTATACCCTACCCCAAGGCTTCGCTGCACATATGAAATAGATGCCCGTCGCGAACGCGTTACCACAGCAACGGCTTCATCATAAAGAGCATCCGCTTCTGCCCCGCCGCCTTCAACTTCGTCAAAGCCCATTGCGGCGCTATCGTCAAAGCCATTTGTAATTTCATCAATGTACTCTGGCTCGCCCTGCTGACGCCAGCTTTCAACCACCCGGTGCACTTCGTCATCTTCAACCAATGCACCGTGTACACGAATTGGAATACCAACCCCTGGTGGTAAATACAGCATGTCGCCATGGCCCAACAGCTGCTCTGCGCCGCCTTGGCCCAAAATAGTCCGCGAATCGACTTTTGATGATACTTGGTAACCAATACGGCTTGGCACGTTGGCCTTAATTACGCCGGTAATCACATCAACCGATGGCCGCTGAGTAGCAATAATAAGGTGAATACCCGCAGCCCGTGCTTTCTGAGCGATACGCATAATCAGGGTTTCAACGCCCTTTTTGCCGACGATCAACATCATGTCGGCGAATTCATCAATTACCAATACAATTTTTGGTAATGGTTTCAATACTTCAGAGCCTGCTGTAACACCGTCGTCATTGGTAATGGGTGGCTCAGCAAATGGGTTCGGTATCGGCTCGCCCTTATCTGCAGCTTGGGTTACCTTTTTATTAAAGCCCGCAA
>JAESUM010000037.1 GCA_016763075.1 Pseudomonadales bacterium
CTATATATATATTCGAGAACGAGCAACCTTTACGCAGCTTTTTAACCGCCCAGGTTTGTTGGTGTTAACCGGAATTGCCGGATGTGTTGGGTCGCTAGGGTGGTTTACCGCAATGTCGATAGAAGCGGTTCCCTACGTTAAAACACTCGGCCAAATTGAAGTGTTCTTTAGTATATTTATTTCTATTTATTGGTTTAAAGAAAGAGCGCAGCTAAAAGATTTGAGTGGGTTACTACTCATAGGCGCATCAGCTGTGTTGGTGATTTGGCAGCGCTAAAGAGTTTGAGCAAACCCCTAACGGTCTTCAGCGCGAATCGAGAGGCATTCATCGCCGCCCATATCCAGCTCTCTGCATATGTCTGGGCGTTTGTTATAAATAGAACAGCGCATGGTGTTGCGGTCTAATGCAGAGCACCAGCCGTCGTCCAGCCGGGCCATGGTAGTTGCACCCCATTGATCTATTTCAATATGTTGATCCGGTACACCGGTTTCAGAAAGTATAAATACCTCTAACCTGCAGCAACTGGCTTCGCAACTTGAACAGCTGACTGCAGGGCGTGGCTCTACTTGAACATCACTTGGTATATTGGCGGTTAAATTGACCAGTGGTACGGTGGTGCCAATGCTCAATAGTTAACAGCCTGAATATCTTTAAGATGTGAAAGGGCTCGTTCTGCCAAGGCATTGCGCGTCCATTTTTTGGTGATGGCGTAGCTTTTGCCATCAAGCTCTCTAAGGTCATCAACCTTGGTTTCTACTGCGGCTTTTAGCTGGGCAGCGTCTTCGCAGCACTCTTGCATGAACTCCAGCCTAAATGCTTCGTCGGGAGTGTATGCCCGCGCATGTAACACGAATTCTGTCAGACGATGAGAGGGAATAGAGTGCGCGCAAATCAAGCTCATCCAGTTGGGCACCGACATGTTATTACGGATTTCATTCATTTGGATACGGTATTCGCCAGACTGCACAATGCGGTAATCGCAGGGCAGTGCCAAAATACAACCTCCGGCAATGGCATGGCCAGAAACTGCCGCAATAGTAGGGATAGGGAAGGTAAATAACCTCAGCATGGTACGAGCAAACATTTGCGTGAAGCGTGCGTTTTCTTGGGAGTCGATGGTAGCTAAGTGTTTTAAGTCGAGCCCGGCGCAAAAAATGTTGTCACGCCCTGATAGCACTAATACTTCAACCCGGTGTTTCTCCATATGGTCAAGGGCTGAATGCAGCTCTTTGAAAAACCTAGGGTTCATCGCATTGGCCTTAGCATCGTCGAATGAAATTCGGCCAATGTTATTGTTTATTCTAAAATGTACTTTTTCCATGTTGAGCTCTCTATTTTTTCCACCACTTTACTTTTTTACGGGTTCATTTGGCAACTGTTAGATGGCGGCTTAAATATGTTTGGTTTAAGTATGGCGGCGGAAGAATCCAAAGCGCGGCTAATGATGGCACAACTGTCTGCGGTAGCATTTTTACACACAAAAAAACCTCTGGGCAAAGAGGATTTTTGTGTGAATCAAAACAGGTAATCAGCTAATTGATGATGAGTATGGTTTTTACGGTGTCGTCTATGTCTTCAGCATCAATGTAACCTATTGCGCCTGTAAGGTCGCTAACCCAAGCTTTCATACGCGCAGAATTTCTATTTTCCTTGGGCGGTATACCCTCGCCAGCGAAGAGCTTTTGTCGCCAGTGACCGCGCATTTTTTTTACGGTTTTACGGGTTACTTTTTCGTAAAATTCAGCGCGGATAGGGTCTTTCTTTTTTAAGTCGGAGAGTGCAATGGATGAGCCGTTAGGGAATTTGGATACATTACCCATGTAAATTCTTTTCAGATCTGTAAGCGTGATGGCTTCTAAGCCATTATTGTTGTTTATGATGATGGCGATACCTGCCGAACTTATGTTCGGATAGCTAGCCAGATAAAGCGCGAGAATGATGAGGTGCATCTGTAATTTCATCAGAGCGCCCTAAAACACTAAATCAAGAGAAAGAGTCAGCATTTTCAAGTTATTCCCATTTGCACCGGGGTTGCTTGAGAATAAACCGTTGGAGCCTCCCGTCGCCTTGGCACTGTGTAGTTCTGCCTTGAGTGCGCTTGACGGGTTTACATCATAACGAAGACCAATACTGGTGGACTGTTGCTCTTTTCTGAATGCGAGCATGGCAGAACCCAATACTGGATGAGCAAAATCCCCACCGATTGATTCTAATTTCGCAAATGTTATATAGGGCGTCAATTTTTCCAATAGGATGCCGAGAGTTAGGTAAAACCCTACGGAAGTAGGCGCTCTAAGTGTTGTACTTCCGAGTGCTTTAAGCCCCGCTAGTTGACTATCCACTGAAATTGCCGCAGCCGTTATACCGGTAAAGTCATAAGAACTATTACCCAATTTTGTTTTTGCGGCCTCACTCATGATGAAGAATTTATCGTGAGTATATTTTATTCCGAAGCTGGATATGACTGATGGGAACAACGTTACAATGCCGCTGGGCGTCGTTAGGTTGGCTTTGATATCCATTCGGCTGGCATGGAATAATATGTCGTTATAGCTGAGTTCCACATTAAACCCACTTAGGCTTTGGGAGTTAATTTCTGAAACAGCGCCACCAGCCAAGATGCTTTTGATGGAGGTATTCATCTCGCCGACATACGGTTGTATGAGCAGCTCAGCATCGCCAATTGAAATGTTGATTAAAGCATCCACGCCATTGTATTTAGAAATAAATGAAAAAGATGATTCATATACTTCGACCGGGCCACGAACCCAAGGGAAGGTGAGGCCAACATCAACGGTTTTTGATATCAAATAGTTGGGGAAGCGCAGCCTGCCAGCGCGAAGCGTTATGTTGTCGCGGACCTTATAGGTAGCAAACAGCCATTCAAAGCTCGTTTCGAACTCACTATCCGTACCGGTGCCGCGGCCGATCATTTGCGTGGTAAACGAGATGTCGTCATTGGCTACAAAGTTGAGTTGAATGCCAACAGTGGTATCGGACACGTAATCTGCAGTATCGGTAAAATTACCCGAAGTAGTGTATGGGGTTTCGTGATCTGTTTGAGTAACAGCCGTAGAAAAAAATCCACTGACCGCAACAATGGGCTGCCCAACAGCCCAAGTAGAAATGGAGATTAGGCTCGTGATAAAAAATACAATACAGAGTTTCGATGAGTTCACTCAGTTCTACCTAGCTTATTGAATAAATTATATAGCGTCTTATTCAGACTAGAAGAACTCATTCGATCTGCGTAGGCAGAAATCACGCTGTATATATAAATATAGAATTACTTATACCTTTTAGGTTGTTTTTCGTGACTGGTTAGCTCGCAGGGTTGAGCTAGCGACACAAGGCTCGGTAAGCTAGATGTCGGCCCCCGTTAGAACAGGCCTGCACAGCGCATCGACTTCTGGGCTACGGCCATCATCCCAGGCAATCCCATGCCCAATACCGACATCATCCAACCCGCTGAACTCGATGTAGTTAAGCGGCGAGCCTTGCTGCGAGTCTCTGTTCGAGCGATTACCCAGCCGAGTGAGTGCTTGGCGTAGGTCAAAGTCGTTGTTCACAATGCCAGATAACAACAGCACCGAATCAAACTTGTTTCTAGTGACATAGGTACTGTTGGTGCGCACCATAGACATTTTTGCGGCCCATGTTTGGTGGTTTTGGTCTTCTTCATCGGCCTGGTGCAGCAAGCAAGTATTGAATTCATACTCTGGGTCAATGGCATGGTCAGTTTCAACGACCGTACGTAATACATGGTGACCTAAGCTATGAACCAACAAACAGGTGTGCGGGTTATGCTGCTGGCGAAGCGGCAGCAGTAATTCATCGCGAATAATAGCAAGTGCTTGGGAAAATTGAGGTGCCGTTTTTTCAGCTACTTTTCTGGCCACACGATATTGCTTCACCTTTTTTTGGAAAGCCTTTTTGCCGGTCCATTTAGCTAACGCTACGGTAGAAGGGTTAGCAGCAAGCAGCGCCGTTAACACCAAAGCCGGCATGGTTTGCGGCTCATAGGATTTTGAAGGCCAGGAAAAAATCACAATATTGACTTGATACTCATCCTGAATTTGGCGGCTTTTCATCAAGTTTTTACTAAGGGTTTGGTTATTGCCGTGCAAAAACACCAGCCATGGCCGGTCGTTTCCGGGGTTGGCAATAATATCTTGCAGGTAATGCGTGCGCTGAGCTTCGTTCAAAAGCGCTAACTGATAGGTTTTTTTAACTGACTTATAAGTACGGGTGATTTTGTTGCTGAGTTTACGCTTGCGAATAATTTGCTTATCCCACGCGGTGGCGCTGGCAAAACTAAGTTGTGCAGGCTTTGCCAAATCATTCCCAAACAGATGTTTTTTGGCGTCTTTGCCTCTATTCACATTTCGATTGGTTACAAAGATAGTTTGTAAAGACATGCTCAAGTCCTTTGGCAGTAGTGTGAGATTAATAAGGCGAAAGCCAGACTATCTCACAGCGAGGCATTCGTCAGGCAATTGTTTTATCATGGCTGTTAATAATAAAAGCCGAGTGTTAATGGCTTATAAGCGCAGTTTTTAAGGATAAGAATGGATAGCGCCACAATCGATTCGACGACTAAAGATGTACTCGACGCGCTGAAATCAGTGCCCGGCGCGCTGTTGCCGATTCTGCATCAATTGCAGGAAAAGTTAGGCTGCATACCCGCTGAAGCCGTGCCCAACATTGCGCTGGCATTAAACCTGTCGCGGGCCGAAGTTCACGGCGTGATCAGTTTTTATGACCATTTTAAAGGCGCACCTGCGGGCAAACACGCGGTAAAAATTTGCCGTGCAGAAGCGTGCCAAGCCCAAGGTTCGGTAGCCTTAGAACGCCAAATTAAAGAGCAATTAAAAATAGGCTTTGGTGAGACAAGCGCAGATAACAGCATCACATTGGAGCCGGTTTACTGCTTGGGGAATTGTGCCTGTGGCCCTTCTATTCAAATAGATGAACAGGTCTACGGGAAAATGGATGGTGCTGGTTTTCAAAACCTAATCCAAAAATTAAATACCAGTGTAAGTAAGCAAACACCGGTGCAAACTCCCACAGCGCAAAGCAACCTAACCCCAAAAAAAACCATTAAAATTTATGTTGCCGACGATACCAGCGCTTGTGCTCTGGGGGCAGATGCCGTCGCAGAAGCCATCACCCAAGAGGCGACTGAACATAACCTGAATATTGAATTATTACGCTACGGCTCCCGTGGGTTGTTTTGGCTTGAACCATTGGTAGAGGTAGAAACACCACAGGGGCGTGTGGCCTTTGGGCCAGTTCAAGTGGGCGACGTGGCGCAATTGTTTCAAGATGGCTTTTATACCGGCGCTCAGAACAGCCCGCTTAGCTTGGGTTTAACTCAAGAGATTGCGTACTTAAAAAATCAACAGAGAATCAACTTTTCACGCGCTGGTTTGGTGAGCCCAGAATCACTGAATGACTATAAAAACACCGGCGGTTTCGTGGCGCTTGCGAAGGTGCTAACCATGAGCGCCCAAAGCATAGTAGATGAAGTGAAAATATCGGGTTTACGGGGCCGGGGCGGTGCGGCGTTTCCCACCGGCATTAAATGGCAAACCGTGCTGGATGCCAAAATATGCAACAGCTCAAATGCGCTCACCGAGAAAAAATACGTGGTATGCAATGCCGATGAGGGCGATTCAGGCACCTTTGCCGATCGCCTATTAATGGAGGCAGATCCTTTTGCGCTGATCGAGGGCATGATCATTGCTGGCCTTGCCACGCAGGCAACCCAGGGTTACATCTACCTGCGGTCAGAGTACCCCAAGGCCCATCAAAAGTTAAACACTGCAATTGCTGCTGCGTACCAAGGTGGGTATTTGGGCAGCAGCATTGCAGGTAGCGAGCAGTGCTTTGAGTTGGAGGTTCGCCTTGGTGCAGGCTCCTACATTTGCGGTGAAGAAACCGCATTGCTCGATAGCCTAGAAGGCAAGCGCGGCATGGTGCGGGTCAAGCCACCGTTGCCCGCCATCAACGGTTTGTTTGGCCAGCCAACGGTCATTAACAATGTATTAACCCTTGCCAGCGTACCGGCTATTTTGGCACGCGGCGCGCCGGCGTATAACAGCCTTGGTTGTGGCCGCTCGTTGGGTACTTTGCCCATGCAGTTGGCGGGTAATATTAAACGCGGCGGTTTGGTTGAATTAGCCTTTGGCACATCGCTGCGCGAGTTGATTGAAGAATACGGCGGCGGCACCGCAAGCGGCCGGCCCATAAAAGCAGTGCAGGTGGGTGGCCCGTTGGGGGCCTATTTACCCGAATCACAGCTCGATATTAAGCTCGACTACGAAAGCTTTTCAGGGCTGGGCTTAATGCTGGGCCACGGCGGCGTAGTGGTGTTTGATGACAGTGTGAATATGTCTGAACAGGCCCGCTTTGCGATGGAGTTTTGCGCCATCGAGTCCTGCGGTAAATGCACGCCATGCCGCATTGGCTCCACCCGAGGGGTCGAGGTGATCGACAAAATTTGTTCAGGCGATGCCCAGCAACGCGACAATAACCTGATTTTACTGCAAGACCTCTGCGACACCATGGAGCACGGCTCATTGTGCGCAATGGGGGGGCTAACGCCAGCGCCGGTGCGCAGTGCCTTGCAGCATTTCCCCGAGGATTTTGGCTTTACCCAGCCCCATGGCCACGCTCAACCGTATGAGGGCACAAAATAATGCTGAAATATTACCAGCCTCAAAAAGACTTTGGCACGCCGGCAGTAGGCTCTGATGAGCTTTTAAATGCAGCATCACAAGAGATGCTTCAACTAGAAATAGACGGCGTAGCCATTAACGTGCGGGCAGGTACATCGGTCATGCGTGCGGCGGCGCAAGCCGGTATTAAAATACCCAAACTGTGCGCGACGGATTCAGTAGAACCCTTTGGTTCATGCCGCATCTGTTTGGTAGAAATAGAGGGCCGCAAAGGATACCCAGCATCGTGCACCACCACTGCAGAGCAAGGCATGGTGGTCTCAACCCAAACTGAAAAAATAGCGACCCTGCGGCGCAATGTGATGGAGCTCTATATTTCTGACCATCCGCTGGATTGCCTGACATGCCCTACCAATGGCAACTGTGAGTTGCAAGATACCGCCGGCGAAGTTGGCCTGCGTGCGGTGCGTTACGGTTACGAGGGCGCTAATCATCTGGATGAAAAAAAGGATGAATCGAACCCCTATTTTAGTTTTGACCCTTCAAAATGCATAGTTTGTTCGCGCTGTGTACGCGCCTGCGAAGAGGTTCAAGGCACCTTTGCATTAACCGTTGATGGCCGCGGCTTTGATAGCAAAATAAGCCCGGGGCAAGGCCAGTCGTTTATGGATTCTGACTGCGTATCCTGTGGTGCTTGTGTAGAGGCATGCCCAACGGCCACCTTGACAGAAACCAGCATCATCAAATGGGGTCAGCCCGAACACAGCGTCAATACCACCTGTGCTTATTGCGGTGTTGGCTGTAGCTTTAGGGCCGAAATGCGCGGCAATACGCTGGTGAATATGATTCCGCTAAAAGAGGGCAAGGCCAACGAAGGCCACGCCTGCGTCAAAGGCCGCTTTGCCTTTGGTTATGCGACCCACCCAGACCGCATAACCACACCGATGATCCGCGACAACATTGACGAGCCTTGGCAACAAGTAAGCTGGGATGAAGCCTTTGCACACGCCGCTAAACGCTTGCGCGATATACAAAAACAGCACGGTCAAAAAAGCATTGGCGCAATTAGTTCTTCGCGCTGCACCAATGAAGAAGTGTGGTTGGTGCAAAAAATGGTGCGCGCAGGTTTTGCTAATAACAACATTGATACCTGCGCACGGGTTTGCCATTCGCCCACGGGCTACGGGCTAAAGGCCACCCTTGGTGCATCGGCGGGTACTCAGTCGTTTGCATCAGTAGAAAAGTCCGACGTGGTGGTTGTGATGGGCTCCAACCCAACCGATGCCCATCCGGTATTTGCTTCACGGTTAAAAAAACGCCTCAGACAGGGCGCACACCTGATTGTGATAGACCCGCGCCAAATTGAACTGGTAGACAGCGCGCACGTAAAGGCCGACTACCATTTACCGGTACGCCCCGGCACTAATGTTGCCATTGTTAACGCAATGGCCCATGTGATTGTGACGGAAGGGCTTGAAGATAAGCCATTTATTGCACAACGCTGTGAGCCGCAGGCTTACCAAACATGGCGCGCGTTTATCGAAAACCCCGAGTTATCGCCAGAAGCGACGCAGCAAAACACCGGTGTGAACGCCAGCGATTTACGCAATGCTGCACGGCTGTACGCCACTGCCGGCAATGGCGCAATCTATTATGGCCTGGGCGTAACCGAGCACAGCCAGGGCTCGACCACGGTGATGGGCATTGCTAATTTGGCCATGTTAACCGGAAACCTTGGCCGCGAAGGTGTGGGGGTGAACCCCATGCGTGGCCAAAACAATGTACAAGGTTCATGCGATATGGGTTCTTTTCCCCATGAACTACCGGGTTACCGGCCGGTATCGGACGATGTGGCTAGGGGCTCATTTGAGCAGGACTGGAACGTAACGCTAGACGCTGAGCCAGGGTTACGAATCCCAAATATGCTGGATGCTGCGCTAGACGGCAGTTTTAAAGGACTGTACTGCCAGGGCGAAGACATTGCTCAATCAGACCCCAACACCCAACACGTTGAAGCGGCATTACGTGCGTTGGACTGCTTAATTGTGCAGGACTTATTCCTTAATGAGACGGCAAAATATGCCCATGTGTTTTTGCCGGGTTCATCGTTTTTAGAAAAAGACGGCACCTTTACTAACGCCGAGCGCAGGATATCTCCGGTACGTGCCGTCATGCCGCCACTAGCAGGTTTGGCAGATTGGCAAACCACCCAGGGCTTAGCTCAAGCCCTGGGAATGGAGATGAACTACCAGCACCCAAGCGAAATAATGGATGAAATAGCACGCTTAACACCTACGTTTTCGGGGGTGAGTTACGCGCGGCTCGACGAGCTGGGTAGCATTCAGTGGCCCTGCAATGAAACCACCCCAAACGGCACGCCGACAATGCATGTCGAGCAATTCTCCAGAGGTAAAGGTGTGTTTGTTTTAACCCAATACACCCCAACGGATGAACGTGCGAGCAAACGCTTCCCGCTGTTACTGACCACTGGCCGCATATTGAGCCAATACAATGTTGGCGCACAAACGCGCCGTACCGCGAACAACCGCTGGCACGAAGAAGATATCTTAGAACTACACCCGCAAGATGCCGAAGAGCGCGGTGTTAAAAATGGCGACTGGGCCGGTATTCAAAGCCGAGTCGGCAATACCGTATTACGTGCAGCGTTAAGCGACAAAGTACAACCCGGCGTGGTCTACACCACCTTTCACTTTCCAATCTCTGGGGCCAATGTCATCACCACCGATAACGCTGACTGGGCCACCGATTGCCCTGAATATAAAGTCACCGCGGTGCAAATTAGCAAAGTAACTGAACCGTCGCAATGGCAAAAGCGCCAGGTTGAATTCAGCAACCAGCAAGAGGGTTTTCGTAAAGGTTCGCGTAAACGAAAAAACAAGAATGCCAAATCGCATGTAGTGATTACCTCAGATATGCCAACAGTATGAACCCATCAAAAGCCGATTCAGATGCCAATACGCTGTTAGCAACTAACCAAGGTACGGCAGTGAAAAGCCATAGCGCTGTATCCACCACAAGCGTTCAGCAATGGTCAGACCAAAGGCTGGTAACGGGCACTGATCAGTTGATTGAAGAAGTTGCAGTGGCACTGGTATACAACGGTATTTCTCATGTCGTGATGATGGTAACGCCACACGAGCTTGAAGCCTTTGCGCTGGGTTTTAGCCTTAGCGAAGGTATTCTTGACCTACCCGAACAACTTTATGGGCTCGATATACATCATCAGACGCAGGGCATAGAGATTGCTATGCAGATCAGCGCTGAATGTTTTGCGAGGTTAAAGCAGAAACGCCGAAACATGACGGGCCGTACAGGTTGTGGTTTATGTGGTTCCGAGTCCCTTGAGCAGGTAATCCGCCAACCGGAGCCGCTGAAAACCAGTCCAGTATATCGGCACAAAGCGATAGAAGTCGCGGTTCGACAACTCGAGCCACGGCAACCTTTGCAGCAGCAAACCGGCGCAAGTCACGGAGCAGCACTCTGTAATAACAGCGGCGATATTCAGATGTTATGTGAAGATGTAGGGCGTCATAACGCACTGGATAAATTGTACGGTCAAGCCTGTGGCCATGTGGAGCTTCATGATGCGAGCAAGCGAGCTGATTGTTTTGTCGTCACATCAAGTCGAGCCAGCTATGAGCTAGTCTTAAAGAGTGCAGCGATGGGGGTGGGAATGCTGGTGGCAATATCTGCACCCACCGGTTTAGCAGTACGGATCGCGGAACAGGCGAATATTATATTGATTGGTTTTGCTCGCGATGGTCGCCATGTAGTGTATACACACGCGGACCGAGTGAATTCTTGAATGGATAAAAGTCCCGAGTTGGCAGAAGAAAAAATACGCGCGTTTGTCTTAAAATAGCTTCAATCGGCCACCTTTTTTCGAAGCCGCTTTTATTCATTGTAAGGTTAGCGATCGCCAGCTTTGCGATATCTATATCCTCTGGCTTATATGCTCAAGCTCTTTTAACACTATCTGTTCCAGATTTTACCTCGATTAATTTGCATACCGATGACTATCAAGGGTTGGCGGACAAGGTGGTAAAGCAGGCGCTTGCGCCTATAGGCTATGATCTTAAAGTAGTAGTGCTACCCTCAGAAAGAAGTTTGATCATGTCAAATTCCGGAGTTTTTGATGGTGAGCTACTTAGAACCCGTGCAATCGAGTAGCATTATCCAAATTTAATCCGTATTCCTGAGTCGATTCTTGACGTACAAATTGTAGTGTTTTCGCGCAAGCCAATTGATCTGAGTAATGGCTGGGACTCCTTAAAAGGCAAGCAGGTTGGAACGATAATAGGCGCAAAAATAGTTGAAAAAAATATGCCAAAAGAGGCGCGTCTTACGAAGGTTGAAAATCGAGTTCAACTTTTAAAATTGCTTGAAAATGACAAAGTAGGCTATTTGGTTGTGGTACGAAGCATTGGCGAGGAATATTTATACCTGAACGGTATATCCGATATTTTTTCGAGCGACACTGTGCTTTCGTCAGTACCAGGATATATGTATCTAAATAAAAACCATAGCGAATTAGTGGTAAAGATCTCTCAATCCTTGCGAAATATGAAGGAAGATGGAAGTTTCAGAAAAATTGTCGAAACACATATACCGAACTACAAGAATAAGTAAATCGAGATGGTTGGTTTTTACAGAAATAATTGTTGTCTTCATATTAATGAATCGATCAGCGATCAGCGATGAGTTGTGAATTGAATCAATTTGTGGGAGTTGGTATGGATATTAAATCAAACTTATTGAGGGATGCTTTTTCTACGGAGAGATTTAAATTCCAGCTGCTTTTTTTGTTCGCATTAGTAGTCAATACGCTACTGTCTCCTGTACATGCACAGCCAATACTTAGGTTAACCGTACCTGATATTGCTACGAAGTATTTTCATACTCATGATCATCAGGGTTTAGCGGATAAGGTATTAAAGGAGGCGCTTGGGCGAATCGGTTATGGGTTGGAAGTGGTGGTTTTACCGACAGAAAGAAGTTTGATGATGGCCAGCTCTGGGGCTGTAGATGGTGAGTTAATTAGAGCCCGTGCAATTGAACAAAAATATCCTGATTTGATTCGTATTCCTGTATCCATTTTTGAATCAGATTTTGTGACGTTCTCATATGAGGGAATTGATGTTAGTGATGGCTGGTCCGCGCTTAAAGGTCAATCAGTAGGCGTTATTATTGGTATGAAAATGATTGAAGAAAATATACCAGAAGATGCATTGGTTACGGAAGTGAAAAATATCCAGCAGTTGTTCGATATGGTCGCAAAAAAGAGGGTTAAGTATGCGATATTCATGCGGGGTATAGGAGAGAACTTCTTGTTAAGTCGTGGCATCCATGGTGTATCCGCCAGCGAACAATCACTCGCTTCGACGTCCGCGTTTACTTATCTAAATAAAAAAAATGTTCATTTGGTTCCTAAGCTAACGAAAGCTTTACGTAAAATGAAACAAGATGGAACCTATCAGATTATTTTAAAAAATCACGACCAGAGTCACCTGATGAACAAACCAATAGAGGCTGGCCATTTAAAAAAATGAACAGTGCTACGGTTATTCAGACCTTAAATGAGGGTGGCAGGCTCAATCAGGACAATAATTATTTTTTTGAAAAGAGAGCATAGTGATGATTGATATCAGGAGATTTTTTTCAGGCTCCCTCGCCAGGACGATGGGAGTGCAGATATTGTTGGCGAGTCTGTTTATCATATTAGTCGCTTCAGCGGCCTCTATTTATCTGCGTTTGCAAACAGAATTAGTACGAGTGGAAGCGGAAGTGCATGAGATGGCCAGCAGTCATTTGTCCAGTGTTAGTGAGCGAGTATGGGTTGCTGATATCGATTCATTGCGGCTTGATCTGTTGGGCATCCTGCAGTTGCAGTCGATTGAATATTCGGCGGTCACGGACAATGGTCGAATAGTGGCTGAAGTTGGGGTCATGCCTACAGAAAATGTTATCCGATACGATCGTCCGATTCACTATAACTACCAGGGTGAGAAGATAAAGATTGGCGAGTTTAGTGTTGTCGCATCGAGCAGACATGTTTACCAGCAAGTTTTCGGGCTCGCAATCGTAATTATTGTATTTATCGCCCTTCAAATATTTTTTATTACCGGGCTGGTTTCCTGGCTTTTTAACCGCAATGTCACACGCCATCTCCGTGCAATCTCTGAGTTTGCTGGGCGTATAGAGCTATCAAATATTGATCAGACCATGAGCCTTGATCGGAGTAAAAGACACAGGCCTGATGAGCTGGATATTCTACTCAACGCATTAACCAGTATGCAGCATCAGTTAAACCAGTCGATAGTCACCTTGAGGGAAAGTGAAGAAAATCTCTCGCTGACACTGGACTGTATTGGTGATGCCGTTATTGCAACGGATTTTGAAGGTTCTGTAGCTCGTATGAACCCCATTGCAGAGCAGCTGACGGGTTGGCTTGCACAGGATGCAATCGGACAAAATATCAGGGATGTGTTTCCTATTGTTGATGCAGCAACTGGTCAGGAAGTTGAAAACCCAGTCGAGCAAGCGCTGTTAAGTGGTGAGGTAGTCACCTTGAGTAACAGTACTACGCTGATCGCAAAAAGTGGTGAACGGTATCAAATTGCAGATAGTGCCGCGCCAATTCGAGATGCTAATGATCAAGTCATTGGTGGAATACTGGTTTTTCACGATGTGACGGATCAGTATGTAATGCGCCGCAGTCTGGAAGAAGCCGAATTAAGAATGAAATTGCATATCGAGAAAACACCCCTTGGTGTGATTGAATGGGATAGCGATTTCAGGGTTACCGAATGGAACCCGGCGGCGGAAAAAATATTTGGTTATTCTCGAGATGCGGCTTTAGGTCATCGTTATCAAGATTTATTGGTTTTATCCACAGAGTCTGTAGGCGTAGCAGGCCGTTGGAAGACTTTTATCGGTGACTCGGTTGCTGAAAAATTCCGGCGAAAGAATATTACCCAACAAGGAAAACCAGTGCATTGCGACTGGTACAGCACACCATTGTTGAGCAAAGACGGAGAGATGATTGGTGTCGCCTCATTCGTACTCGATGTTACCAAGCGTGTCGAAACTGAACAGGCTTTGGCCCAGCATCGAAGCGAGCAACAAATGTTACTGAGCTATATGCTCGATGCGATAATTGCTACCGACGCAGATGGGTTGATCGAAAGCTTTAACACCAGCGCTGAAAATATGTTTGGTTATAACGAAGAGGAGATCATCGGCAAAGAGTTGCGCGTAGTTTTTCCGAAAGAAATTTGGTCGGAGTACGATGCACTAATCAGCCAGCCCGAGAGGAGGCAGGGCCGTGGTACCCTTGCAAGGGTTTATGAAGTGATGGGGTTAAAAAAAGATGGCAGTCAATTCCCGATCAGATTTTCTATCGGAGTGCCGCCTAAGCAAGGTGATAGTAAACAGAATTTTATTTTTTCAATTCATGATTTAACGGTAGAAAAACAAAAAGAGGAGCAACTTAGGCACAGCCAAAAAATGGATGCGCTTGGTAAACTCACAGGTGGTATTGCCCATGATTATAATAATATGCTGGGTATTATTTTGGGGTACGCCGAACTATTAGCCATGACCTTGCCGAATGACCCTATATTTAAAGAGTATCTAGATGGAATTCAGCAAGCAGGCGAACGTGGTGTTGTACTGACTAAAAAAATGCTCTCTTTGTCGGGCAAGCAAGTGATTGAAGCGAGCGCAGTAAATATTAATGAAGTATTGTCGAATCAGCTGCAAGTGCTGCGAAAAATGCTTACTGTGCGGGTTTCCATAAACGTCGATTTGGCCGAAGAAATCTGGTCAGTATGGATAGATAAAGGCGATTTTAGCGATGTGATCGTGAATTTATCGATCAATGCAATGCACGCTATAAAAACCGCAGGGACGCTGACGCTTGAAACTTCAAATCAGGTTTTTGCCGGCAATCAGGAGGCTCCAAAGAACTTAAAGGCTGGGAGTTACGTTGTGTTAAAGGTGACTGATTCCGGTGCAGGAATGGATAAAGCCACGAAAGAACGCATTTTTGATCCATTCTTTACGACAAAAGGAGACAAGGGCAGCGGACTGGGCTTGAGTCAGGTATATGGGTTTGTTGATCGTAGCGGTGGCGCAATAGTGGTTGATTCTGAGCTCAACGGCGGAAGCTGTTTTACATTGTATTTCCCTAAATATATACAAGAGTCGATAGCTATCGGTACCGACTCTAAACAATTAGATCTGACTCATTTCGCCGGTAAAGAGACGATTTTAGCGGTAGATGATGAGCTTGATTTACTCAACATGGTGAGTAAATTGTTAACCATGTATGGATATAAGGTGTACACCGCTTCATCTGCACGTATTGCACTAGAAATACTAAGGAACCAATCCGTTGACCTGGTCTTGTCCGACGTGGTGATGCCTGAAATGGATGGATACGTATTAGCGGGTAAAATCCGAGCGCAATATCCAACGTTGCCCATCCAGCTGGTCAGTGGTTTTAATGATTCAGATGATCTCGCTTCTATTGATTCGCAGTTGCGACAAAACTTGATGACTAAACCCTACAGTGGTTATGATTTAATGAAGCGTATTCGAAAAATATTGGATGCTCAATAGGGTTTTTGTGTCAGGAAAATGCGGTTGGCTTTAACTTTGTTTGCATAATGAAACCCACTGCGAGATACCAACACTCCTGAATTTCTGCTTGTGAATAATGAAATAAAACTTGCGCCTAAAATCACGATGCCTTACGGGCAAGCGTACTAGACTACCTCTTTTGAACGCTTCTTCTAATGTGATTTCCGATAAGCAGCCAATCCCAAGGTTGGCTTCAACGGCCCTTTTAATGGCTTCGGTGTGCTGTAACTCGTGGGCTACTTTTAAGTTGGGTAAAATCCCATGCATTGCGCGCTCAAACGCTTGGCGGGTGCCGGACCCAGCCTCGCGTAATATCCAGCGTGCATGGAGTAAATCTTGATCGGTGATGGTTTTACTTGCATCTGCAAAGGCGGCTAACGGATGGGTAGGGCTGCAAAATACCGCTAACTCATCTTCTCGCCAGGGCGTAACGTCAAGCTCGGAGTTCTGTAGCTCGCCTTCGATAAGGCCAATATCTAAATCATAGTTCAGTACTTTTTGGCTAATTGTTGCGGTGTTGGCCACTTCAAGGTCTATGTTGGCCTTGGGGTGCTGGCGCATCATCTCAGCCATGATATTTACGGCGATATAATTTCCAATCGTCAGAGTTGCGCCTACCTTCAAATGCCCAGCATCGGCTTGCTGCGATAGCTCTTGCTCAAGCTCCACCGCCTGCGCGAGTAGGCGTTCGGCACGGGCGCGAATCAAACGGCCTTGTTCATTGAGTTGTAGACGCTTACCGATTCTATCGAACAACTGCAGATCAAACTGTTGTTCAAGCTCTTTAAGCGATGAGCTCGCCGCGCTTTGGGTCATATTGAGCTGTACAGCAGCTTTGCTAACGCTTTGTTGATGGGCAATGGCTAGAAATACTTCGAGCTGGCGCAGTGTATAGCGCATCATTCACCTCTGTTATTTTGCATATTGATAAAATCGATAACGGTTATCAATATAATCAAATTTACAGGTATATGCTAGGCGAGTACTCTTTTGTTCTCTTCCATATAGAACGAATTGAGGCAGCATTGTGAGCAAGCTAATACGCGAAACCGTCACCAAAGTGCATCATTGGAACGATACCTTGTTCAGTTTCAATACCACAAGAAACCAAGGCCTGCGGTTCAAAAGCGGTCAATTTACGATGATTGGCCTTGAGCTAAACAAAAAGCCATTGTTGCGCGCGTACAGTATTGCTAGCGCTAACTACGAAGATGAGATGGAGTTCTTTAGCATTAAAGTAGACGATGGCCCACTCACTAAGCATTTGCAAAACCTACAAGTCGGTGACGAAATATTAGTCGGTACCAAACCTGTAGGAACCCTGCTCACTGATAATCTTATAAAAGGCAAAAATTTGTATCTGCTCAGCACCGGTACTGGTCTTGCGCCATTTATTGGTGTCATTAAAGAGCCCGATATTTACGAGCAGTTCGATAACGTAATTTTAATTCATGGCGTACGTACAGTATCGGAACTGGCATACCAAAAATTTATTGAAGAAGAGTTACCGAACAATGAATATTTTGGTGAGCAAGTACGCGAAAAATTACATTATTACCCAACCGTAACCCGTGAAAAATTTCGTAACCAAGGCCGCTTAACCGACCTGATGAAAAGTGGGAAGCTATTCAGCGATTTGGGTTTACCTTTGCCAAACTTAGAAGATGACCGTTTTATGCTGTGCGGTAGCCCAGCAATGTTAAAAGATTTATGTAAGCTTTTAGAGGCTCAAGGTTTTGAGGAGGCTCGTCACGGAAACCAAGGGCACTATGTGATTGAACGTGCATTTGTCGAGCAATAAAAACGTAGCGTTTTCGTTAATCTAAACATGCCAGAAAAAGCTGGCGCTGGTATATTAGAATTTTACTTTTTAAAAAAATACGAGAAATCAGTTAGCTACATTAATTAGTAAATAGAAGCGGGGAGTTACCGCACGAAAACCTCAAGGTGTTGTCTTAATCTTTCGTCGAAACCAGTGTGTATTAGAATCAAACAGTTGCCCATAAATCACCGCCATTCAAACAATATTAAGGAGCTACCCCATGACTGATCAAACACCTTATATTCCACCCAAAGTCTGGAGTTGGGATGCTGAGAACGGCGGTAAATTTGCCAGCATCAACCGGCCAACTGCAGGGGCTACTCATCAACAGCCATTACCGGTTGGTCAGCATGATTTGCAGTTACATTCCTTAGCCACACCAAACGGTGTGAAAGTAACGGTAATGCTGGAAGAACTCATCGAGCTTGGTAAACAAGATGCCCAGTATGATGCGTACCTTATTAATATCACTGAAGGCTCCCAATTTGGCAGTGGTTTTGTTGAGATAAATCCCAATTCAAAAATACCGGCATTGGTAGATAAAAGCACAACCCCTGAAACCAGAATCTTCGAATCCGGTGCTATCTTGGTTTATTTGGCTGAAAAGTTTGGTGCATTTTTGCCAACAGAGCCAGCCGCACGCGCTGAGTGTATGTCTTGGTTATTTTGGCAAATGGGTAGCGCGCCGTATTTGGGCGGTGGCTTTGGGCATTTCTACGCCTACGCGCCTGAGAAAATAGAATACTGTATTAACCGTTATACAATGGAAGTGAAGCGCCAGCTTGATGTGCTAAACCAAAACTTAGCGCAGCGCCAGTTTCTTTGTGGGGACGAATATAATATTGCAGATATCGCGACGTACCCTTGGTATGGCGCGCTTGTGCTGAGCAACATATACGATGCGCAAGAATTTTTGCAGGTATCTTCTTATGAACACGTAGTACGTTGGGCAGAAGAAATTCAACAACGGCCGGCAGTTCAGCGCGGTCTTCGCGTAAACAAAACATGGGGGCCGCAAGAGCAGCAAATTCCTGAGCGCCACAGCTCTCAAGACTTCAAATAGCACCCTGTATTTGTGATGTGCGCTGAATGGTATCTGCTAATTAAGGTACAATTCGGCGATGACATTGCCATGAAAATCGCTCCGCAGATACACCATCGCGCCTGCAATAAAATCATTAGGAATAACCATGCCAGAGAGTATTAAATCGCTTATTGAATCTCGTGTTTCAACAGGCCTTTACGATTCAAGCCGTACCTTGCCCGACGAAGTAGTCAACGAATTAGTACGGCTCGCAACGCGAGCGCCCTCGGCCTATAACCTTCAAAACTGGCGGTTTATTGCTGTACGCTCAGAAGAAGCAAAAGCTCGGCTTAAAGCCGCAGCATACGACCAACCTCAGGTATTGGATGCGCAGGTTACGTTTATTGTTTGTGGTTGTTTGGCAGCGCACGAAGGCTTGGCGCAAGCATTACAGCCATCCGTAGAAGCCGGTATATTTGGGCAAGAAATGCTAGAAGGTTGGGTTGCGGCAGCCACGTCAGGTCATGAAAATAATTTCAGCAAGCAGCGTGATGAGGCGTTTAGGTCGGCATCTTTAGCGGCAATGACCCTAATGTTGGCCGCCGAAGATATGGGTTTGGCCACGGGCCCCATGAGTGGCTTCGACACGGAGGCAGTTTCAAAAGCATTTAACCTTACCGACAAAGATATTCCGGTAATGCTAATAACCGCAGGTTACGCCGCTGAGAATAACTGGCCGCAAAAACCCCGTAAACCGCTAGAGCAAGTGCTGGAAATAGTGTGATGAACAAGCCACAGGAGTTGGCTGTTTATTTAAAGATTTACTTACGATGCTTTCACACGGTTTTTTTAACAGTGCTTATTAGTCGTACCTCAGCCCTGTAACGACAATAGATTGATAGCAAATAATAGCGACGCAACGAGCGATGATAAAAAACGAATATGATTCCATCGGTTCCATGTTACAAAATAAGTCTGCCAATACAGCAAGCTACTTAGATCATCGACATCAATGGTTTTTAGCTGGTTATTCATCGGTACGTTCTTTCTCATGGTGATGCCGAATGATCCGATAATGTAGATGATTGCTGCCATCATTGAATACCCGTAGGGCAACAGATTATTGGATATAGACCCCACCCAAAAAATTGCGATGCATAAGATTGGCATTCCCATAAACAGTACAAAAAAATATCGGTTGAGTATTATTTCATTGATCGACTGCATCACCAGAACTGCCTGTTTTGGCGGCTGTTCATTCAATGCAAACATGACACAGTTTGAGAAGATAAAGAACAGTCCGGCCACCAGGCCAGATCCGACGGTCGCGATAACTAACAGATATTGAAACATGTAAATTCCTCAGCAATTCGTTGGCTTGGTAAATGGAGAGTTTCAGGAAAGCGGAACGGGGCAGCAATAGGGGAAAGCAGAGCCACGAAACGCTCAGCTACGATGGGTATCTGGAATTCTCAGTTATTAATCACTGAGAATTCCAGTTTTGATGAATTGCAGCTACATCAGCCCACCGAACGCTTTATCGCACGCTTCACCACACAAGCTACTTAAAATCGATTAGCCCCACGCACCAGCCGCTGCTGCGGCCTGGGTATAGGTTTCGAAGCTACGGGGATCGCGCCCCAGAATTTGTTTAACCCCATCGGTCAATTGCGCGTTACGACCATCTAGCACCGTAGTAAATAGATAGTGATACAGACTGACTAATGGCGCGGGCAGGCCCTGTTGTTTCAGGCCCGTCATCAGGTCATCCGGGGATATCTGTATATACTGGATTTCCTTGCCGGTTATGTCGGATATAACCGCAACTGCTTCCGTCATCGTGAGAAGTTGCGGCCCAGTCATCTCATATATTTTCCCCGAGTGCCCCTGTTCGGTAAGCGCAACCACCGCAGCATCCGCAATATCATCAATGTCGATAAAGGGCTCCTTTACAGCCCCAGGTGGCAGAGTAACTGCGCCGTTTAAAACCATATCCTTCATAAAACCTTCGCTGAAGTTCTGGCAAAACCAGCTGACTCGTAAAATGGTCCATTTAACTCCAGCCTGTTGTACGATCTTTTCACAGGCCTGTGCTTCCGATTCTCCTCGACCAGAAATGAGTACAAAGCGTTGCGCACCACTTCGAACCGCTTGAGCGGTAAAAGCACGAATGATGTCAGTGGTGCCGGGAAGCGCGAGATCCGGATAAAATGATATGTAGATATTGGCCATGCCTTCCAGCACTGGCCCCCAGGTAGTTGAATCCAGCCAGTCAAAATTGGGGGTGCCGGTTCGAGAGCCTATTCTTACCGGCACACCTGCTGCGGTTAGACGCTCTACGATACGGCTGCCGGTCTTGCCGGTGCCGCCAACAATCAGAGTATTGTTTGGGTTTTGTGAGTCATTGCTTGAGTGGGTCATATTGGTGTCCTGTTTGATTAGCTAGCTGATAAAAGTGTTGTTTTGCTACGAAACCAATATAATGAGCTGAAGCTAGAGTATCCATGCTATATTCTCTAGTTATTATGCCTATTCGTCCAAATATTTGGGTGTTTAGTATGTATTGGGTGGGGTATCAATAACATGAATCGACAATCAGAACCGATTGAAAGCCACGAGCCATATTGGCCTCCGGCGGATCCACTTGGAGAGGTATTACATTTTCTACGGATGAGCAGTGTGTTTTACACTCGCTCTGAACTCAGCGCACCCTGGTCGATTGAATTGCCAGCCATGAAGGATTGCCTGATGTTTCATGTGGTGAATAGTGGACGATGTTGGCTGGAGGTTGATGGAACAAGCAAACTGCTGCAACCGGGGGATTTTGCCCTGGTGCCCGATGGCGAAGGTCATATTCTCACCAGCGACCCTGAGTTACCTCCGGCAAAGCTGTTTGATCTTCCTCGCCAGCAGATCAGTGAACGCTATGAATTACTGCGGTATGGTGGCGGTGGGGATGCGACAACTCTTATCTGCGGTGCGGTGCGTTTCTCACATCCCGCAGCCCGGCATCTGATAGAGCTGATGCCAAAGATTATCTGTATAGAATCCTGGAGTTCGCCGGAGCTGAGCTGGATTCAAAGTACTTTGCGATTGATGGCAGCAGAAGCCAGTAGCCTGCGCCCAGGGGGCGAAACGGTCATTACAAGGCTGGCGGATATTCTGGTAATTCAGGCTATCCGATCCTGGATGGCAGAGGATCCGACCGCGCAATCTGGGTGGTTGGCAGCGTTGAAGGACAAACAGATTGGCCAGTCGATTCTACTGATACACCGTAATCCCGAATACAAGTGGAGTGTAGCTGCGTTGGCTGAAAAGGTTGCGATGTCACGCTCTGCCTATGCTGCTCGCTTTAAAGAGGTCGTCGGTGAATCACCAATGCAATATGTCTCGCGCTGGCGAATGAACGTAGCGCAGATGTGGATCTGTGAGGAAAATCTGCAGCTAGCTGAGATAGCGAGCCGACTTGGATATGATTCAGAAGCCGCATTCAGTAGAGCATTTAAACGCATACAGGGTATTTCACCGGGTGCTGCAAGAAACATCACTAATTGACCTTAGGTGATTTTAAACTGTGAAAAACCAACTCGTTTATACGGCCCGCAGAAACGAGCAGGCACTCACAGGGTTATTCATTGATGACGGGTAGGGGTGGTGGTAAGTGTCCGAGCTTGCTACTGCAAGGTTAATGGCTCTCCCTGTTTCTGCTGGGGTACAGTTCGTCGTCAGCGGGAAAGTGTCAAGATCATCTAAACTGCACTGCAGAAAAATTCCCAGCGCTTAAGGCAGCCATCCTTCAAGCAAGTCATCTTAGTGAGTTGGATTTTTGTTTCTATGTTGCTCTTGAAACCGCTGAATACCTCGGGCATATTTTGATGTCGTTGTGGATAAAAGCCCAATTCGGATGAAAAGCGACCAACTTCTTATGCGCTATCAAGAAATTTTACAGTGTTATTTTGAGGTGAATATCGTCAAATACCCCGCAAAAACAGGGGTAAAGTCTTACGCGGTGTCAGGAGTTTCTCTCTTTTTGGTGCAATAGCCCTCATAAAGTGTCAGTTTTTTTTACAGTTCCTTATGCCTTATGCCTTATGCCTTATGCCTTATGCCTTATGCCTTATGCGATGTAACTCTTTGATTTTTTGATATATGGGATCTTTGGCTTAACAATTGCTTGGTATTACCTGGCAGCCTGGCAGCTGCAGATGTAACTATAAAGATAGCGATATCATTCGGGGGAATGAAGATATGTTAATAACACCAAGAGTGAATGGCTCCATGGCAAAATGTCTAACTATTTGTGTCGTTGTTGCGGCTGCAAGTCTTCTCAGTGTCACTGCGCAGGCTCTGCCCTACGAAATATTGTATGAGTCCGATGCCGATACCAATGTCAATGAGTTGGTGCTGAACAGCTTTGACAGTTATAACGACCTGATTAATTACAATTATTCCGCCAGCATTGTCGATGTCGATATCAGCACCGCCTATTCATCGACAGGCTTGACCTATGACGGTGATGACTGGCACATACTTTATGAAACCAATAATGATACCAACGTCAATGAATTAGTGCTTAACACCTTCGATACCTTTCAGGATATTCTCGATTATAACTACACTGCGACCATTATCGATGTAGATATCAGCGCAGCTTATAGTTCAACAGGGATGACCTACGAAAATGGTATGTGGCATATTCTGTATGAAAGTGACGCCGATACCAATGTTAACGAGCTGGTGATGAACAGCTTTAACAGTCTTAACGATTTGATTAATTATAATTACACCGCCAACATCATCGATGTTGATATCAGCGCAGCTTATTCATCCACAGGGTTAACTTACGATGGCAGTTTGTGGCACATCCTGTATGAGTCTGATGCCGATACGAATGTGAATGAGATGGTGTTGAACAGCTTCAATTCGTTTCAGAACCTTCTCAATTATAACTATTCGGCCACCATCATTGATGTCGATATTAGTGCGGCTTACAGTTCAACCGGGATTCACGCTTTACTTGACTCGTCGCCACCGCCTACAGGAATTCCAGAGCCTTCTATTTTTGCTTTGTTCTCTATTGGTCTTGCCGGAATGGGTTTGAGAAAGCGCCGGAAAAAGAAGTTCCAATAAATAGCAGCTATGATCAAAAAAAGGCGCCAAGAATGGGGTGCTTCTATTGATGTTGGTGTTGTCAGTTTGTTTAAGGTGTTCTAAAAGGATGCTCCTGTCCCCCTAGCAGGCTGTTGAAATTCACACAGCGTTGGATGTCATTGATGTTTAACGCTGTGTTTTTCGATCAAAATAACAATTTGTGCCGGTTTTTTATGCCATTTATCCGCATTGTTAAAGCATTCCTACTCAACAGGCAGACTACGCCTGTAACGACCTCATGCGCGTCAGATTCCAGCCAATCATCGTCATCATAAAAACACTATTTACTTTCGATAGACTGCGGACTTTCATCTGCCTGATTAAGCCAATGGATTTCCCTCAGCCAAACGGCTCTTCCACCCACTTTCGATTTCGCTGGCTGACTTTATAACTCGCGTGCCGATTCGTCCGACCGGCAATGGCTGACCCGCCAGGCCGTTTGTCATTTTGAGCAACGTGGGGCGTTATGTTCAGGGCCCGACAATCCGCCACGAAGCCGGCGGTGTCGTAATTTTTGTCCGCACCCACCGTTCGCTTCCTGCCCCCGGAAAGTGTTGCTGCCGCCACGTCCCGTTCAGCCTTGCCGGTGGCATGCCTGGCACAGGCCTTAACGATCGCCGCTGCGATTTTTCATGACGGTATGCCCCATGTAAGAGAGCTTGGCCTCTTTGCCTGGCCCTTTTTTAGCCCGTCGCGCGTCACCGTCTGTCTTGGGCTCGTGGGTCTCATGACGCCGTTTTTCGCCGTGCAAATCGACTTCGCTATTACGGCCGCCACCTTGGGGTGGCCCACTATCATCATCCTTGCGGCGATAACTCTTTTGCGATGCCATCGCGATTGTAGCGTAGTATAATTCCTGCCTGTAGGTTACTTAGTATCTAAGAAAGCCTTATTTTATTATTGGTTAATAACCTATTTGAAGAGGTAATCCCCCCATTTTTAACCGAAGCTAAAGATGGAAGGTTAAGCTGCTAACGTCAATTTCTGTATCGGTGTTATGCCGCCAAGGCCCATATTGGGTCGTTCATTATTGTAAGTCCAGAGCCATCGTGTCGCGTACTCCTGCACC